>JAPUDU010000069.1 GCA_027492935.1 Fimbriimonadaceae bacterium
GAGGATAATCCAACATACGCTCTTAGTCGTAAGTCAACGTATTAGAGGAAATTGCACCTTCAACTCCTTTCAAAATCAAGTCATCCGCTTCAGTCCAGCCCATGTGACGGAACATCATCTCACCGCTCAAAATCACAGAACTCGGATTCACTTTGTCCAAATTTTCGTACTTCGGAGCCGTACCATGTGTCGCTTCAAAAATCGCATGACCGCTCACATAGTTGATGTTCGCGCCCGGAGCAATTCCAATTCCGCCTACCTGCGCTGCCAAGGCATCGCTAATGTAGTCGCCATTCAAGTTCAATGTCGCAACAACATCGTAATCTTTCGGACGAAGCAAAATTTGCTGCAAGAACGCATCTGCAATGCCATCTTTAATCACAATCCCTGCGCCCGGCTTCCCTTCCGGAATCACATGCCATGGGCCGCCATCCAGCGGAACCGCACCATAAAAATCACGCGCCACTTGGTAACCCCAATCCATAAACGAACCTTCCGTGTACTTCATGATGTTCCCTTTGTGAATCAACGTCACGCTCTTTCGACCATTTGAAATCGCATACTCAATCGCACTATGTACAAGTCGTTCCGTACCCAAATAGCTGACTGGCTTAATCCCAATACCAACGCTCACCGGCAAATCGCGCGCCGGAGCACCAATCCCTTCAAGCTCTTTATTCCAGCTATCGCCTTGTGCTTTCGTTCCAAATCGAATCTTTTTAGCCTTGTCCGGATACTCAGCTCCAAGCCATGCCAAAAACTTCTCTGATTCTTCGGTACCTGCCACAAACTCAATACCGGCGTAAATGTCTTCCGTATTTTCTCGGAAGATCACCATGTCAACCAAATTGGGTTCTTTAACTGGGCTAGGAACACCCGTAAACCAGCGAACCGGTCGCAAACAAACATAAAGGTCAAGAATCTGCCGTAAAGCAACGTTGATAGACCGAATACCGCCACCAACTGGCGTCGTCAACGGCCCTTTAATTCCAACGCGGTACTCACTAAACTTATCTAGGGTGTCTTGCGGCAACCATTCGCCCGTAGTGTCAAACGCTTTCTGACCAGCCAAAACTTCCAGCCACTCAACTTTCTTTTCTCCACCGTAAGCCTTTTCAACCGCCGCATCAAAAACATTGACGCTGGCTCGCCAAATATCTGGACCAATGCCATCCCCAATAACAAACGGAATGATCGGATCATTCGGGACATTCAAACCTTCAGGCGATTTAGTAATTGGATTTCCCATTTCAGTGCCCACAAGATTACCTATCCCAATCCCTCCCAACCCAATACAGGCCCAAGCCAAAACACCCAACCAATCTCAACCCACCACAACAATTCAAAGTGAGCGTTCACCAACTCAATTAAAACTGAGTGAAAGGCGGGGGGGCCGAAGGCCGTTTCCAGTAAAATCAACCATTATGAAATTTGAGGAAATGATGGAGGAACTAGAGCGCAGTGGTTCAAAAAAGAACAGCGAAGTTTATAGAAAGCACGGCATCAAAGATCCTATGTTTGGAGTCAGTTTCGCCAACCTCAAGCGAATCGCCGGTGAGTTCCGCAACAGTTCACGTCAAGCAACACTTCTCTGGAATACAGAAAACCACGACGCCCGAATGCTCGCTACAATGGTCGCTTCCCCCCAAGACCTAAGCATGGACGAGCTCACACTCTGGGCTGAAGAATCAGAAAACTATGTACTCTGTGGCTCCGTCGCGGGTCTCATGGTTCGTTACCCAAATTCCTGGATCACCACCCAAGCTTGGATCGAAAACCAGTCCGAGTGGATTTCTACCATCGGTTGGAACGCTGTATCAATCTTCGCCGCTAAAGCCACCCGACGCGCTGATTCTGAATTCAGACCCCTCATCGATTACATCATCAAAAACATCCATAAAGCTCCTAACCGAACCCGATACGCTATGAACTCTGCGCTCATCGCAATCGGTCGACACCGAAAAACACTCACCGATATCGCGGTCAAAGCAGCCGAGGTCATCGGAGAAGTTAAAGTCGACCACGGCGATTCTGGGCAAGAAACCCCAAACGCTGCCGCTGCGATTCGCGAATTCGCTGCCGCAAAAGCATAACGAGGAAGGCATGGTCAAGGTAGCCGCTTTCTACCGATTTGTATCCCTCCCCGATTACCAAGTTCTTCAACCATGGGTTGAAGAACTTGGTAAAAACCTCAGCCTTCTCGGAACAGTCCTCCTCGCCGAAGAAGGCATTAACTCCACTCTTTCCGGTTCTCCTGAATCAATTGATCTCTTTTTCGCCGCCATCGCTAAAGATGAACGATTCGTAAACCTAACGATTAAATTCTCCGAAGTTGAAACCCACCCTTTCAAACGCTGGAAAGTCAAACTGAAAAGAGAAATTGTAAGTATGGGCATCGAAAGCATCGACCCTAACCATTTGGTCGGCACATATGTTGCCCCCAAAGATTGGAACGAAATCATCTCTCAACCGGATGTCGTCCTCGTCGATTGCCGCAATTCCTACGAATATGAAGACGGAACGTTTCAAGGTGCGATTGATCCCGAAACGACCAATTTCAACGAGTTCCCTGACTACATCAATCAAAATCTAACCGACCCTGACCAAAAGGTTGCGATGTTTTGCACTGGCGGTATTCGGTGCGAAAAAGCCACCGCCTACCTTCGCCAACTTGGTCACAAAAATGTCTACCACCTCCAAGGTGGAATTCTTCAATACATCGAAGATATCCCAAAAGAAGATAGCCTCTTTCAAGGCAACTGCTTCGTTTTCGATGAACGACGCGCCGTCGACCACGATCTTAAGCCCCCAGTCAAAGATCAGCCCGCAAAGTCAGAATAACCAACCGCCCATCTCTCACCGAGTAACATAATTTCACAACTATGCGGCGCGATACTGACCTCCAACACCTAGGCGAAGAAACCCACCACCTCGGAGCTGTCACGCCACCAATCTTCCAAACTTCCCTCTTCGTCCAACCCGATTTCGATACCTTCCGCGGCAAACTAGATGACCCCAGCAAAACCCGAGAACGCTATGTCTATTCCCGTGTTGGAAACCCCAACCTCACCATGGTCGAGAAAAAACTCGCCATGCTGGAAAAAACCGAAGAATCCCTCATCTTTGCCTCAGGAATGGCTGCTATCACCGCCGCAATCCTGCATTGCGTCCGCGCCGGTGACCATATCGTCTGCGTTGATACTGCCTACGGCCCCACCCGACAATTCCTCACCGATTACCTTCCTGGCCTCGATATTCAACACACTTTTGTTGTCGGCAATGACCCTCA
>JAPUDU010000070.1 GCA_027492935.1 Fimbriimonadaceae bacterium
ATCGCGCGGACGGTTTTGTTATCGTCGTTGCGGTACATGTAGAAGGCTTTGATATCTTTGGGGTAATCGGTGACGATGGTGGGACGGCCGATTTTCTTTTCGGTGAGCCAGCGTTCGTGCTCGGATTGGAGGTCGCTGCCCCATTCGACGGGGAACTCGAAATTTTCGCCGGAATTGACAAGCATGTCGACGGCTTCGGTGTAAGTGATTCGTTCGAAGTCGGATTTGGCGACGTGGGTGAGGGTTTCGAGAAGGGTGGGTTCGATTCGCTGGTTGAAGAAGTTGAGATCGTCGGCGCAGTTATCGAGAACGTGTTGAATGACTTCTTTTACGAATTCTTCGGCGCAGTCCATATCACCTTGAATGTCGCAGAAAGCCATTTCGGGTTCGATCATCCAGAATTCGCTGAGGTGGCGGACGGAGTGGCTGTTTTCGGCGCGGAAGGTTGGGCCGAATGTGTAGCAGTTGGTGAGGCCGAGGGCGTGGGTTTCGACGTTTAGCTGTCCGGAGACCGTGAGGAAAGCGGGCTTACCGAAGAAATCTTCGCTCGGGTCGGTGTTTTTGAGGCGGTACTTGTTGCCGTTCGGGCCGTGTTCGGCTTCGAGAAGGGTGCTCACGGCGAACATTGCACCGGCGCCTTCAGCATCGGAAGCGGTGATGATTGGCGTGTGAATCCAGTTGAATCCGCGGTCATCGAAGAATTTGTGAACGGCTTGAGCAGCTTGATTTCGGACGCGCATGACGGCGCCAAAAGTATTTCCGCGGACACGGAGGTGAGCGATTTCACGGAGAAATTCTAATGATGCGCCTTTCTTTTGAAGTGGATACGTGGTGGGATCAGCTTGGCCGAAGATGGTGACTCCGTTTGCTTTTAATTCCACGGATTGCCCTTGGCCTGGGCTTTCTACAAGTTCACCGGTGAATTTGACACATGAGCCAGTGGTGATTTGTTTGAGAGTTTCGTCGGGGATAGTGCCGGCATCAATGACGATTTGGAAATCGTTGAAACATGAACCGTCGCTGAGTTGGACGAAACTGACTCCCTTGCTGTCGCGTCGGGTTTTGACCCAACCGTAGGCTTCGGCGAATTGACCCGGTGCCATTTTGAATAGGTCTTTGATATATTGCCGTCGATAGTTCATGTTTGATGAGATTTTACTTGGGGATTGTGAGGTGGTTAGGGGACATGGCTTGAGTTAATAGCGTAGGATAGTAGGGTTTATGGTCACACCTTACGATTGGCAGGAGAATGTTGGGCACCGAGCGCGGTTTGTTGAATCGCGTTTGGAAGGAGGTGTTCCGGTAGCGGCGGCATCGATTCCGGAAGGGATTTTGGTTGCTACTTTTCGATATCAATCGAGCAAGGTGTATGAGATTTATGACCGAATTGTCTATTCTGCGATTGGAACCCAGAGTGACATTGAATCGGTTCGAGTAGCGGCAGTTGAGTTTTGCCACACAGAAGGGTATCGGCGAAGCGAAGACGATGTGACAATTCAACGGTTATCGACGCATTTGAGTCAACCAATTAAACAGGCCTTCGGGGATATGCGCACTTCACCGATGGTGGTTCGGGCGATGTTTGCCGAGATTGGTGATGAGCTTGATCAGGATAAGTATTTTGCGATTGATTTTGATGGTGACTATTCGGTTTATAAAGGATTGTTCTTTTTAGCCGGAACGCCTGAGGCGGGTGAAACAATGGGGAAGGCGGTTGAGGGATTTGATTTTTCGACGGCGAAGCGAGATGATGCGTTGGCCCAGTTGCGGGAAGCAGTTGTGAAAGGGATGGATCCGGATGGAAGTAAGGCAGCGGCGAGCGAACTTCCAGAACTCGTTTTTGAGGCCGCATTGATGCGACGTGATCCGAAATGGACGCGGAAATTTAGTCGCATAGCAGGCGAAATTAGCTAAGGAGAACTTTGAGTTTTAATGAGACGTCGCCATAATAAGAACATGCGACGTTTTGGATTGTGGTTAGTTGGTCTTAGTCTTGTTGGATGTGCGGGGACAGGAAATTCTCCGCTTGATAACCAACCAGGAACGCGCTTTAATTCTGCGGGAGCGAACAGTGCTGGTGGAAGAGGCACGGCAACTTCGGTTCAGGAACTTAAGTTTTCGATAGCGACTGATCCTGTTTCGAGCGATGCTGATGATCCTGCGATATGGGTTAACCGCGTTGCGCCAGAGAAAAGCCTGATTTTAGGGACGGATAAGGTTGAAACAGTTGGAGGTTTGTACGTGTTTGGGCTTGATGGGAAGATTATTCAGCGCATTGAGAATTTGGATCGACCCAACAATGTTGATGTCGAATATGACTTTCAGTTAGGGGAAAAGAAAGTTGATTTGGCGGTTTTGACGGAGCGGAAGGCTGGTCGCCTAAAGATTTATGCGATTGATCAATCGAGTGGAAAGCTTGAGGATGTGAGCGGGAACACGCAAATTTTGGGTGAGGCTGAAGGGTCAGCCAAGGAGCCGATGGGGATTGGGCTTTATCGTCGTGAGGACGGGGCAACATTTGCGATTGTTGCGCCAAAAACAGGGGGGAAAACGAACTACATGGCGCAATATCGGCTTTCTGAAAATAACGGGAAAGTTGACTTGAAGCTGGTTCGACGATTTGGGGAATTTAGTGGATTGGATCAAGAAGGGAACGGGGAGATTGAAGCGGTTGTCGTTGATGATGCGGCGGGGTTTGTGTATTACAGCGATGAATTAATGGGGATCCGTAAATATTGGGCCGATCCTGACCATGCGGGTGCCAATCAGCAAATTGCACTGATTGGAGCTTCGGGTTATCAAGGTGATCGGGAAGGTTTGGGGATTTACTCAACCAGTGATACGGATGGTTATTTGTTGAGCGCAGACCAAATTGAGAAGAAAACTCGCGTGTTTGTTTACTCTCGAGCAGTTGAAAAAGGGGCAGATGCGGCGAACAAATTGGCCAAAATTGTTATAACTGAAGCGGACAGTACGGACGGGCTCGACACGACAAGTCGTGATTTGGGGCCACAGTTTCCGAACGGAATCGTTGTCATGATGGATAGCGTGAACAAACGATTTTTGATTTATGATTGGCGTGTGTTTAGCCAAGCACTTCAAGTCAAGTAGTTTTTGACGGAGGATTGTTTTTGGTTCGGTTACGGATGTGGCCGATGAGAAGGGCGATATCGGATGGGCGCACTCCAGGGATTCGTCCGGCTTGACCGATGGTTGCAGGTTGAATCCGCGTGAGTTTTTCGGTGCTTTCGAAGCTGAGTCCTTTTAGGCTGGAGT
>JAPUDU010000071.1 GCA_027492935.1 Fimbriimonadaceae bacterium
GAGTATCAGGCAGGGGTACGGCAAGTCAAAGAATATGTTGAGGCGGGAGACTGTATTCAAGTTGTTCTTTCTCAGAGGTTTTCTCAGCCGATTGATGCCCATCCAGTCACGGTTTATCGGGCTTTGCGGGGTTTAAACCCTTCACCGTTTATGTATTTGCTTAAATTTGAAGGGTTTGATATTGTGGGGGCGTCGCCGGAGTTGTTGGTGAGTTTGCATTCTGGTGAGGCGACTGTTCGACCGATTGCAGGGACGCGTCCGAGGGGCGTTACGCAAGCAGAAGATTCTGCTTTGGCGGCTGAGCTGCTGGCTGATGAGAAAGAACGGGCGGAGCACGTAATGTTAGTCGATTTAGGAAGGAATGACCTCGGTCGTGTTTGCAAGCCAGGCTCTATTCGAGTTGAAAACTTGATGCATATTGAGATGTATTCCCACGTTATGCATATCGTGAGCGATGTTTTTGGTCAACTCAATGATGAGATGGACGCCGTAGATTTGTTGCGAGCAACTTTTCCGGCGGGGACATTGAGTGGTGCGCAGAAAGTGCGCGCCATGGAGATTATTGAAGAGCTTGAAAATACGAAACGGGGTCTTTACGGCGGCGCGGTGGGGACATTCTCAGCTAATGGGGATATGAGTTTGGCGATTGCGATTCGCACAATACTGATGAAAGATGGCATGGCGCATGTCCAGGCCGGGGCGGGTTTGGTTTACGATTCTGATCCGGTGAAAGAGTATGAGGAATGTGGGCACAAGGCACGGGCGGCATTGATGGCTCTCGCGATGGCTCAGCGTGGTTTGGATAGTTAGTCGGGAAGTTCGCGACCGAAACCGTCGTGCTTCACGCCACCGGCGAGAATGTAAACCCCATCAATCCAAGACCAGATCCAACCTACTCCCATGCAGGAAGTAATCAACTGCAGTACGCCTACGGCGGTGTGGCCAAGATATAGCCGCCCGAATCCAGGGAAGACATTGAGAAGGGCAGCAGTGAGGCGGTTCTTATCACTTCTGGGCGCACTGATTGAACCGAGCATCCACTGCGTTCCACCGTATGGGGTCATCGGCTGATTGGGAGTGAGGGGACGGAGTGGAATTGATGAAGTGAAGTTGGGGGTTTGGGGTGAAAAGGGTGGAACGCGATTTCCAGGGGTTGGAGGAGGTGGGGGAGTCTGGCTTTGAACAAAATACTGAGTGAGTTCTTTTACGTTGGCGGCCATTTCCCAATCGGGCATTTGAGGGTTCCAGACATAGGTATCGCGCTCAATAACTCCATCGGCGGCAAGCTCGGCCATGTTTTGCAGACTTAGAGGGCCAAGCTGACCATAATGACCGACGTAATACCATTCTGTTTTTTCGGTTTCACTCATACGCGCGGCATGCCTTAGCTCTATTTGCTTAGGAATATTGACTGTACCTGGACTAGCGGGGTTGCGCGTTGATTGAAGAATCTGACTTTAGGCGGTTAGGGGTTTAGTCTTGGGGTGATTTAGGGTTGGCGGGTAGCCTCATTTGAGTTATGTCAGTCCGCGTTCGATTTGCGCCTTCGCCCACAGGTTTGCTTCATATTGGAGCCCTGCGAACGGTTGTTTTTAACGACTTTTTTGCAAAAGGGAAGCAGGGCATTTCAATGCTACGGATTGAGGACACGGATCGGACTCGTTACAACCCAGATAGTGAACAAGAATTTATAGACTCTTTAAAATGGGCGGGAATCGAGTTTGATGAAGGGCCACACTTGGGCGGCCCTCACGATCCTTACCGACAAAGTGAGCGCAAGGAGCTTGGCATCTATGCTTATTGGATTCAAATTCTTCTTGATGAGGGTAAGGCATACAAGGCGTTTGATACAAGCGAAGAACTGGATCAAATGCGTGAGTTTCAACGCATTAATAAGATGCCAACGGGTTACTTTGGTGGTGACTGGCGGGATGCTTCACCAGAAAAAGTTGCTGCCGCAGAAGCCGAAGGGAAGCCGTTTGTTGTCCGGCTCCGGATTCCTCATGGAGTGAAGATTAAAGGGGTTGATGCGATTCGGGGCAATCTGGAATGGGAGGGCGACACAGTTGATGATCCGGTTTTGATTAAGGCAGATGGAATGCCGACTTATCACTTTGCCGCAATGGTAGATGACCACTTGATGGAAACCACTCATGTTTTTAGAGGTGAGGAGTGGATTAGTAGCTATCCCAAGCACATTGTTCTCCATGAAGCATTCGGGTGGGAGTTACCAGTTTTCGTCCATTGCCCAGTTATCGTAGGAGCGGACGGTAAGAAGTTGAGTAAACGCCACGGAGCCACACGGGTGCTTGATTACGCGTCACAAGGCTATCTGCCTCAACCGGTGCGAAACTTTATCTGCTTAATTGGTTGGAGCCCGGGCGATGATCGAGAGATTATGTCGGATGATGAATTAGCTCAGGCGTTTGACCTGAAAGGGATTCAATCTTCGCCGGGGCGCTTTGATCTTGAGAAATTGAAGTGGATGAACGGAATGGCGATTCGGGCCATGTCGCCCGATGAGCTTTTCGGTTTTGTTTCGGACTATTTGAAGAGTGATGTCACTTGGAGCTATTGGGAGAATATGGTTTGGGAAGATGGGATGCCGAAAGCTGACGAGTTCTTGCCTGGACTGCGGAAGCTCAAGGATGCGATTGACACAAATCCAGACTACGTTAAAACTGTTTTGCCGCTTGAACAGGAACGCGTTTCGACATTGGCAGATTTTGGTCATGCGTGCGAGTTCTTCTTTGTTGACGAAGTCGAGTTTGATCAGAAGTCGGTGGACAAAGCGTTTAAGCAGGCTCATGTTCGTGGGCTTTTCGAGCGTCTCATTGAACGCGCGCCTGAATTAAAAGACCCGGCTCATTGGGAGCATGCGGTTAAGGCGTGGGCAGAGGAAAACGGTATGGAGAAAATGGGGCCGGTGGTTATGCCGATTCGTGTAGCCATGACCGGCAAACTCGCTGGTCCGGGGCTGTTTGACTTGATGTCGGTACTTGGTTCGGATCGAGTGGCTGCGCGGTTGACCCGCGCGAGCGGACTATTAGAATAGTTTGTTGTAGCCAAAAAAGATGAAGCCCTCGTTTCAAGAAACGAGGGCTTCATCTTTTTGAATTGCCGACTTAGTTCGGGCTTGGGGTGATAGTGAACCCTTGTTGCGCGAGCTCTTGACCGATGTGGCGGAGCTTTTTCATTGCGCGGAGCTCAATTTGTCGAACTCGTTCGCGGGTTACGTTGAGCGCAGAACCAACTTCTTCAAGAGTTCGGGCACGC
>JAPUDU010000072.1 GCA_027492935.1 Fimbriimonadaceae bacterium
ATAAATGAACGGCACAATCGCACCGTCTCGAATCGGCTTGCTTTTATCCGGAATACAAAGATCCGCATCAAACTCCGTCTTCGTCCCTAACCCCGTACAATCCGGACATGCACCATAAGGCGAGTTAAAACTGAACATGCGCGGCTCAAGTTCAGGCATCGTAAAACCACTTTCCGGACAAGAATAAAACTCGCTAAACAAAACATCAACCCACTTCCCATCAATCTCATGACTCATCGTCACAAGCCCTTTCCCCATCTTCAAGGCTGTTTCAACCGAATCTGCTAATCGCCGTTCAATCCCCTCTTTGACAACTAACCGGTCAATCACAACCTCAATCGTGTGTTGCTTGTATCGATCCATCGGAATATCATCCGTAACCTCATACATCTCCCCATCAACTCGCACACGAACAAAACCTAACTTCCCAACTTCCTCCAGCTCTTTCTGATAAACCCCTTTGCGTCCGCGAACCACCGGTGCCAGAACCTGAATCTTCGTCCCCTCCGGCAAACTCATTGTCGCATCAACAACCTGCTCCGGACTACTCCGCTCAATCGGTTTCCCTGTCGCTGGGGAATAAGGAACCCCTACCCGCGCAAACATCAATCGCAAGTAATCGTAAATCTCCGTAACCGTTCCAACCGTAGAACGCGGATTCCGGCTCGTACTCTTCTGATCAATCGAAATCGCCGGGCTCAAACCTTCCACCGAATCAACATCCGGCTTATCCATCTGTCCCAAAAACTGCCGAGCATAGGAGCTTAAACTCTCAACATAACGCCGCTGGCCCTCTGCATAAATCGTATCAAATGCTAGCGAGCTCTTCCCACTCCCGCTCAAACCAGTAATAACAACGAGCTTATCCCGCGGAATTTCAATTGTAATATTTTTAAGGTTGTTCTCTCGAGCCCCTGTAACAATGATTTTTTCGTTGCTCATACTGACCATCACATTCTACACCGCAAAGGTAGACATGATGCTACTACTGGCCCCAATCTGGCAACAAGTATTTTCGAAAGCTCAACCTCCCCTTAGCCCTCTCAAGAGAGATGGCGGATTCAATTACTCTTGCGAAAAATCAACATCGCTAATGAAGATGTAGTGCGAATCTCTGCCCATGTAATCGGCCTGAACAATATCACTCAAATTGCCATCATAAGGAAAAACCCACCACACATCCTGGTATTCATCGTAAAACGTTGACCCGAACGACTCTTTTTTCTCTCCTGATTTTAAGGTGAAAATCACCTTGCGATCAAAGGGATCCATCTGATCCACATCTACAAGCATCATCAACCCTTTCATCCCCGGAACATTTCTCTTTTTGCCAAGAACAGGATTGAACGGCCACAGTTCCGCATCGTACATGACTGAACTGACCAAATCTAATTTAAAATCGGAATGCACGTCCCAAGCACCGCTCGGATTTTCTCTTGGTTTCCAACTTCCTCGCTTCTTATAAGCACCATCAGAAAAAAAAATACCGATGTCGGTATACGACATATTATCAATATCGATAACAAACTCTCCGTTCGACTTCGTTTCAGATTTGCCCATCTCGCAAGAAACGCTGAAATTAGCATGATCGCGCCCTCGAACAACCCCCTTGTAATATCCGTACTTCACATCAAAGCCAGGATTGACAGAACTAGATGGAACTGTTTTCCAACCTGTTTTCGAAGTCCAAACTTCAATGTTATCGGCCTTTCTGATTCCAATCTCTGTAAAAGCAATCGTTCCACCACCATCCAAATCCGTTTGAAAATTCTGGGCCATTTCCAGATAGCGAGATCGCTCATTGTAGCTATCCATCATCTGAGTGGTTTCAATATTCTTGGTTGCACTAGGAACCACCATGAAAACCATCGTTGCAAAACAACTTATAAGAAACAAACCAGCTACAACCCCTAAAATTATCCACGTCTTACTGTTCATACCTTCTCACATCACAATACACTACTTTCAAAATCTCAGAAAGTTTCACTCCTCTGACACTTAAATCTGGATATAGGGTGGGCAAAATTGGTTCCGCCCACCCTAACAGAATCTACTTCGTCACACTCGGCAACTGTTGAACATCCAACAACAATACCGGTCGTTGCTGAATCTCAACCGAAACCACATCAGCCAACGGCTCCCAAATTCGGTAAGACTTGCGCCATCTGTCTTTCTCAAAAACCGAGAACTCACGACCACTAACCCGATCTCCGTTTTTCATCACAAAGACAACCCGGCGATCTTCCAAGTGGCGATCCAATTCGTCGTCGTCCATCACAAACTCAGTCGCTTGATCAACCGTCATAGTCTGCCCGTAGTCAATCACAAATGCCTGACCACCAAATGTATCCTTCGTAACCCTAAACTGCTTGTTTACATAACGGTCAGCAACATTCTTCTTATCTGATTGCTCACTCCATGTTTTCGTCCGGGAGTCGTAAGTAGCAAATGTTTGCCAAGGATCACGCGAATAGGCAATCATTACCGCCCCTCGGGTTCGACCTGAAAGCGGGGTCAAACTCACCTGAATTTGATTCTCTGACGTAAATACAACCTTTTCGTCAAAGGCATAAGCCGGCGCATAATCTTTCACATCCAAACCTTCAACCGCGAAAGTTGCCGAAACTCCATCTTCGTTATAGAACCCCGTCATCAATCCGCGCTCTTGATACTCACTTCGCCGCCACTCATCCTTTCCACTCCAATCTTGAATCTCGCCCTCGCGCTTCATCGTCACAGCCCCTAGCGAAATCCTCTTGCCCTCTGAGTCAATCGCCGTGAAGTTATTCTTCGGGTCAAGCCGGGTCATGCGATAACCTCGGTCTACAATCTGCACTTTTTGCGGCCGATGATCCAAAACCTTTTCCTGAACAACAGGTTGACCATATGCTCGTGCACTCAAAGACACCATCGTTCCTAGCAATGCTGCACCAGCAACACCAATCACAATCGCTTGTCCACGATTCAATTTCTGACCGTTTTCCGAGCTTAATATTCGTTTGATTCTCATTTTAATATCCTTGCCATTAACAATCGGCAACACCACGGGTGGCGTCACCACTGCCAATTTCCCAATCCGAAGCAAAAGTTCTGCGTATTGGCCCCTTGCTTCTCCCGACTCAATGACCGATTCATCGGCCGCCAATTCCATCACCGATTTAACATGACCGGGCAAAAACCACATCCATGGCATAAACCAACTCAGGCATGCTAAAAACTCCGTACAAATTGCTACAAACCCATGACCATCACGCAGGTGCGCCAACTCATGAC
>JAPUDU010000073.1 GCA_027492935.1 Fimbriimonadaceae bacterium
GGTGGAACAGCTTTGTCGGCGAAGTATGGCTCGTTCAATCGCGATTTTAAGCGCCAGAGTTTGAAGGTTACAGGCTTGAGCGACGGCAATTATGAGCTGAAGATTGACGGAAAATCTGTGATGATACATTCGGCAGAAGAGTGGGGGAATGGAGTTGATCTGAGCCTAGCTGAAACACCGATGAGAACGCAGTCTTTGCACGTTTTGGATTTGACGAATAAGCGCAACGAGGCAGATTATTCAGTTTGGTTTCGGGCTGGATTTACGTTTGGTGACTTTGAATCTTCCCGGAAGATGGCGGAGACGATGGCGGTTTTGGCCGAAGAGATTAGAGTGGATCAGATTCAGGCGGCCAAACCGGTTTCTCATGAGTTCATTCTGGAGTTAGTGAAGTGAACGGCCTGGTAAAAATACGGGATTTTTCACAGATAGCGAGGTTTATCGTTATAATTTAAAAACTCAATTTTGGAACAGGTCGCTTGATTAATGTCAATGATTAACCGATTCATCATGCGGTTGATAACGACTTTGAACCAAGAAACAGATTGATCCAGGCATGTATGAAAACAATCAATTTGAACAAGATGATGCGGGAATCAAGCAATATCTTTGCTTTGGTTTCTGTGTTGCTTGTTGATACATGGATCAAGTCGGCACGCTTGATTTCTTCTGGAGATAGTGCTTTCACATTTTCATCTTTCAAAGTCGCTTGGCTTTCTCAACCCGCTTTGTCTTGCACTCCTCAATGGATGCAAGCCTGACTTTAAAACACATCACTTCACTCAACGGACAAAACAATGACGAAACTCCGAAATGCATTTACACTGATCGAACTGCTCGTAGTTATCGCGATAATCGCGATTCTTGCGGCGATCCTCTTCCCGGTTTTTGCTCAAGCTAAAGTAGCAGCGAAAAAGACGGCTGACCTCACGAATATGAAGCAAACGGGCACGGGCGTTCATATTTATCTTTCAGACTATGACGACGTTTTCCCTCAGTTCACGATGGGAAGCCAAAACAGTCAGGCTGAATATGACCAAAGCTATCTTTGGAGTAGTGCTCGATGTGTTGGCCCTTACATCAAGAACAATCAAATTTTTGTATCGCCGGCAGAATCGGGAACCAAGCCACTTACTTACGGCACCTACCCCGCTGACCGCATTAAAGATACGACTTACCTTTCGTACATGGCTAACACGGTTTCGCCGTCTTGGTCGGTTGGAGCGCAGTTCCCAGGCTATACAGCTCCGCAAGGTGTTTTCACTCCTGGTGGTTTTTGGTACAACAGCGACTCTGCAACCAGCGGTACAGCTGTAAATAACCCTTCATCCGTCGTCATGTTGGCGAATGGTTATAAGGAGTTTTACAGCTACTACACAGGTTGTGACGCATACATTAACAAAGAAATCGATCAATGCCCATTTGGCTATGCAATTGGTATCGGTGCGTTCCCAATTGACATCGTGAACATGGCTTCGCCGATCACTACGAGCACTCCGGCTGCGATGGCAACTTACCGAAAGGGATGGCGCAAATTTGGCGAAGGCGCAAACTTCGTGTTCACAGACTCAAGTGCGAAGAACTTGCGACCGGGCCAGTTGCTTGATGCAAATCTTCGTCCGTTGCCTGAGAGATGGTTGATTAATGCGAACTAGCTTGTTTGCGGCTATGGCTTTGGTTATGGCGTTTCTTGCGGTTGGTTGCCAACCGCAAGACCCTAACCAAGGCATGAGCTCTGAGCAAGTGAAAGCGGCGGAAACGATTGATTCGTTGATGGCTAAATCTGGCGGTAAGTGGGACAGCCTTTCTGCAGAAGAGAAAGATACGGTCATGAAGCAGTGGAATACGACCGACGAGGCGACCGCCAAACGGGATTTCGAACGCAGTTCTAACCCCGTTCCTGCTGGTGGGCAACCTGGTCAGCCGGGCGGGCGGTAGCCCAACTTAAAAGAGAAATGATTTCGAGTCTGTTGATGTTGACGGTTGTCGCACAAGCGGCAACTGGAGGCGCAAGCCTTACCCAAACGCCGCCCGTTCCTTATTCGGTTGAGAATAAGGATGGGTGGTGGCAATTTACGACACCTACAGGCTCGCCGTTTTTCTCGTTTGGGGTTTGTTGTGTAGGGCCAGGGGATAAGTGGGAAAACTATAATCCGAACAATAAATCTTATAGTGCAAGCAAGCTTTTTCCGAATGCGGAAATGTGGGTTAAGGATTCTTTGGAGAAACTGGATTCTTGGGGATTTAACAGCTTAGGTGGTTGGGCAGACTACGACTTGATTAACAAGCATGGTGGGGAAGCCCGTATGCCTTATTTTGTGGTGCTTCACTTGGGGGCATATGATAAAGCTCCGTGGCACGATTTGTTTAGTCCGGCGATGGAAGGTTACGTTGATGCGGCGGCACGCGACCAGATCACACCGATCTTGAATGATCCGAAACTGATCGGCTATTTCAGTGACAACGAATTGGGTTGGTGGGACGACACTTTGTTCATTTATTACTTAGAGTCGATGGGGAAAGATGAACCCGGGCATAAGAAATTGGTGGGGATGATTCGGGATCATTACAACGGCGATTTTGCTCAGCTGAAGAAGAATTGGGCGACGGAGGCGACGAATTGGGATGAGTTTGTTGCGAATCCGAAGCTTGGAATGAAATCAGGCAGTGACGGCATGAAACTCGTGAACAAATGGATGTTTGCGATGTCGGATCGGTACTACAGCTTGATGCAGAAAACGATTCGTAAATATGATACGAAGCGCCCAATTATGGGAGATCGTTACTTTGGTTTTTACAATCTGGAAACGATTAAAGCGGCAAAGCCTTATGTTGATGCGATGAGCTCAAATTATGGGGCGGACTGGGTGGATGGGGGGATATCGCGGTTTTATTTGGACACGATTAACAAAGTCACGGGTAAGCCAGTTGTTATCACTGAATATTATTTCTGTGCGACGGAGAACAACAGCGGGAATAAGAATTCAAGTGCGAATTTTCCGGTTGTTCAGACTCAAAAAGAGCGGGCGGAATCGTTTGATCGGTATACACGCCATGTTTCGAGCTTGCCTTATGTGATTGGGGCGCATTGGTTCCAGTTTTGGGATGAACCGGAGCATGGTCGTGGCGATGGTGAGGATTACAATATGGGGTTGATTGATACCTCAGGCAATCCTTATGAATTGCTTGTTAACACGGCGAAGGCAATTGATTTTAAGGCCTTGCGCAAAAGTGTGCCAGTGGTCCAACCAGTA
>JAPUDU010000074.1 GCA_027492935.1 Fimbriimonadaceae bacterium
AACGGAACACAGGCTTTTGTTGGCGCGCTTGGTACCAATGTATCAGCTCTTGGTGATATCGACATTTTGACAGTTGGTGCATCGAACACCGTTTATGGTGCTTTCCAGGTTGTTGGAGATACTGGTTCGCGGTTCGGCATAGTTGACTTGACGACTGGTGCTTTGACTTTAAATGGCTACATTGGTAGCGCGCAATCGAACAACTCCGTTGCGATTCGCGGTATTGCGGTTGAAACAGTTCCTGAGCCGGCAACGATGGGCTTGCTTGCTTTGGCAGCATCGGGCATCGCGGCACGCCGCCGACGCAAGAAGTAGATTTATTCGTTCCTTTTCATTGGCGGGGCATTTGTGCCCCGCTTTTTTTTCGTTGGTAGATTGTCCAAGTAATGAGCCCGCCGCCGAGGAATGCAGAGGCGGCGTAGCTGAAATTGTGAGTTGTGAGAACAGCGCTTAATTTGGAGTCAGGGGTGATGGGTGAATGAATGAGGATGTTGACTCCGAGGATCAAGTATGCGAGAAGAAGAACCCCGATTAATCCGAATGTGATCGGCTTTTTTAGCTGAACAAATGAGAGAGGATTTTTTCCGAGAGTTGCGGCGGTGGCTAGAAAGAATCCGAAGAAGGCACCCATCCACCAGGTGGCAACGAATCCCCAGATGAGAGCGAGTAGGAGAGGGGATTCTGTTTCAATAATTATCATGTGATGAGGGGGAAGAAAGTAAGCGGGTGAGACGTGGGCAGTGACGAGATCGTGGAGCCAACCGTAAATAACTGAGGCAAAAATTGTAAATAAGAGGATTTTAGTGGCCTCCAATAATCGGCTCATAGAATGAATAGTAGCCCACTCAGCTCTTGACTTGTGATGAGTGGGCTGGTTTGTTTTTTGAACTTATTGGATTAGCTTATCGAGGATTTTGGCGAGGCGGTATCCGCTGAGGGCGGCTTGCTTCAGCGCAAGGTTCATCCGTCGTTCTTTGTATTCAGTTGATTCAAAGGTGTTTTGGATGATTCCTTCGTATACAAAGCTTTTAGCAAGCTCTGCACCTTCGTCAGCCCAGTTATCGGGATTGAGGTCATCAATCTGATTTGTGAATTGGGATGGGGGGTGGAGTTCGATAATCTTTGCGGCTTTTTCGATTTGTCCACCGCGCCAGCCTTCGCGGGATACAGCAGCGGTGATGGCGTTATCCCAGAGGGCGTGGAGGTTTTTGGGATCGCCACTCAGCTTGAAGAAATTTCCGCCAGCATCGCCTTTGCCGTCTTCGGCACAACTTGCGGCGCAGTGCAGAGGTTGATGAAGGTCACCGACGATGTGGCTGGAGAAAGCGATCCAGAAAGCCTGCATGCGCGGGGTGGTTTCTTTTGGATATTGCGTGTTGATGAAGTTAATGGCTTTGACGGCATCGAATGTGGCGTGTTGGATGTGGTCGCCGTGGGTTTCGGTGAATAGGGGGCGGTTGATATAGTGCCAGACCTTCATGCGGACGCCTTCGTTGCTCTTGGGGTCGCGTTTATCGAGAGGATACGCCCAGTCGTTGTAGTAGCTGATTTCTTTTTCGTAGATTGTTTCTTGGTTGCCTTTGATGAAATCGGGGAAGACGGTGGCTTGGGCGAGCCAGAGGGCGGGGGCGTCGTTGTTGACGGCAAAGTTTGAGTCGCCTTGCTTGAGGATTTCGTTGAGCTTGGTTTGCTTTTCGGGGGAGAGTTGGGAGTAGGCGATTATTCCGACAATTCGGTGGCCGGTGGCATCCCATGCGAAAGCGGGGATGCTGGTAAGGGCGAGGGCGGCGAGGGTGAGGGTGCGGGCGAATCGCATGGCTTCAGTTTGGACGATTCGGTTCTTGGCAGAGTTATAGGTTGTGGGACTTGGAAGACACTCTCTTAACATAAGAATGGGATAGGTGAATCTCACCTATCCCATTCAATTTGGCTACGGTCTGATCAGTTAGCTGGCTTTTTGAACGCCGTTTTCTTGGAATTGGCGGACTTGTTGGGCGAGGGCGCGGACATCTTGTGATGCTTTGCAATCGCGGTTGGTGACGACGTACAGTTCGCGCTTGCGGGTGGCGAGAGCGGCGGACTGGTCGAATCTTACTGAGCCAAGGTAGTTGACACGCTTTTTGAGGTAGCTCCACATGATTTTTTCGAACATGGTGAAGAGCTTATGGCCTTCGTGAGCATTAGCCATGTTGAAAACAACATGAACACGCGCATTGGGCTTGCGTCGGAAAATGGTTTTAGCCGTGGCGTAAGCGTCGGTGATTGATGTGGGATCAGGGCTGGCGACGAGGATGATTTCGTCGGAAAGTTTGAGGAAGCTGAGGACGCGGTTATCGAGACCAGCGGCGCAATCGAACAGAAGGAAATCGGTTTGTTTGCTTAGTTCGTTGAGCTGATTGAAAAAGAGTCCGAGCTTCTTGGGGCCAGCGCGCATCAAAGAGGGTACGGCGGATGCACCGGTGATGGCTTTGAATCCTCCAGGAGCATCGACGAGAACTTCGGTAAGAGTTTTTTCTTCAGCGACGACGTGTTGGAGATTGAATTCTGGGGTTACGCCGAGAGTGATATCCAGGTTTGCGAGTTGAAGGTCGGCATCGAAAACGGTGGTCTTTGCGCCTGTTTCGGCAAGTGCGGCGGCAAGATTTGCAGAGAACGTGGTTTTACCGACTCCGCCTTTTCCGCTGGTGATTGCAATTGTTAGCATGTTCGTTTTCTCTTAATTAGTCTTGGAATGAATCCCAGAGTGAGTCGGTGCCGGTTCCGGCGATAGCGGCGAGAAGATCGGCTCGATCGGGTTGCTCTTGAATCTTTGGTTTGCGGGGTGCGCGGGGGGCTGACTTTGGTTTAGAACTGGTCGTAGCAGCTTCTTTGGCTTGTTGGGCCTGGATTTGTGCGACGAGGTCTTCGGAACTTGATTTGGATGCGATGGGCATCGAGTAGTTTTTCGCGATGGCATCGAAGATTTCGGCGGGGCCGGCAATGGCGATTACAAGTCGCTTTCCGAGAGCTTTGGTGAGGTAGTCGGTGCCGTCGATGTCAAGAGGATCGCAGATAGCGCAGTGGAATTCGGTAGAGGTGACCCGGATTGGCAAGATGAGTCGGCTCAGGGCGAAAGTGGGGCTGACAAGTCGAAGGGCAGTTTCTGTGGGTTGGACTTCCTTGAGATCACAAATAGGGAGATCGTATTGTTCGGCAAGACAGGATACGATTTCTCGTTCGGTAATGAATCCGAGTGAGATGAGG
>JAPUDU010000075.1 GCA_027492935.1 Fimbriimonadaceae bacterium
CAACGTCTCCCGCGCCAATAATAACAACCTTTCCCGGCTTAGGAATCTTGCAATAGGTGCACAAATCAGAAGGAACCACAAAGCGACCACTCTCTTCTGCCTCAATGCCCGTCTGCGCATTACCAACAACCTCAAGCGCATAGTCACGCCGAAAGTCAGAATGCGCACTGTACTTCTTTATGTCGCGCCAAAGCTCAACATAGTATTCATTCGATGTCACCTCAAGGCACCCCTTGCGCCCGACCATCAAAACAAAATTCGTTCCGACTGCATCTCGAACCGATTTGGGCAACATGAGTCGACCCTTCTTATCAATAGTTGTATGGTCTCGACCCGATAAAAGACTCTGGACGGCTGCAAGATGGTTATTCGTTTGAGTGTTATCTTCCATGCCGCCCTCCGTGTCTAAGATGAGGTGGGGCCGGCTACCATCCTAGCGCCGACCCCAGATCGTTTTCGGACACCCCGTCCAAAACATCCAACTCTCAACCATCCTAGTTTCAAACTGAACTGATTGGAACTATACGGGAATTTATGGGAAATTGCAACACTTTTATATAAAAACATGCGTTTTTCTTATTCATTAGTGACAGTTCTACATTTTTGTCTACTACTATTAATTGAATGTACACATGACCGTAACTAGGCCCCTTTTCACGCGTCCATTCCGTCCCATAATAACAATCTGCTCAAAACTTGCACAATCATGCCGTTCTCCCGTAAATTCCCAATCGTAACCGCGATTTTCGCGCTTTTCGCCGCGGTCTCCCAAGCAACCGGCTACGATTTGCCCAAGCCAGCCTCAAACCAAACTCAATTCATTACTATTGTCAAAAGTATCGATGTCAAACGAAAGCTGATTACCGCTACTACAGAAACCGTTGTCCAACCCGATGGCACAGAAGTGAACTACGGCACCCCGCCCGAACACACGTTCTCGCTCGAGCCCATTACTCCAATCCACTACGTTAACAACCCTTCTCGCTGGATATCTATTCGAGAACTCGCTCCTGGAACTGCCCTTGCAATCTATGGTCGCCTCAACGACAACACTATTCTCACCGACCGAGTTCTAATAACCAAGAACGATCCTAAAACCGCCCGACAAAACAGTATCTATCCCGAAGGCAATAATATTGTCGAAACCGATAAGGTCTGCATGGATCACGTTCTCGTCCCAATGGTCTTCCCCATCGCGGGCAAAGTCAGCTGGTCAGATAGCTTCCTCACATCACGTGGCGGCGGCAAAAGACGCCACCACGGACAAGACCTCATGTCATCCAAGCTCACTCCAGCCGTCGCTTGTTTCGATGGAACCGTATTCATCGGAGTTGGCAACGGCAACGCCGGAAACACCATCACCATCGAAGGCGATAACGGCTGGACAGCTCAGTACTATCATATGAACAACGACAGCCCTGGCACCGACGATGCCAAAGGCACCGCCGACTACTGTTTTGCCCCCGGAATCAAGAATGGTCAGAGGGTCGTCGCTGGTCAGCTCATCGGTTGGGTCGGCGATAGCGGCAATGCAGAAGGAACTGCTCCCCACGTCCACTTCGAAATCTGGAGCCAAGTTAGCGGTGCGGTTTATAACGCCACCGCCTCACTCAAAGCCGCCATCAAACTTGATGCTCCCCTCGTCTTTGCTCCTGCCCCCGATCTTGATTTCCCCAAAGGCCAAGGCCGTTTTGAAGGCGTCGTTAAAAAAATTGACCGTGACCGCAAAGTTTTCGTCCTCGACCTCCTCGCCGTAGACATGAATGGCAATGGCCTCAAAAGCATCACCAAGCCCACCCGCGAGTATCTTATCGCCGATGACAAATCAATGTTTCATGTTTTCGGCGTTCCCGAACCCCTGAGTTTTGAAAACATCCTCCCTGGCGATCGAATCAGCACCATCGCCCGAATCACCCCGCCAAATAAAGGTCAAGAACTCACCCAACTCTTTGCCCTCCGAGACCTCACAAAACCAGTCAGCACGACGACGCAAACCACCGATACAACCACCTCAAACCCAGATTCAGGAAGTGGCACAATCCTTCTTGGCCCTCAAGATGATTTCCTGTCCTCACTCAGTAAAGTTGTACTAGACAAAATTAACCCCCTCCGTACAGAAAAGGGGCTCCCCCCAATCACTTTCGATATCCAACTAGCCCGAGCCGCACAAGAATGGACAGTCAACATGGTGGATGGTGACTTCTATGACCTTCGCGATGAACGGATCAATAAATCCCTCATCGACATCGCCCTGCTTGGCGGTGCGCCCGAAAACACGATCGGCCTCATCTTCGACTCCGTAAGCATTAACACAATCGCCGATCAACTTCTCAAGAGCTACCGCGATGACCTTCTCAGCCCCGCCACAAAATCAATTGGCCTCGGGCACACATACATCGACGAAGATCCAGGCCGAGTAACTCGCCAACATTATTGGGCTGTGCTAATCACTCGCTAAGAGTTATCGCCCAAGCCGATCAACCCGTCGAGCAAACTCAAAATCGTAAGCCGTCAATCCGCCTCCCGCATCGTGCGTCACGAGCGAAACTCGCACAACCCCATAGCCAATTAACAAATCCGGATGATGATTAAGTTCATCGGCGGCATATCCAACCGCAACTCCAAACACAAGACCATCCTTATATTTTTCAAATTTAAACTCCTTCGTTAACGCCCCATCAACAACCGACCACTCGCCCACCGTTGCCAATTCCGCCGACATCTCTTCCGCCGACAACTTATCGTAACTCAATCCCGCCATGCCCAAACTCTACCTAGATTAAACAGAAAATGGGCGAGCGCAAAAGCACTCGCCCATTTCAACTCAACACTAACCTATGGACAAGCTGAGCTGTCTTCAGAGTCAGTCGTTGTGCTACCCGGAACGCCATGAAGGTCATTGTACGGACCAGTTGTTCCATCAGCCGTGTACCCGACTGGTGAAATGGGAACGGACTGCAATTGGCCTTCTGTTTTGCAGAGACCGGTTGCGGTGCAGTTAGTCGTATCACGTCGCCAACTGTAATAGAACGGAGCTCGCGGAGCTGCCGTAACGCCAGCATTGGTAACCGAAGCTGGTGTTGGATAATCTCGCGCAATGTTGTTAACCGCCGTCGCTCGGTAGTACTTGGAGTGGGTATCAGCAAAGTTGATTACCAGTCCATCCGCGTGGCGCGGAATTCCCATGAATGTAAAGAAGTCAAGCGTAGGAATCGACTTGCGGAT
>JAPUDU010000076.1 GCA_027492935.1 Fimbriimonadaceae bacterium
CGTAGTTAGCCAAACTCGCACCCATCATTCCCGCCATCAATCCAATCTTTACAAAACTCTTCATTGCGCTTTCCTTCAGAAAAACCGTCCTTATTCTATCCCACCCACACGACTCAGATGGTGACAATGCTGGAACTAAAGCAATGCAACAACCATTCCATGCAACATGTTCCCCAAAATTCGTCTTTCTTCCTCGGGTCCATCGAAATCGTCGCGTAGAATGAACTTGGAACCATGATTAAGGCCAATCCGTTAGTTGGAGTCGTTATTGGGGTTGCCGCCTTTTCTGCTGTGGCCTTCGTAATGTTGTCAAATTCAAGCCGTTACGTATCTGTCGCAGAGGCTCGCCAAACCAGCGAAAACAATCTCCACTTAAAAGGAGAACTGGTCAAAGAATCACTGAAAGTCGACATTTCTAACGCAACGATCGCTTTCACCCTCAAAGATGAAAACGGCGATGCAATGAATGTTATCCACCACGGACTTCCTCCTGCAAACATGGGCGAAGCCACCGAAGTCGTTGCCGTCGGCGGCATGTCCGGTGATCATTTTCAAAGCAACAAATTACTGACAAAGTGTCCCAGCAAGTACAACGAGGAAGACAAGAAAAACCTTCCGGCTAATTGATGAACAACTTCATCTACCAAATCGCCAGCCAGGGCCTCATGCCTGTCAATACCCTCACGTGGGTCGGAATTTTTGGCCGAATTCTCATCTACGTTGCCGGGATTCTTTCTCTCCTCAGTTTTGGCGCCGCATTCACTAAGCGCGAAAATCTTGCCGTTGCTGCTGTTCGATGGGCCAGTGCTGCCTTTGGGCTGGCATTTTTCTCCCTCATAACCCTTTTCGTTACGTCGCAATTCCAGTTCACATACATTCAAAAACACAGCGCTCTCGATCACGAGATGCAATACAAAGTAGCAGGCACATGGTCGGGTCAAGAAGGATCATTTCTTCTCTGGGCTGTCGGATCAGCTCTTTTCGTCGGACTTGCAGTTGGCAAATCTGGCAACTACAAACGCTGGTTTGCTGGAGTCTCAAGTCTCTTCCTCGCTGCCCTCGCTGGCATCCTCAGCTTCGAATCGCCCTTCGCTCTAAATGCCGTTGGAACCGACATCCACGACGGCTTTGGACTGCCACCAAGCCTGCTCAACTACTGGGTAGTCATCCACCCTCCCACCATCTTCATGGGCTTCGGGTGCCTCACCGCTCTTTTTGCATGGGCAATGGCTGCCATGCTTCACCGCGACCTGGAAACCTGGATCGATCAAGTTCGCCCTTGGGCACTCGTCGGACTCTCACTAACGGGCGTTGGCCTGTGTATGGGTGGATTCTGGGCGTACGAAACTCTCGGGTGGGGTGGATTCTGGGCATGGGATCCAGTTGAAAACACTTCTTTTGTTCCCTGGCTAATCCTTGCCGTTTTCATTCACGGGATCATCGTCCAAAAAACCCGCAAAAAGTGGCAACTCAATAACATCGTCTACTGTGCCCTCCCATTTCTAGCTTTCGTTTACGGAACATTCCTCACCCGTTCAGGCTTCCTTGGCGACACGAGCGTCCACAGCTTCGCCAATATGGATCGCAGTGCTCTCTGGATTCTGGTAGCCCTCGGAATCGCCAGCATCGGAGCGTTTCTTGCGGTCTATATCCCGACCGCTAAATGGTGGAAATCTCAAGCCTCCGAAGCCCCCAAAGTTGATGGTTTCTGGACTAAAGATACATTTTACGGTTACGCCTCGTGGCTCCTCATCAGTCTCGCAGTAATCGCCGCCTTCGGAATGAGCGTTCCTCTCATCCAATCACTCAAAGGCGAGAAACCACGAGTCGTCGAAGAGTCGCTTTACAACACAGTTGTAGCTTTTCCATTCATCCCCATTGTTTTCATAATGGCTATTGCTCCATTCCTTACATGGCGCAAAGTCGGAATCAAGAACTTTACCAAATACCTCATCAATCTTCTCTCAGCAACCATTGCGGTAACGGGCTTCACCCTCCTCTGGCTTAAATGGGGAGGACAAGAAGTCAATATCGGCTCATTTGTTGTTCTCTTCCCCGGAATTCCCGCCGACCCAAAGAAGATAACGAACTTCTTCATTAACCATGCGGTCTACACCACTCCATGGATTCTCGCTCTCTACGCACTCTGCGTCTTTGCTGTCTTCGCCAATCTCACCCGCGGTGTACAACTCTTCCGTCAAAACAAGCTGAGTTCTGCCAGCATGATCACCCATATCGGCGTCATTCTGACTCTGATGGGACTGATCTTCTCTCGGGGCTTAGAACAGAAAGTTGACAAGATCGTTATCCATGAATCAAAAACTCTGCACGCGTTTGGTTACGATATTGAGCTAGAAGGGCGCACATCCGGATTCGGTGACCGAAACAACAAGATCAAGTTGAAATTCAAAAAAGAAGGCGACGAATTCACCGCATCACCTGGACTTTATTTCGTCCCCGGCCAAGATGGCAAACCACAAGAATTCAACTGGCCATATATCCACTCTAAATTCCTCTTCGATACTTATGTTGTCGTTCGCGCATTCACTTTCACCGAAGAAGGAGCCCCAGATTTTGGTGGCAGTGTTCCAACATCCGTCCTGCCCGGACAAACGGCTGACTTCAACGGCTACCTCTTCACCTACCAAGGCATGGAAACCGAAGGATCACCTGGAGCGTTTGGGGCAAAGTTCATCACGACTGTCACCGTCCACAGCCCGGAAGGGGAAACAACAATCAAACCATACGTCAAGCTCCTTGGCCCAGGCGAGCTAGAGCGACCCGTTGTTGATGCTGGGAATGGTCTCGGAATCTATGTCGACAGCATCAATGCTGCCGATAAGTCCGCCACTTTTGTTATCAAATATATGACCCCGGCCTACCCACTTGAGATTTACTATAAGCCCCTGACTATTCTCGTGTGGTGGGGCGTCGGTATCATGACATTTGGAGGAACGCTTGCCGCGTTCTACCGTCGAAAGAAAAAGACATTGCTCTCGGAAACCCCCGAGGCAGACGAACCAAAATCTTAAAAACAGATGCAATTGAAAACCTTGCTGAAGTCTAAGCTCCATCACGGACGCATAACCTACTCAAACCCCGATTACATCGGCAGTATTGAGATCGATGCCGACCTCCTCAAATCCGTTGGAATCGAAGACGGTGAGCTCGTTCACATTTGGGCCGTCGATCACAAATCCCGTATCC
>JAPUDU010000077.1 GCA_027492935.1 Fimbriimonadaceae bacterium
ACGACGACTGGAATCTTCTAAACACCAAGTCCTCAACAAACCTCACGATTACCGTCAACCCCGAACTCGCTGAAGAAGAATACAAAATCAATATCGGAGCCCATGTCTCCATCGAAGCCTCAACTCCAACCGGATTAGCCTGGGCCTTGCAATCTCTCGGACAACACCTAACAACCAGCAAAACCAAAGCGCAGTTTAATGATAAGCCGGATGTGCCTTTTCGCAGTGACCGACTAGATGTTGCTCGCCGATTCCATTCAATCCCCACCCTCAAAAACCTCATCCGCTACTGCCAAGCCGGAAAAGTGCGATACATCCAACTTCACCTTACCGACGACCAAAACTGGATGTTTCCTACCGAAGTTTTCAAGGGCGTCGATAAAAACAACAATCACAAAAAACCTGCTTACACCCCCGCCGAATTAAAGGACTTGCAAAACTTCGCCTCCGCCCGTGGCATAACTCTCATCCCCGAAATCGATATTCCCGGCCACAGCACCCACCTCGTCAATCTCGACCCCGCTCTCATGCGAATCCAAGGTTCAGATTCCACTAATTGCATTGACTTCGCCTCCCCGGTCGTTCACGCAAAGATGAAAACTCTTTTCCAAGAAGTAGCAACCATCTTTCCTGCATCTCCGTACATCCACATCGGCGGCGACGAAGCCTGGTACCCCAATGCAGAACGCGATCCCGACTTTGCCGCCGCTATCACCCGACTCGGCAACAACGCTAACCCCGGTACCGTGTTTGTTGATTTCGTGGGAGAGATGTCCGAAGAAGTCATCAAACTCAAAAAAATCCCCCTTGTCTGGGAAGGTTTCTCCGCATCCGATTACGCAAAAAAGCGAATCCCAAAACAAACCATCGTCATCGCTTGGGAAGGTTGGTACTACCCCGCCAAGCAACTCCTCCCCGACGGGTTCAAAGTGATCAACGCAGGCTGGGATCCCTACTATGTCGTCAATCACTTCCCCTACGATCTATTCACCCTTGCTCCCCTCGAACGCCTTTACTCAAACGATCCGAACCGCTTCGGAATCGTTGCCTGGTCAGACGGTCACGAACCATCATTCCAATTCGAAAAGAGCAACCAGCTTATAGGATCTCTCATGTGTTGGTGGGAAGGCCACGAGTGGAACGCCCAAAAATATCTCGCCCCTCGCATCGTCACTTTCGGATCCAGCCTCTGGAACCGCAAAGCAGAGGAAAACTACTCTGACTACCTCAATCGATATTCCAACCTATCCCATCAAATCGAATCCCAGGCGTTCCCCTTCACAACGATTGTAAAAGGTGAAACAGCCCCTAACTCATCACAATTTACAACGAGTGCCACCTTAGCGTTTACACCAACAAAATCGAATCTTCGATTCGGTATTCGCACCGACGGTGAAGTTCCAGATGTCAGTGATATCAAAGCATCTTCGCGCATCAGTATCACCGATAGCAAAGTGATCTCGGTTCAAGCTTTTTCAGATGGAAAAAGGATCGGAGAAACCAAATTTTTCTCCATGCACAAGGTCAACATCGAAAAGAGTCTTGCCTATAAACGCCCGGTCACCACAACCTCCGCCACCGATCCGCAATTCCCTGCATCGTATCTCACCGACGGCATCTCCGATCAACTCAGTGCTTATTGGATGGGTTACCCCGTTCCCCAAAGCGCAACTATTGACTTTGGCACCCTCACTGAGTTCAACCGAATTCAAGTCGTCGCATTCTGGGCCACCGGAGCTCCCACTCACTATAAGCTCAGCATCAGCGACGACAACAAAACTTGGCGAAATATTGTCGACGCCTCAAAACAAAACAAGCCAACAACAAACGTCGGATTCACTCACACCCTGCCATCAACCACCGCTCGATATCTACGAATAGAATCCGGGTTCACCCCTATTTTCCCATCGACAATGGTTCGCATCAACGAAATTCGTGTATACAATGACTAACAATTAAAATGAGCGATCAACCCCCCATTCTCATCCACGGAGCTGGAGGCCATGCCAAAGTCGCCTATAGCGTCGCAATCGCTAATGAAAGAGAAGTGATCGGCTTTCTCGATCCAAACACCGATTTACAATCCCTCTTCGGCCTCCCAATTTATCGTTCCGATCCTTTCCGGCCCGATGCCGAAAACTTCGTTGCTATTGGCAGTAACAACATTCGCATGTCCATCGCCGAGAAGCTCCCTGGCCCCATCGCTACTCTCATCCACCCTTCTGCAATTATCAGCCCTGAAGTATCCATCGGTACCGGAACCCTGGTCTGCGCTGGCGCAATCATTCAGATCAGCACAAGAATCGGCTCACACTCAATCATAAACACCCAAGCAAGTGTCGATCACGACTGCCAAATCGGTAGCTTCGTCCACGTCGCTCCTGGAGCAACAATCTGCGGAGGAGTCTATGTCGGCGACTTAGCCCTAATCGGAGCCGGTGCAACCGTAATACCAAACATAGAAATTCACTCCGGAGCAACCCTTGCCGCCGGAGCATTAGCCATCGAAGAAGTACCGCGCAACGAAACCTGGATCGGCGTCCCAGCCAAGTACAAACCTTAGATCAAAGCTGCGGTGTGAGCCGACTTTGCCAAAGCATCAACCGTCTCTGGGAAACGTGCCAAAACATCACCCAAAATGCCGCGAACATCCGGCACACCATGGTGTAGATGTAAATCATGTTCTTCAATCAATACTTCTAACTTAGCCTTGGCCCCGTCAACCGTTCCGTCTTCCCAAACCGACTGAACCCAAGCCAACGCACCCTGATCTCCCAAATGCAGATCCTTCCCGTTCATGCTCAAAAATGCGATGACTCCAACAAAAGCGGTGGCCTCATTCCCCGTTTTGAACGGCTTCAACTTCACAAACCCCGTTAAGAAACGAGCTGCTTGACCAACCAAATCTTTGCTTTCCCCATAGCTGTACTGATTAAAAGTCGCTTCTTCCAAGGTCGCAAAATTCCAAGGCTGCTGACCCTTGCAAATCTGCATATTCACCCACATCATGTCCTGCACCGTTAAGGTGTTCAGCGCCTTCATAACCCCTATTATCCCCTAACCAACACGAACAAGAAAGGGGAGTGCCATTTCCAAGAATTGCGATCCCAGGCACTCCCACTATTTTTTCTTAACGTCAATCCCTCGCTGCCGCAATGCTTCCCGCAAAAGCACCTCACTCTGAGCATTTACACTC
>JAPUDU010000078.1 GCA_027492935.1 Fimbriimonadaceae bacterium
TTTGGATTGAGTGAGTTAGACACTACGGGCGAGTTTGAGGCTGAAATTCAAAATGAACGAATTCTTTTTGTCAGTGCCTGGGAAGCCAACTTTGGCTGGGAAAACAAAAATTCGCAACGGCCATTGGACGCTGAGCAAACTACCGCAATTGCGGCCATTAATGGCCACGTTCAAGTAGTTGCAAGGGCTGGTAGTGGAAAGACCACCACGCTTGTGAAGCGCGCTCTCTTTCTTTTGGATCAATGTAAGGTAAATGCCAATGAAATTTTGATTCTGGCATTCAATCGAAAGGCAGCACATGAAATACGAAAAAGGCTTTTGGTTGCTTTGGATTCAAACGCAGCAACAGCGATAGAGACCAACGTTCACCGACGACTACTTGTTGCCGGCAACAATGGTCGAAGTTTTCGCAAAGATGATGTTGAGGCGAGTGCTGTGGCTGAGGTTGCTGCTGAGCTCAATGTCGCCATTCCTCATGTCATGACCTTTCATGCACTTGCATACGCCATAGTGCACCCCGAAGAAAGTCTCCTATTTGACGGAGCTGAAGGTGAGGAGCAGAGCCTTAGCCGTTCATTACAAAGCGTGATAGACGACCATCTTCAAATTGCGCATTTCAGAAATCAGATTCGACGTTTGATGCTGGAGCATTTCAGTGAAGACTGGGAGAGTATTGCGGCCGGGGGTTATGACAAGGGAAAAGAAGAACAACTGCTATTCCGTCGATCACTCCCCAAACAAAGCTTAAGAGGTGAGTACGTTAAGTCCTACGGTGAAAAGGCCATCGCCGATTTCCTGTTCGAGCATGACATCTCCTACAAATATGAGCGGAGCCACTGGTGGGACGGAATCAATTATCGGCCGGACTTTACCGTATTCAAAAGTGAGCAGAAAGGCAAGCGGAACGGCGTGGTTATCGAGTACTTCGGTTTGCTAGGTGATCCCGACTATGACCAGTTGACCAGTAAAAAGCGGAAGTATTGGGCCGCCAAAAAGGATTGGAAGCTCGTTGAATTTTTTCCATCGGATGTTGTTGGTGCGAGAGACGCCTTTGAGGAACGATTAAGGCAAGCGCTTGAGCAAAACGGCATCACCTGCAAAAGGTTATCCGAAGACGAAATATGGGAGCGGATCAAGGACAGGGCCATTGATCGATATACAAAAGCATCCGTTGGCTTTATCGGACGATGCCGAAAGTTATCGATGTCGCCACGGGAGCTTCTGGATCGAATTGACGCCTACACGCCCCTGACTAACGGAGAGCGAAATTTTCTAAAAATGGCCTCAAGGCTTTATACGGCCTATTTAGACCGTTTGAAAGCTGTTGGAGAGGAAGATTTCGATGGCCTGATGCAAACTGCTGCAACTGCCATCGGTTCCGGGAAAACAGTCTTTCACCGTAAAGCTGAACGTGGTGACTTGGCGGAACTGAAGTACCTATTTATTGATGAATTCCAGGACTTCTCGGACCTCTTCAATAGAGTTCTCCAGGCGATACGGCGCAACAACCCAGAACTAGAGCTTTTTTGTGTTGGCGATGATTGGCAAGCAATAAATGGTTTCGCCGGGTCCGACCTGCATTTCTTCCAAAATTTCACTGAGCTTATCGGCCATAGTAGTAGGCTTTACATCTCAACCAACTACCGATCAAAGAAGGAAATTGTTGCAGTTGGCAACGCCTTGATGGACGGCCTGGGAAAGCCTGCAGTTGCACACAGAAGTGAGACCGCTGACCTCCTCGTAGCGGACCTAGGTTCGTTTGAACCATCACTGATTGAGCAGCAGCGGCACTCCGGTGACATCATCACACCTGCGGTTTGTCGGGTTGTAAAAAAGGTACTTGCAGATGGATGCGATGTCGTTTTACTTTCCCGAAAAAATAGTCTGCCATGGTTCGTTAGCTATTCCGATCAAAAAGTCGGTGGTAAGGGTGATTTGGAGCGCTATCTCAGACTAGTTCGTTCTTTCTTTCCGAAAGATCATTGGAACAGAATTAGCATTTCCACTGCGCATAAGTACAAGGGGTTAGAAAAGCAGGTGGTAATTGTTTTGGATGCGGTCGACCGGAGTTACCCGTTGATTCACCCTGACTGGGCGTTCGCACGAATTCTCGGTGACAGTCCGGAAAAGATTGCTGAGGAAGAGCGCAGGCTTTTCTATGTGGCGATAACTCGGGCGATTGATACGCTAGTTGTCATGACAGATAGTCGCAGCAAGTCACCGTTCCTCGTAGAAATTGAAAACCACCACAAGTTGGATGCTATCAACTGGCCTGACTATCCGCCTGTGGGGTCGTTGATCAACCGACGACTTGTCGTCCGCGTATCAGATGCGGCATACAAGTTGTTTGACAGCGGAACTTACGTAATCAGAGAGTCCTTGGGGGCACGCCAATATCGATGGCAATCCGGGCTGAAGCATTGGGAAAAAAGCTTTCCAATTAAGGGATTTTCTGTTGAGAACTTGGTTAACGAAGACTGGGCCCTGGCTGCCGATTGTGTAGTTGTAGAAATACTTGATGAAACGGAAGCACTAGGAGCAAGATTTTCTGTGAATCGAGGTGAATGGACCTACCAAGTTGATCGGATGGAGGATGTTATTTTTTCCAATCTCAAGGTCAATCCCAGCCTTCCTGAGTTGAAGGAAATTGAACAATTGGGTGAGCAATAGCAATGATGTTGGTGCCGGCGCTAGACTGAGCCACTTCTGTGTAGACGGACCTTTGTTTGTTGAACTAGTCAGACTAAGGCGAATTTGGGGTGGATCCGTAAATGCCAGCGGCCCAGGCGACGATGCTGATGAAAAACCCTATGCCACAATGCCCGCAAGTCTTAGCATCGAAGACGATCCAACTTAAAAATGTAGTTACTTGAGATCGAGGAATCAAACGCGCCTACAGCAAGTTTAACTATTGAAATCGCAGTTTTTTTGTAAGCAGCTGATTCGCTCAGCACGTTACGGAGACGATGACTCCACTTCGTGCGCGAGCGGTGCAAGCGCCCCGCCAAATATCAAGTTTGCCGTTTACTGCCGACTATCAATTCTCGGCTACACGCTGATCGTCGTTTCGTCTAGGTGGCGCGGTTGCACGCTTACACTGAAGGCGCGTCGTCCGATAGCCGTCATTCCCGCGAACGCGGAAATGACGGGAGTGCGGGTGTCGACCGTTTGGCGCGCAGCGAAATCCGTGGAGT
>JAPUDU010000079.1 GCA_027492935.1 Fimbriimonadaceae bacterium
GCGGGGGGATTTGAGTGGTTAGGGTACCGAGGGTGAACGCAGCGATCAGGGAGGCTGGTGCTAGTAAGGTTTTCATAACGTGGAGACGACCTGTACGGTTGACAAGTTTTAGATTTGGCCGATGAAAAGTTTAGTGATGTTTGGAAGTTGAACCAAGTTGTCAACTTGGTGAGCGTTGAATATCTGATCAATATTTTGGATAACGGATTCGTAATCGGGGTGATTGGGGAGCGGAGCATAACTCCGAGAAAGAACGAGATTATGAAGTTGCTGTTGGGTGAGAGGTTTGAGTCGTTCAGTCTCAAGAAGTTGGCCGAGCTTGAAGAAATCAAGAACTAAATTACTGGATGCATTCTGCACGAGAGAAAGGGTGGATTCTTTGCCGTTTAACTCGGTGAGAAAACTTACGAGGTCTTGGCCGAATGGGGTGCTGGGGTAGTTTTCATTCCAGATAAGTGCGACATAACCTGTTGGCTTGAGTACGGCTTGCCAGTGTTGTTTTGCTTGGTCGTGATCAAACCAGTGGAATGCTTGGGCAGCGGTGATGAGATCAATGGTGTTGGGGGAGGCAATGAAGGATTCGGCGGGTTCGTGATGGGCGGTAATCCGAGCTTGGGGGAGTGATTCTTGGGCGACAGCCAACATTTCTGGGTTGGGTTCGACAATGTGGACATGGTTGAAGTGGTCGAGAAGCCGTTGGGTAAAGATGCCGGTTCCGGCACCTAGATCGTAGACAGTTGCAGTTGGATTGAAGCCGGTTGTTTGGATGATTTGAGTGAGAGTTTCCGATGGGTAGTCGGGTCGACCGGCGGCGTAAGCTTGGGCTTTGCCCAGAAATCGCTCGTGGTGGTAGTTCACGATTTGAGTTTAGCTGGTGATGGGATTGGTATATTTGTGAGCAGGATTTTTGGAATATGGCTGAGTTTTGGCAGGCATTTAAGAGCACAGACATTGAGTTTCAGGCAGTGGATGATGGTGAAGTTGCTTGGGCGCACCTGATTAACGCTCAGGATGAGGTGATTTACCTCGTGTGGCTATATAACGTCTGCGAAAAGCGTGATGAGGTGACTATGTCCGCAGGTGAGTTTGTGGTGATGCCGGGAATAGAACCGGTTGGTGAGGATGATCGGATTAGGGAAGAAGGGGATGTGCGGTGTTTTTGCAAGTTTACGGATGATGGTTCTGATATTGAATGGGTGATTATTTGTGTGCGTGGATTGATGCGGGCGGTTTGGCAACAAGGGGAAAAATATGGGTTTGCGGTTCAGCCGGATCTTCCTGAAGGTTTGATTAAGCCTTTGACTTATGAGATTTGGGATTTGGTTCCTCAGGAAATGAAGGATTGGGTTGTGTCTACAGGTTGTCAGTTAGTATAAAAAATGGCACCCCGTGTGCGGAGTGCCAATACCCTCTTCAGCTTCTTTTTTCCCTGGATGCTGAAATTGCAAGTCTCTGGCGGACTTGTCATTAATGAGTTTCGGCTTGGGTTTACTGGTTCTTTACCTAAATTTCGTTCGAGTCTCTTTTTAACCAGTGGATTGCATTCCGGCGGCAAGGCCAGCAATTGTTTGGAGGAGGGCAGATTCGGTTTCTGGAGTGGTTTTCTCTTTTTGAGTGACCTTAATGAGATGGGTTTGGAGGATGTTGAGGGGGAGAGTGATGGGGTTGCGAAATTCAACTGTTTGGCGAACCACACGGGAGTTTTGCATCAGCTCATCGGTTTGTTTGATTTGGAGAATGATGGCTTTGGTTTTTTCAAATTCGGCAACGATACGGGAGTGGAATGAGTCGGCGAGGGCTTTGTCTTCTACGAGATTGACATAGAGCTCGGCGGTAGCGAGGTCGGCCCGGATGAGTTCTAATTCAGCGTTTTCGATGACAGTCGCAAAAAATGGCCATTGCGTGTACATTTGTTGGAGAGTGGCGAGGGGAGTTGATTCGAGCCCGGTTCCGAGGCCGTACCAACCGGGAACAACATAGCGGGATTGCACCCAGGCGAAGTTCCAAGGGATGGCTCGGAGGGCACCGAGGTTATCCAGCTTTTTCCCCGAGCGCATGACGGGGCGGGAGGCGATGCTGAGCTTGGCGATGTGTTCGATTGGGGTTGCGGCGAGGTAGAAATCGAGGAATTGGGGATCGTTGTAGATCAGATCTTTATAGGTTTTTTGAGACGTTTGAGAGATCGCTTCGGCTGCGGCGCGCCACTCGGGTTGTTCGGCCCCGGGTTGAGATTTCCGAGCGGCTCCGACGAGAGCGGCACTGAGAATTTGTTCAAGGTGGCGGTGGGCGATTGGGCGTAGGGAGTAACGGAATGAGATCACTTCGCCTTGTTCGGTGAAGCGGATATCACCTTCGAATGAGTTGCTGGGCTGGCTGAGGATTGCTTTGTTGGCGCGTCCGCCTCCACGCCCGACGGTGCCACCGCGACCGTGGAAGTATCGGAGGTGGACGTTATGAGTTTCTGCGATGCGGCTAAGGTCAGATTGAGCTTTTTGGAGTGACCAGTTAGCGGTGAAATAACCACCATCTTTGCTTGAGTCGCTGTAGCCGAGCATGACTTCTTGGGTGTTGTTTCGGCTGTTGAGGATCGATTGGTAGAGAGGGTTGGTGAAGAGTGATTCGAGAAGGGATTTGCCGAATTCGAGGTCGTCGATGGTTTCGAGAAGAGGAACGAAGTCAATGAAGGATTCGGGTTGACCTTGGTTGTAACGAATGAGGCCAGCATCTTTGGCGAGGATAACTGGTTCGAGAAGATCGCTTAGCCCGTGGGTCATGCTGACGATGTAACAGGGGATTGTTTCTGGCCCGTTGAGGGAATGTTGGACTTTGATGATGCGGAAGATTTCGCGGATTGATTCGCACTTTTCGGTGCCTGACCATGCGGAATCAACCATTGGCCGAGGGTTGGCAATTTCGTTCAGGAGAAGATTAACTTTTTGTTCTTCGGAGAGCTGTGCGTAGGCTTCGGGGTTGGGGAGATCTCCGGAGGCGTGGAAGAGCTCGCCAATCGGGGTGAGATGTTCGTCGGAGTGTTGACGGATATCGAGGGGGATGATTCCGGCAGGGAAAGCGCGGAGGATGCGCATGAGTCGGGGGAAGTATCCGGTTCGGGCGAAGGGGATGTTATTGGTTTTGAGGAGCGAATCTTCAACCTTTTGGAGGATTGGTAGGAGGTCTAATTTATTGGTT
>JAPUDU010000080.1 GCA_027492935.1 Fimbriimonadaceae bacterium
CGAACCCAACATCTTCGCCACGTAGTGCGCCTCCGTTACCTGCCACGCCTCAAACGTCGAACAACCCGCATATCGAATCGTCCCTGCCCGAACCAAGTCATCCAAGCCCCTCAACGTTTCATCAATTGGAATCTCAGGTTGTGGCCGATGAATCTGATAAAGATCAATCCAGTCAGTTCCCAACCTCTTCAAACTTGCCTCACAGGCTTCAACAACGTGCTTCCGGCTGTTCCCCCAAGCATTCGGATCAGAATCGCTCATCTTGCCGTGGCACTTGCTTGCAATGACCAACTGATCGCGAACCCCACGATCCTTCATCCACTTCCCTAAAATCTCCTCGCTGACTCCCCGCGCATAAACATCTGCCGTATCAAAAAAGTTGATTCCCAGTTTCAATGCTGCATCCGCAACCGAAAAAGCATCTTTCTCATTCGACCCCCAATCATCCGGTTCCCAACCAAAAGTCATCGTCCCCAAACAAGGATTGCTCACTTTTACACCTGTACGGCCAAGATTACGAAACTCCATGTCCCTATTTACCCACATTCAACCGATCCTGGAACACATCAATCCAAAAAACTCTTTCTTATTCTATGAAGCAAGGCATCCTCAACTCCAAAGTCCACCTCAGCACTGTGCTTCTCACCATCCTCGGCACCGTCGATCTTCTCAGCACCATCGCTTGGCTTAACCTCGGTGGACACGAGGGCAATCCCCTATTCAATTCCATCCTCAATCACGGGCTTGCGCCTTTCGCTCTCGCTAAAGTTGCTTTCCTCGCCGGGCCAATCGCCATCCTCGAATTCGCGCGCACCCGCCATCCCCATAGTGCAGAAGCTGGCACATGGATCGCATTTGTGTTCTATTTTGCTCTCTGGGGAAGCCAAATCCACAACCTAGGCCAAGCGCTTCACCCGGCGATCAGATAAAATAGCCGTGTGAAGCTGACCGAAGGATTGGAAATCAACGAATCCGACGCGCCTGCCCGTCCAACTTCGTTCTGGCGACTCAGTTCCCGTGTAGAAGATCATCTTCTCAACTCCAACAGCGAAACCGTTTTTATTCGCGCTCTATTTTGGGTTCTTCTCGCTGTTTCAACCACCTACATCCTCACGTTTCTCCGTCGAGACGATCTCGCCGACGACGTCGTATGGATAATCCACCTCAAAGGGTACGTCGTCGCGACAATAATGAATCTGGCCCTCTTCTATATCTATTACCGAAAGCTCAACCACCTCTACCTTGGCCCCGGCCTCAAAGCCCTCAAACATAAACTCCCCAGTGAAACCGCCGTTCCAGTTCGCCTCACTATCTTCCAACAAAAAGCGGTCACCGGCATTGACGAAGGCTACATGTGGATCGATGAAGGCACCCTCTTCTACAAAGGCCGACAAACCACCTTCCGCCTCAACCGCGAAGACGTCCCTGCGCTATCTCTGTGGACAAAACGAGACCGACCCAATCCGGCCTCAAACAAAATGCCCGATACGATTCCCATCCCGTACGACGACCGCCAACTCAAAATCAAATTCAAAGTTCTTGATTCGCACGAAGATTTTGCTACTCGCCGCCAAGCATCTAACTTCTACAACGCCACACAGAACTGGCTAAACAAGCCACCCGAAAATAACTTCGAATCCCTCCTGCCCCCTGTCGATCTCCATCCCGGATTTCGCATGTCCTTGCCCCAAGCCCGCGAACCATTCTTCGCCGGAGCGGCCCTCTCTCTCATCAATTTGTCAATTATTCTCGCCATGAACTTCGGCATCAGCTTCCATGGAACCGCCGTAAGTTTTGGGATCATGTGTACAATCTTGCACCTAATTCTTCTCTTTTTCAGTGTTCGACTCTTCCTCAAAGCTCGCAACAGCGTACGTGTCCGAACCGAGCTCGAAAAAAACACGGAAATTCTCTGAACGATCCCGGCCGTCTCTAACACATAACTAACGGATCGGCCCAATGAGCTCTACTGCGGATCAAGCCAAATCCGGCAACCCTGAAGCCTTGCGCAAGCTCGTCTGCGAGCATTATGCGCAAGTCTTCCGATTCTGCGCCCGCAGAATCGGTCAACAGGCAGCTGCCGATGTCACCCAAGAGGTGTTTCTTACAATGCAACAAACCATAAAACGCTTTGAATCCCGCTCAAGCTTTTCTACATGGCTACTCGGCATCGCGAACAACCATTGCCGGAACCATTCTCGAAAAACAAAAGCAGAATGGCTCCCCCTCGAAACCTGGTTCTCACCATCTGCCTCCTTCGAAAGCCAAATCATCAACACAGAATTCATCAACACTGCCCTCGCCAAACTCAGCGAAGAACACAGAGAAGTCGTCGTCCTTCACGAACTCGATGGCCTGACTTACCCCGAAATCTCCACCCTGCTCAATATTCCCGAAGGCACCGTCAAATCCCGACTTCACCACGCATTCCAACAACTCCGGCAAACTTATGCCCCCACCCAAGAAGGAGCAAAAGCATGAACGAACTCCTCAAGGCATACCTGGATAACGCGCTCACTACAGAAGAGCGGACTCAAGTCGAAGCCGAGCTTAAGATCAATCCGGCTTTCCAGCAAGAGTTAGAAGAACTGCAATCCACTAGCCAATACCTCGAAGCCAGTGCCGCTCCAATCGACATCCAAGGACTTGATGCCACCCTGGCTGCCCTCACCGCCAAAAAACGGGTGAGGCTCCCCTGGTTCCGTTCACCTTACGCCGTTCTTGCCGCCTGCACCGTTATCATCGCAATGGTGATGACAAACAATCCCAGTACTTCGCTCCTCAATGCTCAAAACAAAGGAACCACCTCTGATGTTGCGGCAAGCTCAACCCCGGCCCCTGAGGCATTGGAAGAAAGGACGGCAGTAAAGGCTCAGTCAAAAACCGAGATGCCTGAGTTTGACGACAACTATGGTCGAGTAACCGATTCAAAAGCCGCACCCAACGAGAGCAGTTCAGATAGGCAAGATCTCGCCCCATCCAAATCTCAGCAGCCCGAGAATGAAGCTAAAGATGGTTACTCCGCAAATGATTCTGAGAGTCAGCTACGAAGTCAACGACTTCAAAGTGGCGCCCCAAGCGATGCTAAAGGCATTCCTAACAATCGCCAAATCATCAAAACTGCCGATCTTAGCGTTCGCGTTAAGCAGCTTGAACCCGCAACCGCTCGAACCGAAATAATCGCCA
>JAPUDU010000081.1:0-2656 GCA_027492935.1 Fimbriimonadaceae bacterium
GAGTTCTATGCGGCACTTTCATCAGGTAGTGCAGAAGCTGAAGGCACATATGCTTCCGGGACGAATACTTTGACGGCGACAAAAGTTAAGTTGGAAGATGGAACTGGTGGCAATAGCTATTCAGAGGCGAAGGGAAATGTTACAGCGGCTAATGCCGTTGCGGGAACGTTGAGTATCGCGATGTCGGAATGGGAAGGCTTCTCGGGTTCGGCTGGTGGTACGTTGAACATTACGACTGATGGTTCGACAACTTACCGCGACGTGAACGGTTCTGCCATCAACGCGACGGCATTCTTCGCACAGGCTTTGACGGCAACTTCAGTTAAAGTCGAAGGCACATATACGAGTGGAACAATGCTGGCGAAGCGATTGGAAATCCGCAATAGTGGAGGAAATGGCGGGAACGACCCGCACGAAGTTAAAGGCACAATTAGCAACATCAATGTGATCTCATCAACCTTTGATGTGACGCTTGTTAGCTGGAGCGGATTCTCGGGAGTTCATAGCTCGGTGATCACGGTTTCGATGTCGAATTCGGCAACTTATCGCAATGATAATGGTGAGTCCGTTACGAAGGATCAATTCTTTAATGAGTTGGTCACCAGTCCTCTGGTTGAGGTGGAAGGTGCCGTATCTGGAACAACGATGACAGGCGTCAAAGCCAAACTTGATGACGATTAGTGGTTAAGTCGCCTGTTTAGAATTGGCCCGAGTGTTCTTCTCGGGCCAATTTTTGTTTAGTGAGAGTGGGTGGTTCCGTCGTGCGTGTGTTGCGTGGTTTGTCCCTCTGGTGGTGGTGGGGGGCCACCTGGTCGGCCTCTTCCTCCGCCTGGGGGTGGTCCGCCGCCCGGGCGACGCTGGAAGCTGGTATCGGGCGTGCCGCGGAAGTAACGGGGAACCCAAGGATAATCTTCGGTGACGACATAGTAGTAAGTTCCATTGGGAAATTCGGGGGTGATTCCGAATCGACCGTTGCATTCATCGAGGTCACCCGATTTATGGACATATTGCCAATCTTGGACAAAGCGGCCATCGTACTTTCCACCAGGGCCAGAAGGGCGGTTTCCTTCTTTTAGCTGATACGAACCTTTTAAGGATTTGAATGGACTTTTAGAATCCATTGAGTTTGTAGGACCATAGGGGCCATAGATTGGGAATCCGTCGGCGGCCCAACCCAGCTGGGTCATATTGTTTTTGCTGATGACTAATGGTTTGGGGACGCTATGGTAGTGGTACGCACCGGTAGGTTGAACATGGGCGTTTGCTTGATCGATTCCTAAGCCTCCTTGGCCGTTGAAAATGGCTTCGTAGTTCCAGTTTCGGTCGCCGTTCCAGAATTCGGCGGTGAAAGGATCGAAGGGCACTCCGTTTACGGCAACGCCAAAATCTTGATGGCCAAGAGCGATTGCTTTTTCGTTTTCTTTTGGCTTGGCTGGCACTTTGAATGTATAGCGTTGCGGAGCAATTGAGTTAGGGTTGTTGCGGTTAGGGAATGCCCCGGTTGCATGATTGGGAATTCCGTTAGCGGTGATGTATCTGAAGTCGCCCTTGACTTCGATTGTGACTTGAGGTTGGGCAACTTGATTGAGAAGCAGGAGAGCCAAGCTTTGAATCATGCTGGTTATGTTGTGTTGTTCCTGTTAGTTTTCTGTGAGAGAACTCTCACAGATTTACTAAGAGGGGCCTGAAAATTTTATATGTAATGGCTAAGTAATGGTGCGTCTGATATGTTTATGTAGTTATGAGAGGAGTTCTAACTTCAGTCGGCATATTTGCAGCCCTTGCTGCTCATGCCCAAGTCACGATGTTCAATGCTAACAATCCAGTTGACAATGATTCGGTGCGTTCGAGTTGGTTAGCGGCGGCGGGAGTTTTATCTCCCCAGTTTGCGGAAGACTTTGAGTCTTACAGTATTGGCACAGCTTTGAGTGGCGTGCCATTAGTGGGTGGGCTTACGGTCACGGATACGAATGTTAATCCAATCCAAACAGTGCAGTCGAGTTCTGCGTTCTTTGGTGGTTCAACTCCTTTTGGTCAAGGGTTGGCGTTGCGGGAAGGGCACACCTACGAATTCGTTTTCGCTACGCCGGTGTACTACGTTGGTATGTACGACATCGACCAGGGCGATAGCGACATTCGAGTGTTTCTTGCTGATAACACCAGTGTGGATTTCATTAATTTAGACTCCACAGCTTCAGCTGGTCTTTCGGGAGAATTTTTTGGGTTCGTCTCCACGGGGCCGGCCATCACTGGTTTGCGATTTGTAGCAGATGGTGGCGACAATGAAATGGGCTTGGATTCAATCGAATATGGCGCGGTTCCTGAGCCTGCAACGATGATTGCGTTGGCACTAGGTGCGGCGGTTATCGCGCGTCGAAAACGCAAGTAAACGAGTTGTTTATATTGGCGGACGGTTTCCATGCAATAGGAACTGTCCGCTGTTTTTTTGTTGTTTGTTGAAGTTTTGCCGTTGCCCTATTTCATCTTATGGTCGGCTAAAGATAGCGATTCTCTGACTTGTCGTATCTGGATCGGTGTAAGACATGGCAATCGCGTTACCTACAGCACCAAGGTATGAAAAGTTTGTGGAATTAAAATCGGGTACCAGGTCGGCTAATTTTGTCTTTGTGCCCTGTAAATCGATGAAATACTCGAC
>JAPUDU010000081.1:2666-24975 GCA_027492935.1 Fimbriimonadaceae bacterium
TATCTTGTCGTGACCAACCTACAACCGAATCGTCGGCCAACAAGCCTGAAGCGTAAACCTTGTTGTGGCCGCCCAACGGGGTGATCAGGGCTTCTTGACCGTTTGCCTTAATCAGTCGCCCCCTATTTGTGGTGAGGTTATCAGGCGAAGTATTCGTCAAAATTGAGCCGGTCGTGCTCTCGACGACAGAATGTGTTATGCCGTTTGCATTGAGATCAATCTTGGTTAGATAAGAACTGCTAGCGACAAACTCACCGAAGAATTGAGATGATCCGGCACCAAAAAAGAGAGCACCTGGTTTTTGTCGAGAATAAGTTCCAATCGAACTTGGGTTCGTAGGATCGGACGATAGTTCAAGAATTCCGTTTTTGACCCGAGCGGCGCTCGTCGGATTATTGCTTCCGTCGAGTTGAACTCCGTAAATTGTTCCATCGTTATCAATAGGCTCTTTTGGCCTGAAATTACTGGGAAGGGAAGGAGAAAATTCAGTTCCATTATCAAAGAATTGTACGTTTGTGTGCCCGGCTTCTACATAAGTGAAGTATCTACCGGAGGGAGAAAACGAAACAATGGGTTTCACGGAGTAGATGCTTGAACCAGTGCGCACAGGAAGTTTGATTGGCGGTTGACCTGGGCGATGGAGGAAAACATCCGACGTAGTATCGCCAAAGTGAATAGCATTGCCATTGCTTGCCAGGGCGATGAATTTGCCGCTGCTGCCAGAAATAGTTTGGACTGACCATTGTTTTGAGGTCGACGAGGAAGAACCGCCTCCGCCACAGGCAGTCAATGTTAGTCCGGCAAAGATTGCAAATGCAGTGAATTTGATGTTCATTCCATCGCTAATTTTCGGTAGAAATAGCAGGTGAGGTAAGGGTAGATACGCGGAAAAAGAAAGAACTCTTTTACGATAAGTTGAGACGACCGGTGTATTCGAGTAGAGACTCTGGAAACGGGCGATGGGTAGAAACCCCGGCGGCTTCTAACTTTGCATTGCTCAGAACGCTATATTGAGGGCGTTTTGCGGGAGTGGGGTAATCGGCGGTTGTGCAGGGCGCGAGTTTGATCTCGTTTGGTAGCTGATGCATTTCCTTGTAGGTCGAGATTGCGAGCTGGGCAAATTGAAACCATGTAGCAGTATCTGGGCCGGTGGCGTGATAAACACCGGCAGGGATTGCTAGTTCGATTGCTTGGCAGATGGACTGGCTGAGATCGACGGTTGATGTTGGGCAACCGCGTTGGTCGTCGACCACTTTGAGATCAGTGCCTTTCAGAAAGTGAGTGACCATGGTTTTGGGGAAGCAGTTTCCGTTGCTTCCGTAAAGCCAACTCGTGCGAAAAATGAGTGTTTGGTCGTTTTCTTTAATGGCGTTTTGTTCGCCTTGGAGCTTAGATTTTCCGTAAACGCCGAGCGGATTGGGGGGATCGGTTTCGGAGTATGGGGTTTGGGAGAATCCATCGAAAACGAAATCGGTAGAGATGTGGATGTATTTTGCGCCGGATTCTCGGGCGGCGAAGGCAAGTAGACCAGGAGCAACGGCGTTGAGGCGCATTGCGGCCATAGCATCGCTTTCCGCTTTATCAACGGCGGTATAAGCGGCGCAGTTGATGATATGGGTGTAAGGGCCGATGTTGCGGCCACGAATTTTCTCGAGATGTTGAGGGTTGGTGATATCTAGGTCGTTGGACCAAGGAGAATCTACATTCCAATTACGGGCCAGGCAAGCGGCTAGCAGGTCGGTGCCGAGCATCCCTTGGCTGCCGAGGAGCAGGATTTTCGGTTGTATAGATTGGAGAGTGGGGGATTCGCTCAAGGTTTAAGTTTATCCTTTTCCGGCGGATATGACTTCTCGCGCGTATTCGCCTGTGCTGGCTTTGCCGCCGAGGTCGATGGTGAGGCATTTCCCGTCGGAGCAGACTCGGAGAACGGATTGCTGAATACTGTCGGCTTTATCGTGATGACCGAGGTGGCGAAGCATCATGACTGCACTCATGAGGAGGGCGGTCGGGTTGGCGACACCTTTGCCGGCAATATCGGGGGCGGAACCGTGCACGGCTTCGAAAACTGCACAGTTGACACCAATGTTTGCACCAGGAGCAAGGCCGAGACCGCCGACGAGTCCCGCACAAAGGTCGGAAATAATATCGCCGTAGAGATTTTCGGTGACGAGTACATCGAACTGTTCTGGCCGAGTGACAAGTTGCATGCAACAGTTATCGACGATGATATCTTTGGCTTCGATGGAGGGGTAGTGCTTGGCGGCTTTGTAGAACTCTTCGAGGAAGAGGCCATCGGAGAGCTTCATGATATTGGCTTTGTGAATGACGGTCACTTGTTTGCGCTTTTGTTCGATAGCCATTTTGAAGGTGTATTCGAATAAGCGGGCGGAGCCTTGGCGGGTGATGACTTTGATGGACTGAGCAACATCGGGATGGGCCATGTATTCGATGCCAGCGTAGAGGTCTTCAGTATTTTCGCGGACAATGATGATGTCGAGGTTTTTGTCGGCGAAGGGGCCCTTTATTCCGGGCAGGGTTTTTGCGGGACGAACATTAGCGAAGAGGTCGAGTTTTTTGCGGAGGGTGACATTTGCGGATGCGTGGCCGCCGCCGGAAGGGGTGGTGGTTGGTGATTTGAGGGCGATGCCGATTTCGCGGATGCGCTCGACAGTTTCTTCGGGCATTGGCGCGAGGCCTTTTTCAATCGCAGCGAGTCCGGCTTGGAGAGGGATATATTCGGCCTCGAATCCGACAGCGTCGAGAATTTCGAGGGTGGCGTCCATAATCTCTGGGCCGATGCCGTCTCCGGGAATTGTTGCGATGGTGTGTTTGGCCATGGTGTGTTGCCTTAGATTTTAGGTTGAAGCAAGATGATATCTTGAAAACTTTGCAAAATTTGTCGGACTTGGGGCGATGAACAGGAAAAAGGTATCGTCAAGAAAATTGCAAGTGAAGAGCTTGCTCGCAAGGGGTGCCAAAAAGTGGCTGAGATGAAGCGAAACTGATCGCTCGATCCCTTAGAACCTGATCCGGGTAATGCCGGCGTAGGAATGCGGAGTTAAGGCAAGATGCCTTAAAATTGAGCCTAACTCCGACTTAATTGCGGAGTTGGGCTCTTTAATTTTGCACGAGTAGAAAAATGAAGACGCGTGCGTTTACCTTGATTGAACTTTTGGTGGTCATTGCGATCATCGCGATTTTAGCGGCGATTTTGTTCCCGGTTTTTGCTCAGGCAAAGGAATCGGCGAAGAATACAGCTTGTTTGAGCAATGCTCGACAAATTGGCCTTTCAAATAAGCTTTACATTAGTGATTATGATGATACGATGCCTATTTTCATGGCGTATCAATCGACCCCACCGCCGTTTACAACGGGACATGAAGGAGTTGAAGTTTGGTTATTGCCTTACTCTAAAAACAAAGACATCTTTAAGAGTCCGCTAGATTCTGGTGGGCCAACTACGGCATCAACGACAGGAAAATCTACGTATTGGGAAGCTTATGGAAGCAGTTACCGTTTTACGAAGTGCTTGCATACAGTGGTCGCAGGATACAGCCGTAGCTATCAGGGGGATCCAGGTGCAACGGTTAGCTGGACGGTCACCGAAACAGCGATGGAAGATCCGGCGAATTCGCGGACGATGCGTTCTGAGATGATGGCTTTCTTCGACCGAAAAAAGGGCTTTGAGTTAGCTGATTGTTCGCGATATGGTTACGATTGTGACGCGCCGAATAACTATTACAAGCAATGGTCTAGTCGCGGTGGAACGCTGATTTTTGCGGATGGCCATGCAAAGATTGTGAGCGGGGCAGGGCAATTTGATGACACTGTTGTTGACCCAGATGGGCATCGATCTGGAGCCACACATCCAACCGACGGGACATATTATTGGGCTTGTGATTGATGTTTAATTATTGGCGATTAACTTAGACTTAATGTAAGTTAATCGCCAAGTTTTTTCAATAGATGCTGTACGGATCAAATTCGCCCAGTTTAAGCCTCAAAGTTACCATTTGGCCAACATGGTAGGTGTCGTGCAGGCAGATATATTCGCTAGCCATATGATGAACTTTTGGGTCTTCTGATTCTGTGGCGATAGCCACACATTTGTTGCGGAGATTGGCCATTGCAGTTGTGAGGCCGGTTGGAGATTGGTCTTCGATAATGGTTGAGCCCCACTCGTGTTTGCCTCCGGCGGCTGAGGTGAGAAATGCATTGTAACAGTCGGCAAGGTGGTTGGCGGTTTCGGTAGGAGACATCGCTTCGGGAACAATTCTTTCATTCCACTGTTCGGCGGAGAGATTAGCAAAAACTGCGTTGATTTGTTTGCCAGCATCGCTTAATTGCGTTTTTAAGAATTCTTGGGTTGACATTGCTCGTATAGATTACTGGGAATTTTTGAAGAAACATTGGAAGATCTTGAGATTAGTACGGATTTGATGTGGTTGGCTTATCGGCAAGGTGCGTTTCCGATGACGGACGATGACGGCGAGATTCGATTCTATTTGCCGGTGGATCGCGCGGTGTTTCCTGATTTGGAGATGCACGTCAGCCGTTCTTTAAAGAAAGTTATTGAGCGGGCGGATTACGACGTTTCGTTTGATACTGACTTTGAGGGGGTTGTTCGGGGTTGTTTTCGGGATCGGGATAATTGGCTCTCGGAAGAGTTGTTGCAACTTTATGTGAGCGCACACAAGGAAGGGTGGGCACATTCTTGTGAGATTAGAGTCGATGGACAGTTAGCAGGCGGGGTTTTTGGAACTGCTATTGGCGGAGTTTTTTCGGCGGATAGTATGTTTCATCGGGTGAAGGATATGAGCAAGGTTGCTCTGCACTATATGTTGAAAAAATTAAAAGAAGAAGGTTTTTCGTTGTTTGATGCACAGATCATGAATCCGCATACTCAGAGCTTGGGATGTGTAGAAATTTTAGCGAACAAATATGGATTGTTGCGGGATGTTGCGTTGGATGCCAGTACGAGTTGGGGTACTCGTCACGCGGCTTCTTCGTCGATTTGATTTGAGTGTTCAATGGCCCAAGCAAATCGGCGTAGAGCATCTCGGAACAGGGGGGTGTCATCACCCGCGCTGCTCAGGCACAGGTTAATTATTTCGTAAGCCTCATCGGTTGTGAGACTGACGACAACTGGGCGCACTTCTTCTTTCATCCGAGATAGATTCTTGGGCAAACTTTTTTTTGAAATTAGTCTGTTCTAGTGAAACCCAGTATTTATTGGGTCGTCTATGCACGATGTAGGTAGCAGAAAGCCTCAAAGCCAAGAATTTATTGGGTTTTTTTGGTTCAAATGAGTCTGAAGTTGCCTATACTACTAAGGAAGGGAAAAAGACAGCAATGAGGGCAAAGCGCTGGGGAGCATATGGACTAGCGATACTTGCACTGCCGATGATCGGTAAGGCGCAGATACCTCTTGTCGATACTACTTCTGATAAAGGCGAAACGAATTCGGCCCCGATGGGCGGGAAAGCCTCTTTTGATATGGTTCGTTTGAAAGACGGATCACTCTCTGTACCCTTGCGATTTGGCCATCTGATCGAACGATCCGAAACGGTTGTTTTGGCGGGGCGAACTCTTTCTCGAGAACGAGATTATTCGGTCGATTACGCAAGCGGCTTGATTTACTTGAAGGTTCCTTATCGGGCCGGTCAAAGCGTAAATGTTTCGTACCGCTACGACGATAAGAAACAGCGGGAAGGGATTTATGGTTCGGTGACATCAGGTGAATCCAACGCTTTCACTTTTGATGTCTCTCCTGGCAATCGGGCGCTGATGGGGATGGGTTACACCGAGCGATTGGCGGACGGAACCGTTCTTAGCGGAAACATTTTTGGCTTAGCGACATCAATGAGTTTTGGCGGCGGAAGCCTGAACGGGCTGATGTTGGTGAACGATCGGCAGAAGTCGGATACGTCAAGCCTTTATGGCGACGATGGCCCGCAGCAAGAATTGGAAGAGGGTACGGGCAAAGCGATTGTTCAAAACTATCAAACAAACGCGCTCGGCGGAAAGCTTCAGTTGCAGTACCAAGATATTGATGATCGATTTGCAGGATTTTCTTCTTTTGCAGGAGCTGGATTTACAGCGGAGCAAATTAAAGCTTTCCAAGGTGAGAAAGGGCTTAAGCGAACAGGATTTGGGTTAACCGATGCCAAATGGGGCCAAATGAGTTTTGGCGGTGGCATCCAGTCTGTCGGTGATGGCACGGGGGCCGTAACCTGGAGATCAGCGGCGGCGAGTTTGGCGGGGGTCAGTTTGAACTGGAACTCGTTGGTAGTTGATCCGAACTTCAACAAATTTGATGGTCTTCGTGAGGAAGATCGGGCTCAGTTGCGCAAGGAGCGCGGTTTGGAGCGACAAAATTTTGGTCTTGGTTATAAGGGCGGCGGAACCGATAGCAAATTTGATTATTTGAATGTACGAGGTTCGGATGACGAGCAAGGGATTTGGCGTTCTAATTTCTCCGTGACAAATAGCTGGTTGACGGCTTCATGGGCTCGCCAGTCAGTAGATGAAGGATTTACACGCTTTGGGGATTTGCGTGAAGGGGATCGAGGTCAACTTTCTAAAGAGCGCGGAATTGATCGCGACAATTACTCTTTTGGAGTTGCAAGTAGTTGGTTAAAGGCTAATTACCGTTCTGATTCTTTGATGTCGAGCAATGGGGATATGAAGGGGTCGGCGATTGACCTTGGATTTGGTGGATGGAGCTTTAATCATATTGCCCGAAAGATGGATCAAACTTTCGGTAGCCAAGGTGCCTTTACGGACGCGGACAGAAACTCATTTATTACCGATGTTGCGCGGATGTATGATCCGGCGGCACAAGCAAACGGTCGTGACGTTGGTGGGTTGAACACTTCCGGAATTGATCGGGAATCGATGCGCCTTTCTGGTGGATTTGGCGATTACAAGACGCTTTGGAATCGTGTTACTGTCGATAACGAGTCGGGGACGATTCGACTCAATGAGTTTGCGGTAAGCAAAGGCAAAACGAGCCTGAGCTTCTCGGAGCAAACTGCAGGCACCGGATTTAAGGGGATGAATTCCCTGATGGATACGGAGCAAAAACGATTGGGGACAATCGATGGTCTTCAGAAAACCGATCTTAACTTTAAGACGGCTTTTGGCAAGAACGGTAAGTTTGATTTTAATCTGATGCGTGCTGACCAAGCAACCGGTTCAGCGATGCGACAGCGGCTTGATTTGAACATTGGCGGACTTGGCGTTAGTTACTGGAAACGCGGCGTTGATGCTGGATTCCAAAATGTTGGTCAGTTGGTTGAAGCTGAACGCGGATTGTTGCAAGGGTTGATCGGTTACGATCAGTCTGAATTGATCGCCAATTACAAGCCGAACGATGCGATGTCGTTTGGTTACCGAGAAACATCGGCGATCAACAGTATTTTTGATGAAATGCGAGGATTTAGACAGTTCACCGCTGGTATCCGCATTTCGCCGAAGACTATGCTTGGTTTTGAGTCTGTTGAGCAATCAGTAAGCGCTGATGGCCTGAGCAAAATCGATACTCAATACACATCGACTTCGGTTCAACAAGACTTGGGCAAGGGTGGCAAACTTACGGTTCAGGAAGAAAATCATAAGTTTTCTGGAGCTGACCAAAGTTTGCCGGATGCACTCAAACGAACGCTCTCTTACGAAAAGCAGTTGAATTCGGCTACGAGTTTCCAAACCACTCAAAGTGAAACCAAGTACGACGATGGAAGTCGGGAAACCGAATCACGCAATAAGTTGAGTACGAAGGTTAACGGTCGGCTTGGAGTGAGCGTCGAAGATCAACGTATTCTTCGGGATGGCGATTTGCCGGATGAGGTCCGACGGAACTACGGTTTCTGGTATGACTTCGGTTCCGGTATTCGACTTGACTACGGATATAACCGCGATGCGCGCGGCGAAAACATTGGAACAATGAATACCAATGTTGGATTGAGCGCAGGGAAGTTTGCTGGACTAGACTTCGGTGGAGCAACTTACCAAACCAATCGCTGGGATGGTCAACATCAGAATTACTTTGGCAACGTTAGCTTTGCCAATGCCGTGCCGTTTAAGCTTGGTGGCGTGAATGATATTGCGTTCTACTACAAGACGGACACGCAACGCGATTTCTTGGAATGGAAGAAGGAGTTCATTAACATGGGCTTCTCGGCAGCAGTCGGAAACATTGGATTTGGTTGGAAATACGATAGCCAAGTAGGCGGAGATGGTGTTCGAGCGATCGACCGAACGTTCTTGCTTACTACTGATAAGTCGGGCAAGTCACCTTTCCAAGCAGCAATGAAGTACGGAATTCGGACAATGCCGGACGATAGCTCGATGTTCATTCGCGATTATGCGATTGGTTATCGAGCCAACAAGTTCTTGGCATTAGAGCACAAGACATCTACTAACGCGTTGCAGAATCGTGGTGGTGTGTTGCTCGGTACGATCCCGCTAGACGAGCGAACTTCTAGCTGGACAGCGAAGTACCAAAACGATCCTAAACTGAAATTTGATTTTGGTTGGAATGAGATTAAGCGAGACAACGTAAACGATCAGTTGCGACGTGAGGCACGATTTAATGCCACGTTGTTTGCTGACCAAGCATCACCGGTTGAACTCACTTATTCACTGCAACAGTTTATTCGAGGCGGTCAAACCTCCTTGGCGCACAGCTACGGGATCTCGTTTACGCAACGACCTGGCCCGAATCAATCGCTGAGCTTTAGTCTTGAGCACCTTCAATGGGGTCAAGGTCGGCCGGACAATAATCCTTATCTCCGCGATTGGAAGATGAGATTCGATTACGGCGTAAAGTTCTAATCGGCTAGTCCTCTTCGAACTTGTTGCTTTGTCCCTTCTCTTGAACGCGTTTGTTTGCGTGTATGCTTCGATTTTTGCGGGGATTTTTCGGCCTGGTAAGGGTACTGACAGTATGATTTTCTGCTAGTAAGTGTGCGATCAGTAAGGGTGCCGGAAATGGTTAAAAGCCTGGTAAATGTGGTAGCCGGGACATGGGAATAAGCTGAAAACATGGGGAACAAGAATAGTGTTACCCATTGGGGTAAAGGAAGATTTAAGTTAGATGATGATTACCCTAGTTGCGATAGCAGTTACCCTGGCTGCGGTTGCTGGAGCCTTTGGCTTGGCCCGTGAAGCACTCCGTGAAGACCACGACGTTGAGGCAACATAAGAAACAGATTTTTATCCTAGCCCTCTCAGCAAAACCCTGGATAAGTCCCCCGTCGTTAGGCGGGGGCGCTATTTTTTTAGAGGTGCTATTCTTTTGATTGATGGTGCCGAACTTCTTTTATCATCCGCGAATGATGAGTTATGATTTTGGGCCACGGCATCCCCTTAAACCGATTCGGCTAGCCCGCACGGTGACTTTGCTCAAATCACTGGTTTCGGATGTGGAGTTTATTGATCCGGGCTTTGCAACCGATCAGGATATTTTGACGGCTCATTCGGAGGAGTATTTAGATTTTGTGCGAACAGTTGGGGATGGGGCAGCGAGCAAGGAAGATTTGTTTCGGTTTGGATTTGGGTCGGTAGATACGCCTCCATTTTCGGGAATTTATGAGGCATCGCTCGGTTATTGTGGAGGCGCAGTTCAGGCGGCACAACAGTTGAACGCAGGCGCTCAGTTGGCTTTTAATATAAGTGGCGGACTTCATCATGCTCAAGGTGAGTGGGCAAGCGGATTCTGTGTGTTTAATGATCCGGCGATTTCTTTGGCTTTGATGAAGAAGAAGTTTAAGAAGCTGCTTTATGTCGATATTGATTTGCACCACGGCGATGGTGTTCAGGCGATTTTTCAGGATGATCCGGATGTTGTGACTCTTTCTATCCATGAGAGCGGGAAGACTCTTTATCCGGGAACAGGGTTTGTTGAGGAAACGGGAGCAGGCGGGACAGTGGTTAATCTGCCAATGGAGGCTCATACAACAGGTGATGTTTGGTTGTGGGCTTTTGCTGAGGTGTTTCCCTTGGTGATTGATTCATTTCAACCGCAGGCGATAGTTTTACAGATGGGGTGTGATGCTCATTTCAATGACCCACTTGGTCATTTGCGGGTTTCGGTTCAGGAGTGGATGAGCGCAGTTAGGATTGTGAAGGAGACTGGTTTGCCGATTCTGGCGTGTGGAGGTGGGGGATACGAACTGAGTAATGTGCCGCGTATGTGGGCGGGGGCGGTGATGACTTTGAGTGGGTTAGAGGTACCTGCAGACGCGCCAAAAGAGATTCCTTCAGAGTGGGGGGTAGACAAACTATTTGACCCCGAACCATTGGAACGGGGTCATGGTCTGGGATATGCCCAGGAAGTTGTTAGTTTTTGGCAAACGAAACTGAGTTAGCTTCGCATTGTGCAGTCAATTACGACATCTTTGATCATGGGTTTGGTGCGAAGAACTTTTGCGATGATTTCTAGTTCTTTTCGTACATCGGTTGGTCCACCTTTGATGACGCCAACACTTCCGCGGATGTAGGCAATACCGTGAGTAACGCGCATATCAGTGCGCGTAATGTCAAGTCCGCGCTTTGAGAGTTCTTGTCGGAGTGCTTTTGTGCCGGCTACGTCATTCGGATCTGCCATGTAGATATTATACGTATGTTGGAGGTGTTTTGAACCCTTACTTATCTGCCAATTGGCGTTAAATGAAGTTGGACTTTTGTATTAGGGTTGATCCGCTGGTTTCTTTCGACGACGTCGTTTGGGGCGTTGCGGGATGAGATCACGCATTGATTCATGGTTTCCGAAGCAGAGGATGCGGTCACCGGCTTCGAGGAGGAATGTGCTTTTGGGGTTTGAAACGAGCTTCTCACCGCGTTCGACGGTTAACACTATGACATCGCGTTGACGGATTCCGGAATCGCGGATAGCGACTTGGTGGAAATCAGGGCTGTTTGGTACAACAAGCTCAGCGACACCGTAACCGGTTGATAGGGAGAGCCGTTCGCGGATGTCAAGTTCGGGGAAGGCGATTTGGTCGCTGATATAGTCAATGATTTGACCAGCCACATCAAGTCCAGTACAGGTTTCGATCCCTTCGAGACCAGGGGAAGAGTTGACTTCAATGACTTGGGGGCCATCTTTGCTTTCGAGCATATCCACGCCAGCGATCCGGAGACCGAGGATGCGGGCCGCTTCAATAGCGGTTCTTTCGTATTCTGGGTCGAGGTCGATGGGTTCAGCTTTGCCTCCTCGGTGAATGTTCGATCGGAATTCTTGTCCCTGGGCGACACGGCGCATAGAAGCGATTACACGATTGCCAACGACGAATGCGCGGACATCTTTGCCTTTTGATTCAGCGACGAATTTTTGGACAAGAACGTTTTGTTTTGCGCCGTGCAGAGTTTCGATGATGGCTTCAGCAACTTTTTGGTTTTCGGCGAGGATGACGCCGACACCTTGAGTACCTTCAAGCAGTTTGATAATGACTGGCGCACCTCCGACAAGGTTGATCGCGTTAAGGATATCTTTACGGTCGCGGACGAAACTGGTCGGCGCCATGCCGATATCGTGTTTGGATAGAATTTGGAGGCATCGAAGCTTGTCGCGGGTGTTTAAGATTGCGCTTGATGTGTTTGCGCAGAACACTCCCATTTGCTGAAACTGGTTCACGACTGAGCAACCGTATTGGGTTACAGATGAGCCGATCCGGGGAATGATTGCATCGTAGTGGGAAAGTCGCTTTCCTCGAAAGAAGAGTTCGGGCTCTTCTTGTTCGATGAGCATGCTGAACTTGAGGGTATCGAGGACTTTGACCTCGTGGCCTCTGGACGTTGCAGCTTCGCGAAGCCGACGTGTGGAATAGAGATTACGATTTCGGCTGAGAATTGCGATTTTCATTGGTTTCAGACCAGATGCTTTTGAGAGACGTCGACGATGAAAGATTTTGCCAGAGTTGTGCGACCAATAAGTACACGTCTGAGCATTTTTTTGCGTGAACTGAGCGATATTTCGATTTCTTTTTCGACCCCGCCTAAATGCATTCGCGTCTTTACGATGTAACGGTTTTGCGCTCGGCCCGAACTTGATCGGATTTTGGATTTTCGGGTGAAGGGGCAGACGACATGAACGACTTTATCGGCATGGCCAATCCGGGTGATTATGTCGAATTCGACTTGTCCGTCTTCTCGCTCGGTGATATTTTCGGCGTGGATGCTGCTGGTCTTGGCACCAGTATCAATTTTGGCGATGAGTTTGTTGATGCCCCAATCCGGAAAAGACACTTTCTCTAACCAACCGATTGTAATTGGCGTGCTGGATTTTGTGGACATTGGATGTCATTTTGGCACGTTCACTCATCCTTTATTGGTTTTCGCACGTTACAATAGATGATATGTTCTCAACATTGGTGTGCGCGTTGGCGATATCGGGTGATGGATCGGAGAAAGACATTGTCTATTCGGTTGTTGGTGGGGCACAAGTCAAAGCAGATTTTTACGCGCCTGAACTGAGAAATCCTAAAGGTGACCCGTTTGTATTGGTCATTCATGGTGGTGGCTGGACAGGGGGCAAGAGAGAGGACATGGTTGCTATTTGTGAGCAGCTCGCAAAAGTGGGGATTGCGTCGGCGACAGTGAGCTACCGGTTAGCACCTCAGAGTAAGTATCCGGCCCAATTGGATGATGTAGCAACTGCAGTTCGCTTCTTTCGAAGCAATAAAGCTAAGTACGGAATCCGAACGGATAAGATCGCGGCGGCAGGGGCAAGTGCAGGTGGGCACCTTTCACTGCTCCTAGGATTTAAAGATACGAAAGGTCAGAAGTTGACGGAGTATCCGGATGAGTCAAGCAAAGTTCAGTACGTGTTTAACCTGTTTGGACCGACAGATTTGAGATTTGATTTTGATAAAGCGGTTGCGGGGTTTGTTTCACTCCAAGTGACAGGACAGCAGTACGATCCAAACGGGGAAACGACAAAGAGTTTTAGTCCGATTAACTACATTGATTCGACCTCTGCGGAAGTGTTTACCATTCACGGTGAAGCTGATCCACTGGTTCCTGTCATGCAAGCGAAACGACTTGATGAAGCACTTAAACTGGCGCATGTTAAACATACGATGCGCTTAATTCCGGGCATGAAGCATGAGGTCAATATGGAGATTCCGGAAATGAAGAAAGCGGTTGATGAAGCTTTGGCATTTTTGGTTGATCGGCTGTCAGTTAGTGAGCGGGATCTCAGTTGGTCGGCTGGGCAGTAGCAGCGGCGGTTATTGGTGGCTCGGTAGCTACTTCATCCGGAAAACTCTATCTGGCGGGTGGAGGAACGACTTCGAAAGAGGTTGCTCAAGCTTTTATCGCAGATTGCGGCGGTGGGGAATCATTGATTTTGGTGATGCCCCAAACCCGCGTTGATCCACCTAAGGGAATTTCGAGCGTAGAGTTTTTGAAAAAACATGGCGCGAAGAATGTGGTTTTACTTGCGCAGTCTGAGCCTACGGATAAGGATCGGGCGGACGTGTCGGAATACTTAAAGAAAGCTAAGGGGGTTTGGGTTCCAGGTGGTGACCAAAAACTTTTTCCGCAGCGTTGGGGAATTGAGTGGCTGCGTAAGGAGTTTAGATTGGCCTATGACAACGGCGTAAACTTCTTTGGTACAAGTGCGGGATCAATGATGATGAGTGATCCAATGATCGGAGGGCCGGGGGAGTTACTGGATACTGTTGAACTAAAGCCAGGAATTGGGCTGTTTCCAGGGTTGATTGATACACACTTCGGAACGCGCCAGCGTAATTCTCGCTTTGAAGATGGTTTGAAGAAACGCGGTACGCGGGTCGGTATTGGGCTTGATGAAGAAGAGTGGGTGGTTTTTCAGGATGGTGTTATCATCAAGATAGAAGGGAAGCCTTTGATCTTGGGAATACCGCTCAAGATTAAAGATTCGCATTAAAAAAATTGTATGACCGTTTCACCTACGCTTAAGAGTCGAATTCAGAGTCTTGATGTTTTGAGAGGGGTGGCGATTTTGGGGATATTGTTGGCAAACGTTTTTGCTTTTGGTTGGATGGAGGCTTCGGAGATGTTGGGATACAAATCTGAGGTTCCGGGGATGAACTATTGGGCGGAGGGATTGCGAGTCGCGTTCGTGACAGGGAAGTTTCGCGGGTTGTTTTGTTTACTTTTTGGGGCTGGGCTCTTTTTGCAATATGGAAAGTTGAAGGCGGCGGGTAAGTGGCCGCTGACTTACCTCAAGCGCAACGTGATTTTGATGGGGATTGGGGCGGTTCACTTAGTGTTTATTTGGTACGGGGATATTTTATTGATGTATTCGCTCACGGCATTTATAGTGATGTGGATGGCTGGGTTAGAAGACCGACCTATTTTAGGCATTTCAATTGGCATGCTGGCTTTGTCTTCGCTGTGTGGAATCGGGGCTGTAGCAGGGCAAATGGCAAGTGGGAGCTCGGGCGGGGGGGGTGGATCGCGATTATCTTCGAGCAATGAGCTGAGAATTTTCCAATCGGGAAGTTACCTTGAGCAGTTGCAGTTCCGGCTCCCGGTTGCGGGAATCTCATTAGCCTTCTTTTTCTTTATATTTTTAGAGCTTGGGGCTCTGTTTCTGATTGGTTTATGGATGGCGAGAAAGGGGATTTTTGCTAAGCCATCAGCTCACCCTAAGATAACACTAGGGTTGTTAATCGTGGGAGGAATCGGGGCTTTGATGAACCTGGTGATTGGGGTTGCTATAGCAATGACACGAAAGGACGATCTTTCGATTGTTGTTGAGTATGGATTGAATGCACCCATGTCTATCGGCTATGCGACATTGGGGGCGATTTTGGTTGAGAAGTTTCCGGGTGCAGCATTGAGTCGGTTACTTGCGCCGGTTGGGCGTATGGCTTTGACAGGCTATTTATTAACGAGTTTGCTGTGCACAACCTTCTTTTATAGCTGGGGTTTGGGCTTCTTCGGGAAGCTTGATTATTGGGGATTGCTATTTCTGGTGGTTGTGGTTTGGGTGATTATTGTAATGTTTGCTCACCTATGGCTGAGAAAGTATGCGATGGGGCCAGTTGAGTGGGTTTGGCGAACCTTAACTTTAGGTTCGTTCTATTCAAAACCGGAGATAGAATCAGAACCCACAAGTGATGGGGCAAATTTGCCTCCGGTCATTCGGTAGTGATTACTCGAAGCGACGCTTGATTTTGATTTGAGGCACCGGAACTAACGGTGTATCTTGGCGGATTGGAGCGTTCGAGTTCTTTGACATAGCGGCCATGCGTAGCTCGGCATCGCGGGCGAACTCAATGAACTGCTGTTCGAATTCGTGTCTCATGTCGTCCATGTCATCAAGGAGCTTGAGAATGATATCAACTCCGGCAAGGTTGACGCCGAGGTCTTGGGTGAGTCGCTGGATTTGCTTGACACGATTGATATCGACTTCGCTGTAGAGACGGTTTTTTGCACCAACTCGGGCGGGGATGACAAGGCCCAGCTTCTCGTATTGACGGAGGGTTTGGGGATGGATGCCACAGAGTTGGGCGGCGACTCCAATCATAAATACAGGTTGCTTGTTGTTTCTCATGCGCTGGCTTTACTGCCTTTTTTGTTGCTTCGTGATTTGCGGATTGACTCTAAAGCGGCGGTTTCGGCGGATCCCATTTCGGAGGGGAAAGTGATTTTGACTTTGGCGAGTAGATCACCTTTATTGATGCCTTGACCTTTTAGGCGAAATATTCTCCCTGAGCAGGTTCCGGCCGGGATTTTGAGGGTGCCGCTTGATCGGAGAGTTGGAACCTTGGCTTCGCCACCAAGAGCTGCATCTACGTAATCCACTTCGATTTCAGTTTCGAGGTCGTTGCCGATTCTTTTGAACTTTGGGTTAGGTGTTTGCTTGACCCTCACTAAGAGGTCACCTTGCTTTCCATCACTTCCACGGGTTCCGCCACCCGATACTCGAAGGCGTTTGTCTTCTGATGCACCGGCAGGAATATTGAGTTCTACGCGGCGAGATCGGGAAGTTAATCCGGAACCTTGGCAGTTTGGACATGGGGCCATTCCACGATTAGTGAGCATGACTTGACCGGAGCCTTTGCACTGGGCGCAGGAATCGTTGACGTTGTAAGTGAGTGTTCTTTTGGTGCCAGTGTCAAGTTCTTCGAGTGATACAGTTATCTCTTGTTCGACATTGGTTGGGGGGATGTGCTGAGCTTGTGAGCGGAACGAACTACCACCAGCGAATCCTTCAAAGAGGTTTTCGAAGATGGTGCCGAAGCCGATATCTTCGACTCGTACGCCGCTAGGGCCGTAACCAGCACCTGGACCGGGGCCGCCTTGCATTTGATCCCAGCCTTCGCCAAAGCGATCGTATTTTTTTCGTTTTTCGGGATCGCCGAGAACTTCGTGGGCTTCACTAATCTCTTTGAATTTTTGTTCGGCGGCGGGGTTATTGGGATTGAGGTCAGGATGGTACTGACGTGCAAGCTTACGATAGGCTGATTTGATTTCCTTTTCGGTTGCTTTTTTATCCACTCCGAGGGTTTTGTAGTGATCCATCTTTCTATTGCCGGACTCAAGTATTTGAGTCACCTACACTTAAGTAGACACACTCAGTCATGAAATGGTTTCGGAGATAGGACCCGTATATATATGTCAACGAATGAATATTCACGTTAAATTAAGTATTTTCTATTTCAACTACTGGAGAGAGGTTATTTAGCTTCCTATTATTTAGTTGTGCAATTGGCGAGTCTAGAAATTCGAATGGCGCGGAGCGAGAATCTGCCTGTTCTACCGCAGGCGGTTGGAGAAATCATGCGCCTGGCGGATGACCCAAACGCGAACCAACGCGAGTTGGAGAAGGCGTTTGAGCAAGACCCTGCCATGACAGCCAAGATTTTGAAGGTGGCAAACAGCGCTTACTACGGCGGTGCAAACGTTCCGACAATTGGCCGGGCAATTAGCTTTTTGGGGATGAGCGCGATTCGGAGTTTGGTTGTAGGGATTAGTTTTCAGCAGATGACGATGAATAAATCGGAATCTCGACGCTTTGATAAGATTGAGTTTTGGCAACATTCGGTAGCAACAGCTTTGGCTTGCCGGGTTATTGCGAAGTTGAAAGTTCCGGCTAAGGGCGAAGAACTCTATTGCACGGGAATGTTGCACGACATTGGACTTTTGATTTTTGAAAGATTTTTGCCAACAGAGTTTGATGACGCCGTTGATCTGAGCAAACGCTCGGGTAAATCCATGATTGAATCTGAAAAGGAAATCATGGGTTATGACCATGCTTTGGTTGGCGGTCTGTTAGCCGAAAAATGGGGGTTGAACGAGTTGATGACTAATGGAATTCGCCATCATCTTGATCCTAAGCAGGACAGCCATTATTACGAAACCACATGTGTTGTCGGTTGGGCAAACGATATTGCGACACTTTGTGGTTATCCGGGGCCTGGTGTTGGCCGAGTCATTGAAGAAGTAGCATTGGCAAAGTCGATTGGTTTGCCGCCGGAACAGATCCCGATTATCATGCAAGTTGTGACTCAGGAACTTGAGAAAGTTCAGAGTTCGTTTAACATCAGCACTGCGGCCTAGTATTTTTCCCGGATTGAGAAATGTTTGGGAATGTTGGGAACGTTGATCTGACTGTGGTTGTTGGAATGTGCAGAGGTAGAATCCCGCGCATCCATGCTCTTCTCTAGAGCCAACTCTTCACGCGATCGATTCCAGCGTCTGGCCGAAACGGTTTACCCATCGTTGTTCGGTACAGCTTTGCGTCTGACTCGTGATCGAGAAGAAGCGGAGGATTTGGCGCAGGAAGCGATTGTTCGAGCTTACGAAGCGTATGATCGCTTCGACGGCGAGAATTTTAAGGCGTGGATTTTACGGATTCTTACCAACCTCTACATAAACAAATATCGACGAAGAAAACGTGTTGGCCATTCGATTTCGCTTGATGATGATGAATCAAGTTATGAACCGGTTGGTGCAGCAGAGCAAATTCCTGATCGGCAACTCCTTGATGATATGCTGGGAGCTGAAGTTGAAGAAGCATTGGCGCAAGTGCCAGAGATTTTCCGCATTGCGGTGCTTCTGAGTGACTTGGAAGGGATGAGCTACGATGAGATTGCGCTTGCGACTGATGTGCCTGTTGGCACTGTGAGGTCGCGAATTGCACGAGGTCGGACAATACTTCGTCGGGAGTTGGAACGATATGCCCTTAAAGAGGGTTATCTTAAACAGGAAAGCTAAAAATGAGTCGAGAAATTGAACTGGTGCATGCCCTAGCAGATGGCGAGCTGACAGCCGCCGAAGAGGCAGAAGCACGTAAGCTCATCAGCGAGAATGCAGAATTGAGTGCCGAATATGAATGGGCGCAATCTTTGAAATCTGCGTTGGTCACTCATTGCAAACCGATCGCGAATGATGAAGCTTGGCAACGTTGTGTGGGTCGATTAAATGACCTTGATAAAGTTAGTAACACCGAGTCGTTTGTTGGTAAGTGGGCTTGGGTTTTTTGTGGAGCTTTGCTCTTGATGATTTTCGCCGGTGGAATTGTAAGCCGAACGGTTGGTTCACGAACAGTTTCGAACACTCAAATTGCTGGATTGTTCGATCCTATTAGTTCAGGGACGGCAGCTAAGCAAGTTCCTCAGGTTCAAGCAGCGGCCTATGTTGATCTTTCAAAGTTCCAGCGAACGAGTGTCGTTGGTGGATACCTTGATGGTGACCGCGCTTTTGTAAAGTACGGCTTGCGCGACCAACTTGGCTTGCCGGGCTTGGCGTTGGCAGTGATTCAAGGAGCTGACCGGATTGAAGGGCTAGATGAAAAGACATCTAATCCAGCGGTTAAGTCAGGGAAGCTGAATGGAGTCAATAGTGTGACTTGGTCGGTAGAAGGAAATACATGCGTGCTCTTTGGTGAGCGACCAATGGATGAATTGGTCTCGTTCGCAGAAGAAATGATGCACTAAACGATTTTCATTTGTGTGTTTCCTCTCAGAAAGATTCAGCCCGGTTAATCCCGGGCTGTTTCTTTTTTGAACTTAGGTTTTTTAAAATTCAAAGTCAGCGATGAGCGGAGCATGGTCGCTGGGCTTTTCTTTCTTTCGGGCTTCTATATCGCACCAGACTTTTTTGCAGTTCTTTTTGATTGCCGGGCTGGCGTAAATATGATCGATTCGCCACCCTAGATTTTTCTCAACACTCATGGGGAGGCGGAAATCGAAGAATGTGTAGTGACCAGGGCCTGGGGTTTGACGCCGGAAGGTGTCTGTCCAGCCCCATTCCACTATCGTTTTGAGCCGGCTGAACTCGTCGGGGTGGTGGCCGACATGTCCAAGTTTGTTTTGTGGTTCAAAGACATCGTCGGTTGTAGGGGCGATATTGATGTCACCCAGCCAGATAACAGGGTCTTCGGGTTTTGCCAGGTCTTGGCAGAACTGGGCGAACCGTTCGAGCCAGGCCATTTTGTAATCCCATTTATCGATGCCAACTTGGGTTCCGTTGGGGACATAGGTGTTAATAATTTGGACACCTTGATAGACAGCGCGTATGATCCGGGCGTCTTCGGGCATGTTAGGATCACCAAATCCGGTTTGGACATCTTCGAGGGGGCCTTTACTCAGGAAACAAACGCCGTTGTAACGAGGTTGTCCATGGATTGAAATTTCGTAGCCGGCTGATTCTAATTCGGCAAAGGGGAATTTAGCGTCTTCGACTTTAGTTTCTTGAATTGCTACCAGATCCGGCTGGGCTTCTTCGAGCCATTCAAGAACTCGGGGGATACGGGCCCGGATAGAGTTGACGTTGAAAGTCGCTATTCGCATTGGATTGAAGGTTACCCAGGTAAGCGGGGTGTAGAATCGGGAGGTGGATGGACGTATCAATCCGGAAGGAATTCCGCGCGATCAGTTGGTTTGGGCATTAACCCAACCGGATATCGTGAGGGCAGCAGTTCGTATTAATCAGTGTTTACTTTGTCGTGATTCTAAGGTTAATGAAGCGGGCTTGTGCGCAGTTTGCTGGACTTATTTAACTCCGAAAGAAACTGAGCTGGCCACACATTGGGCGACGGGAGTTTTGCCTGAGTGAACGGCTGGGTTTACATTCTTGTTCCGGTAGGGTTCGGGCTAGCTTTGTTTGGATTGTTTGCATGGCGCGCTTTTATGGGGAGGCGAGAGCCGGGCTACCTTTCGTTGACTGAGTATTGGATTTTTACTACTCAGGTTAAGTTGCCGGATCAGACAAAGTTGATGGATCGAATGATTAGCTCGAATCCGCACAACCGACCAGGGCGACCTTGTATTGGGGCGAGGGAAGGGATGCTTTTTACCGATGTGCGTTTGCATACGGCAGTGGCTTTGCGGGATAAGAATCCGACTTTCTTTCGCCCGGATTTGTTTGAAGAGGATGTTGAGCCGACTAAGGAGATTTTGAGTCGATTAGCTAAGTGCGGTTCGTTGGTCAAAGTTCGCTATTTGAGTGAAGCGAGGCTAAAAGATTTTCGTCACTTGCAGTTCGTGCCGCATATGGTTGATGCGTTTTCGGAGTTTATGGAAGGATCGGTTATTTTTGACCACGTTAGTGAACGGATTTGGACAGCTGAGGAATTCCGTGGATTTTTGGAGAAAAACGGGAATTGTGAGAGACCCGAGGCTCATTTCCGGGTGGTTTGGAAGTCGGATGAGGATGGCAGTTATGCGCGGACTTACGGGATGCGCAAGATTGGGATGGATGAGCTACGGACTGACCCGCAGGAAGATGATCGGGAAGTGTTGATGGTAGGTTTGTTGACTCGGTTAGCTTTTCACCTGTTTAGGAAGCCGGAAGAAGAGGGGCCGTTTGAGTTTGACGAGTATGGGGACATATTTATTTTAGAATTAGGCGAACTTGATTCGACCGGTCGGCGGGTAAGTATCCGCCGCCGACAAGTCGTTTCGTGATAGATTATTGTCCGACTTTAACTCTGGTCAATTTGACTTCGGTTTCAGGGTCGTTGGTTGTGACGACGAGAAGGTAGTTTCCATCTTGCTCGGGGTTAATCATAATGATTACACGACCATTCGGTTCGTTGATTGATGAGAATCCGACGGCACGTCCATCAGGACGGTAAAGGGCCAGGCCGATATCGTGGTTCTTTTCTACTGAGAGATAGAAGAACTGTCCTGCCTTGGCTTCAAGAAGTTGGAGGGCTGGCTTAGAAGCAGTGGTCTTGAACACCTTGCCTGACTCATATTTATCAGGTGAGGTAACTGTCCGGGCGAGGTTGAATTTGCCACCACCGCCATCGCCGACTGATCCGACACGCAGATAGTAAGTGCCGGGTTGAGTTACCAACATTTGGTACTTGGGGTTCGTTGATTCGCCATCGTCGTCTTTATCGGTAATTAAGTGCCCCTGGGGTGATAAGAGGGAGAAGTTGAGATCAAAGACTTCGCTTTCAGCGGAGAGATCAATTAGAACTCCGAGGGGCAGATCCCATTTATAGTAATAGTTGTCGCCGATAGGAAGAACTTGGCTCATCGTGTCGGTTGCCCAGGCTTGAGCGAAATTATTGAGGCTCAATGTGTATGGAGTGGTGCGGAAACCTGAATGAGCAATGATTGCTTCATATTCACCGGCTGCGCGGATAAAGAATGTGAAGGAGTTTGGTGTTTTTGAAAGGTTTGGTAATTCTGAAAGAGGTGGTTGTGGTTCTTTGTTATCTACCTTAACTGGTCTGACCGTGACTTGGAATCCTGCTCGACCGGGGCCAGCCATTGTTCGGTAAAGATCGCCGGCGCTGGCTCGAAACCGATAGGAGATAGCTTGGCTTCTTGGTAAGTCTCCTTTGACAGGAGTGCCGACTTGAATCGCATCGACTTTAACAGGAAGAGCATCTAATGTGAAGTTCTTATAACCACTTTGAGGGATAAAGATATAGATTTCTTGATCAGATGGAGAAGTGAAAGTGAAGCGACCACCCATCTGGAATGTGAAAGCGTCGGTTTGATTATCTAGGCGATTACCGTTAGCATCATAGCCGGACGGAAGTTGACTATTGGCGCCCTGAATCGCAATGACAGTTGGAACATCTTTTTTGACCGATACGGCACGCCAATTTGGTTTGTCACCAAAATCTGCGCTGACCGTTGTGCCTTGAAGAGGTGGAGCGTTGAACCGTTTGAGATTCATAGCGAATGGTCCACCGGCAGCACCTTTGAACCCGGTTACGACGAGTTTGTATTCGCCCGCTTCTTTGATCCGATAGATGACTTGAGCGGATTGATCTCCTTCTTTGATGTCATCGTTCTCGATGAGTTTCTGTCCATCCTTTGTATAAAGGCCGACTGCAGGATCGAATGAT
>JAPUDU010000082.1:0-897 GCA_027492935.1 Fimbriimonadaceae bacterium
CGGCTGCATTCCTTCTCAATAAGCCGAGCATATTCAATGGCTATCACGGGCTGTCTCTTTCAATTTGGCATGACTGATAACCATCAGTCACAAGCCAACTATTGAAGGATGCCAACCATGACTGCCTTGAAAACCTATGAACAAGTCTCACAAGAGGATGGCGGACGACCCACCTACGCCATCGCGGCCGATCCCGAGGAGCACTTTGAAATTGGAACGTGCCTCGACTGGGTCAGGCATAATTATCCCAGCGTAGTAATCGAACAACTCTCCAGTTCTTCCTTTGAAAATGCGCGTCCAGCCAAGGACAAGATTTTCGAGGAATGCTTACGTAAGCCGCTAGTGCAGATTTTCCGATTGGGATTCAATGAAGAGCAGGCGGCCCATTTTGCCGAGGCTTGGAGCAGTCCCCCGCTAGACACGCCCGACTCGCCAAGCAATTTCATCTACCTAACCGATGAACGAGCGGAGGAATATCGCGCCAAAGGCGAAATCGATTTCTACGTTCCCGCTTCTGGGGGCGTTGATATGAAGTGGGTTGTGGCCTAAGGCCGCTGAAGATCACGTGCAGTTACCAGTCAGACTCTGCGCGTGGGTCAGGCGGATATATATCAAGCAATATTCGGAATATCCGTTGCTTCTTATCACCAATCTCACATGTAGTAGCCATATCTTATTTGAGGAATATCGGTGTCCCCAAGATATTTCAATACCTCACCAACCTTACGCGCGCAACCGAGGGTCACAGGATACTTACCGTCGAACTGGGTGTTATTCCAGTTCATCTTGGTCAGAGCCAGAAGTTCGCGCGCTATGAATACAGGTGACTCGTCCGGGGGGCGGGGGGGGGGGGGGGGGGGGGGGGGAGGGGGGGGGGGGGGCGGGGTGGTGGGGGGG
>JAPUDU010000082.1:907-3181 GCA_027492935.1 Fimbriimonadaceae bacterium
CCGCCCTTCTGATGCGCATTGCCAAAGTTGGGGGAATGTAGAGCCCCGGATATGTTTGGTAATAACTCACCGAGCCCCGCGAGTACAAGAGGTGGCGGCGTTCATCTAACGACACCATCGTACCGCGATAGGGGGGATAGTTTCCTTCGCGGAACAGTCGGAGCTTGGAATCGAGCACGGTTACGAAATCGATGGAATCGATGTGAAGTTCCCGCGCCGCATGGAGCAGTCCGTCCATCTCAGGGGGTGTGAAGTTGGATGACTTATGAATTACAACCCGACCGGGATAATTGCGAAGTGCGATGCGGTATTCATTCAAGGCCGACGACAACAAGTCATAGGCTTGCTGCGATGTAAGCCGGGGAACGCGGTCCTCTTTATCGACATCGACATGGGTTCCACGAAGGATCAGGCCGTTGCCCAGTTCGTCAAAAATTTGGGCCAGGCTGGTGTTAAGGCTCTGGTAGTCCTTGCTGCGATAAAAAGCAATTCCCACAGCGCATGACGAAGGACGGGAATCATCTTGCGGCAATTTCCAGGGAATGGTCGGGCCAGATTTGTAATAGAGAGCCGTGCAGAAATTCCATGCTTTGCTGGCATCATCTTGCTGCCCCCGTTTGTTGCTCTCAAGCGAGATTGCTCGAATCAATTGCAAGGGTTTACCCAGATGCATCGCCTTGGCTTTCAAGGCTCGGCGGAAGTTCAATTCACTTGGGACAACAATCGTCGTGTCTAGGCTGTCATCGACTTCGTAGGACTCCTCCGTCGCGATTTTTTTGTGAAGCGCATCTGGAATGACACAAACCACTACATCCACATGACGGTTCTGCGCCAGGAATTTAATGTTCTCGTAGTAAAGGTCAATAGCAGCGGTGACACGATCCCGCCAGTTGTCGATACGCAGTAGGTCGTCTATGTCGGATTTCTTGATCGTCCGTGACTGGTCATTCCCGAAAACAAAGCGAGCTCCAAACCCAGATTCCATGTTGAACCCACAGAATCCGGTAAAGAGGTTCGGTTGGTGCGCTTCGGCACGCGCTTCAATTGCCGAACTGCAACGTTCCAACCAACGGTCTAGCGCTTCTAGACAAGTGCCTGAACCGATGCCACCTATCATGATGTCGGTTCTTCGGACGGTTTGGGTCTTGTCGAACACCCCGTAGGTCGCAATGCCTCGTCGCGGACAAATGTGGTCACCTGTTGCAAAGCGAAGGCGGGGCTCGTGGAGGTGTTCAAGTTTCATGGAATATCAAATAGCCTCGCCTCTTGAAAACGGTCGGGATCATCGACCGCCTCATCTTTGATTGGCAACCATTGCCCATCATCCAGAGCGGGATGGTTGTTGAACCGAACGACGTCCCCGAAAGATATCTGAGACGCGTCGGCAACCGATGACGAAAACAGGTCCTCTGTATCCAATTTGCTTAGCCAGGACACAAGAAATCGAAAGTGGTCGGCAACGGTTCGGTTAATTTCCCTGCGCTTGAGCCAACTCAGGCTTTGGTCGGCAAAGCGGGACCTGTTGTATCCATCGCCGTAACTAAAGAACCAATCGGGGGTTAGCGCCGCGAACCACCGGTCGTCTGTTCGGACAAAATCCACAGAGAACGCGAAGTGCTTGCAAATGAAGGTTTTGTTGGGGTCTAGTTTGTTCAGTTTTCTCTCGAACACGCGTCGTGTTGCCTGCTTCTGCCCAGTCCACGTTTCTTCGCGGAGCAGGTCACCGTCACGGCGAGGTACGAAGATGAACAAGCCGTCTTCGTGCTTCCATTGAACATCATGTTTGTAGAGCTTATTCTGAAAACAGAGCCTTAGCAGCGACTTGAACACCCGTTCATGATCCTCGTCTATATCGCTAAACTCGGATGCATTGATCGGGGTCACGGTTCCCAAATCAACGATTGACGCAAATGGATTGCTATTTTCATCCAACGGATGAAACGTAATGATCCTGCGAGCATTGATCTCAAAATCAGTCGGCGCCCAGAGTCCTGCAGCCCTGAGATATTCCCGAATCGCCTTTCGTCCGCCATGGGCCCGCCCCGACCGACCCGCCAACTTAACCTCAGGCAGCAACTCGCCAACGTAGAGTTGTGATGGGAAAAATATCTCCACTAGGTTCAGGGAAACTTTCTCAACTCCTGACGGGGGGTCAAAATCCGTGTCGGCCAAACCAGCTGGGATACCACCGCGTTTATAACTGTTTAAGACTTCTACAGCGTAACCGTTAACCCAACGACGTTCTTCCCGTCGCGCGCGCGATGACCGAGACTG
>JAPUDU010000083.1 GCA_027492935.1 Fimbriimonadaceae bacterium
GCCCTTCAAGACAATGGCATTAAGATGTTCGGTGGCGAGGTTTTGGGAGCGAAGAGAATTGACTTCTTTGTACAGGTCGCCGAGTTCTTGTTGAAGAATTGTCGAGTGGGCTCGGGCTTGATCGGCGAAGAGGCTGGCTTGTTTTTTTAGCTGCTCGTTTTGAGCATGGAGAGATTCGATATCGCGGAGGAATTGCTTTGTTTTTTCTTGGAGTTCGTGTCCGTTGCGTTCAACTTCTTGACGTAACATCTCTCCAATCAATCCGGCCCTATTGGGTTTTCCGGACTGTTCACGTAGCCTTCTCCAGTGTCCTTCAACCGTTCTTACGCTAATGCTTAGTTGATCAGCGATTTCCTTATCGGTTAGACCTGAAGAGGCCAGAAGTAGTATTTCCTCTCCGCGACCCGCCATGGTGCTTGTCAGCTTCTTTGGCAAATTATATCAGTAGGTTTACTAATAATAATTACCAGTTTTTCCCATATGTGAGGAATCGGGCTGGATTCAAGAAGAACCCAGTAAGAATGCGGGGGTCTGTCGTTCAATGAGTGATTAAGAGATTATTAAATGGGGTTTTGAGAACAGGGATTTGTATACTGCAAAAATGCGCGGTTTTCTTTCGGCGGTTTTTGTTGCGAGTTTGGCTTGTTCTGCTTTGGCTCGAATTGATTATTCGGTACGAGTTGTTCAAGGTTCTAATCAATTGGAATTTGAGATGGTTATTCCGAGCGACGGCAAAGCGGTTGAGGTAAAGATTCCTAATTGGGCGCCGGGTTCTTACCGCTTGGCGAATAACAAACAGTTTATTAAAGATGTTACAGCGGTACGGGCAAGTCGTAAGGTGGTGGTGACTGAATCGGCGGATGGTTCTTGGGTTGTGGCATCGGGTTCGAGTGGCGATGTCGTTTTGAAATATTCCCGTACGACAGGGCCAATTACTGATCGGATGCATTTGACAGGGCCGGCATATTATTTGTACGTGAAAGATCGAATTGGGGAAGAGTGTTCGATTAAGTTTAACTTACCGGAGAAATGGCGGGCGAGTTGTGGGTTGAACGTAAAGGGTGATGGGTTTGTGGCTCCCACCTATGATGTTTTAGCGGATAACCCGGTGACATTGGGCGACTATGTTTCTGACTATTACGAGGTCGAAGGAGTTAAGCATGAGATTGCTTATTTTGGCGGTGATGTCTCGAAGGTTGATCGGGCGAAAGTGGTTGATTATTGTCAGAGGATTAGTCAGGCACAGTCGAAGTTTTGGGGTGGATTGCCGTTTGAAAAATATGTTTGGCACTTTACGGTAATGAATGCGGCCGATGGAGGCTGGGGATTGGAGCACCTGAGTAGCACGACAATTGGATTAGCGCAGGGCGTCGGAGAAGGGACGGTTTCGGTTTTGTGTCACGAGCTTTTCCATGCTTGGAATGTGAAACGGATTCGGTCTAAGGTTTTGGGGCCGTTTGATTACAATGTTCTGCCGAAGACCGGTGCACTTTGGTTGTTGGAAGGGGTAACGGATTACTACGCGGATCTTTTGCTTTATCGTAGCAATATCTTTGATGAAGAGTATTTTAAACGGAGCATTGTATCGAATGTTCGTACTACTCGGTCTAATGCGCAGCGATTTGAAGTGAGTCCTTACGATTCGAGTTATCGAGTCGGTGAAGCGGCGAACGGTCAGGGGAATAGCGCGGGGTTTGGGGTTAATTATTACAATACCGGCTGGTTAGTCGGGCTCTGCTTGGACTTAGAAATTCGTGAGAAAACAGGTGGAACGAAGAGCTTGGATGATGTGATGTTTGCGCTCTATGAGCAAACGAAAGATAATAAACCTGGCTTTGAGGAAGGCGATGTTCGTAAGATTCTGGTTGAGGTTGGTGGCCCTGAACTCGGAACGGCCTATGACAATTGGGTTATGAAGCCGGGCGAGTTGCCAGTTGAGGCTCAGCTGGCAAAAGTTGGTTTTCTCTTTGAAACGAACGCCGAAAAGTTTGTTGACGCGGGTTTTGTTTATGCTTGGGGCGATGACGGTCGTTTGACTGTCAGTCGACCGGGTCGGAACACAAATGTTCGTCGAGGCGACGAGATTATTGAGATCAATGGAATTGCTCAAGGCGCAAATGAATCAGCGATGAAGAATGTGAAGGAACAGTGGACGAAGCTGATGGTTGCCGGGGCGAAATTGAAGTTGAAAGTAAAGCGTGGCGAGGAGATTTTGGACGTTGATGCGGAGATGACCGAAGGCACACGCACGAACTACAAGATTGAGAATGAAGGAAATATCAGCCCGGAAAAAATGAATAAAAGAAAGCAGTGGCATATCGGATCAAAGCCCCTGTAATTTGAACGAGCAAGGCCCTGGTGAATATGCTGGTTTGCCAGGGTCTTTGTAGTTATTTTAAGCTGAATGTAGGCTTTAAGTAGTCATACTCATAGCAATTAAATTGCGCATTTGTGCAGTTGGAGAAGAGAACATAAATGAAAAAAACACTTAGTCGTGGCCTTGTTGCGTTTTCGGCGATTTTTGTCGCGGGTATCAGTTCAGCAGTTGGCCTGGGCGCAGCAAATGATTTTAACGCAGTCATTTTTGGAAGCGTTACCGCTCAAAGCGGAGAATCTGATGGCGCAGTTGCGGTTGGCGGGACTTGGACGACTCAGAACAATTATCAGTTTTCGATTAACAACTCTAGTCCGTCACCGAGTATTGGTTCAGCTACGAATATTGGCCTTTATTTGGGCGGAACGTTTAGTGGTGGCCCGAACCCAGGTTCATCGCAAGTGAATAGTGGTCGTAACGCCTATATGGGTGGCGCGGTTACAGGTGCGCCTTTAATGAACGGCGGCGGCAACTACTTTGCAAACTCAGGATTGGTTACGAACACTTTCTTTACCAACCAATTTAATTACAGTCAAGGTCAATCAACTTTTCTGGCTTCTCTTTCGGGAATGGCGCTTGATACGAGCAATTCAAACAATTACAAGCTAAACATCTCGAATGTTGGTGGTTTGAACGTTTACCAAATAGATGGTTCGTTGTTGAGTGGCGGTAAAACGATTGACGTTTTTGGTGGAAACGGCAGCGAAACGATTATTGTCAACGTTCTTGGAAGTAGCGTTAACTGGGGCACCAACTACAACGGGAACTACACCAAGACACTTTGGAACTTTAGCCAAGCTACAAC
>JAPUDU010000084.1:0-2292 GCA_027492935.1 Fimbriimonadaceae bacterium
GGGGGAGCCGATCCGCCCTGCAACCAGTGGGCCAACCCGCTCACCTAAGTAGTCCGCCGACTTTGGCGTGACGCAATAGATGCTCTGGCTGAAGAACGGTGTTTCCAATCGACGAACTAACCCAAGGCCGATGAGCTGTCGAAGCCGCGTATTCACCCTGGTGACGGAATTGAAAATGCCTTCTCTTATGATCTGATCTCTGGTCATGGCGTGGCTCAGTGCAATCATACGGAGAAGCCGGATATCCCGCTCAGTAATTCGCAAGCCAGTCCTCCATTGCTTTGTCCGGGAGCTCCGATTCTGGGGTCAAAATCAAGCTTTTTGGTTTCTTTGGCGTGAGAACTCTCGGCCCACGGGTTAGGCTCCTTTGGGGCTGAATGGACGGCACGATCTCGCAAATCTCTAGCTCAGGAAGTTCGGGTTCCCAGAAAATTGGGGTGACATCAATGACATCCTCTTCCATTTCCGACCAGTCGGAGGTGTCTGGTTCGTAAGGCGGATAGCGATCATATACTTCCTGGAGAAGTTCACGAGCTTGCCAGGTCATTGACTTGGGCAAACCCAATGGCTCGTTCAGCTCAACATGCTCGGGAGCATAGCCACGTACCCACATCAAGGCTTCGCCGGGAGGAAGGTCGTTTAAGTCAAGAATGTTCGGGTCACCGGCGATGTTTTTGCAGAGGGCGGTCGCGTCATCGCGCCCACACCGCATTGCAAATTTGACACCGAAGTTATTGAGGATTAGAGAGCGCAATTTTGGCGACAGTTGAACCAAAGACTGGTGGGCCAAAACAACCGAACAGTTGAACCTCCTTCCTTCCGTAATAATGGTTTCGATATCCTGAACGTCAAAGTGTTGGAACTCGTCGATGAAAATCCGGGTGCGGGTTCGATGTTCCTGACCGACTCGGGAAAAAATTGCACGTGCTATGTTTCCAATCAGTACGGCCCCAGAAATGTCAGCTGCCAAGAACTGCTCATTCTTGGCGAGGGTGATTAAAAGAACCGACCCGGGAGTGTCGATATGTCGGCGGATATCGATTGGTTCTGGGTGACCGTAAACTCGTCGGAGTTGCTCAGTAGCTGATAGGACACTGTACTTATTGAGTACGGGACCAACCATTTCTTGCCGTGAGCGAGCTGAGTTCTGTTCATACCGTCGCCAAAACGCTTTTACTGACGGGTTCCGTGACTGCTTCAGGCAATACTCGCGAAATGCATCGTCATAGAAGAGCCGTTCGATCTCCAAAATATTCCGACCGGCTTCGGCAAGGAGCATCCAAGCAAAGCGGCTTGTCTCCTCCACAGTCACTCCCCACGACTCTGAAATTGCCTTCATAATGCGGAGGAAATTGAGGGCCGAGAAGTACGGCTCATCGGGATCGAGTGGGTTGCAGCCCAAGGTCCACTCGCCCGAGCGAAAATCGATCATGGCGATTCGATCAGCATCTATACCCATTTCAACCAGCAAGTTGGCCACAGTGTCATTAAAGTCGCCGAGTTCGCTGATTGAAATAACCGATTCCCCACGTGCAACGGCTTGTGCAAAGAGGTGCTCCATCGCTGAGGTTTTTCCTGACCCAGTTCCGCCGATAAAGCAAGTTCCGTATGCCATGTGCTCCGGGGTCAACTCGATGAGCATGTCTTCCGGAGGAAAGCCCGTGTCTTCCCATCCCTTTGGTATTCCAATCCAGCTCGCTGGACGCCTGCTCATATGACAAGGCTACGCTGAATTTGGGATTTACGGCGTTTTAGCTACTAAAAGTTCAGCGGCAACTAAATTTTCCAAATATTCCTTGGTCTCTGGAGTAAATCACGTATCATGTCGGTATGAATTGAAGCGGGAGCCCTCCACCTGGGCAAAGACGTTTTCTGCGGTCTAGGATGGACAGCAGGAGGACTCCCATGAAAGGTGATCGTAACAACCACTATAACGGCGAAAAATACGGACGGTACGGCGATGAGTTGCGGCGTTGCTTAAAGAAGCTAAAGAAGCGGCAGAAGCACTTGGCTCAGGCTATTGGCCTTTCTGAAGGATCAGTAAGCGCATACTGCAATGGCACTCGACTTCCAGAACGGGACGTCCAAGAGAAAATTCTCAGGTTCATTTCCGACTACACCCTGTGCAATGCTCTTCAATTTCATTATGATTACTTCCTCGCTGAAGCCGATCTGGTTGACGGTGCTTTTGAATTCGGGTCAAACATATTAGAGGGAATCAACACTTTGGCTCAAAGGGGTCATGTGCGTCAGGCAATTAGTCAAGCCAAAGAATTTCTGATTACAAGCATC
>JAPUDU010000084.1:2302-3178 GCA_027492935.1 Fimbriimonadaceae bacterium
CACATTGAGAGAAGAACTTCAGGTCGCCCTCTTTGAACTACTGATGATTCAAGGGCGATACGCAACAGGTCATGAACTAGCAGTCGCCGTAGGAAACGACGATCTCCAAAGGAAGGAAGTTCGACTCTTCCGCTCGTTGGCCATGCGGGGAATTGCATCTCGGGCACTTGCCTCCAAGGGGTCTGCAATTTCATTCAGACTTCTCCAAGAGGCATTTGAGATGGCTTCGCAGGCTCCAACTTTGATCGACGAATCTCATCACACCATTGTCGAGAGGATGCATGGGCTCCAGGTGATCGAACGGGCCCAGCACAGCGATGTTCGCCTCATCAAAGCTGTGCTTTCCACATTTAATACTCGACTCAAAAAATCTGAGGCCCCACTCGATCGGGCAAATACTTTGGAAGCAATTATCCGCTGCTACATCAAAATTCAAGATTATTCTGAAGCTCAGACGATGCTGGGCGAGATTGCCGAAGTCGAGCTGAGAAGTGTTCTTACTCTGGAAGAGCGACTCTTGATCATTCGCGCTCGGCTCTTGGAGCTCACGGGCGAGCTTCAGGAAGCAGCGGCTTGCTACCTAACTGCCAGCGAACTTTGTTCGCGAAAGGGCAACCTTCACCATCAGCAATTTGCTGAGTTCGGATTGATTAGAGTCCGTGAGCAGCTTCTAAAGGCGTCTTAAGCTGTCTGTAGTTCCCGCCCAACCCACCCTGTTGTTTCGCTGGATGTTGCAACTGTTGCACCGTTGCTTTTCTTGGCTCAGCTTGTCTCCGTCTCTGGATTGCCCCGGTCATAGCCCCAGTTCGTACCCCGACCAACCCTGACCGCTCCAATTGAGCTTGTTTTGCCTTGTTTTGCACCTAACTTCCTTTG
>JAPUDU010000085.1 GCA_027492935.1 Fimbriimonadaceae bacterium
CGTCGAATGTCGGCGAGTTCAAACGAGTCGGCGGATTGCAGGTTGAGGATTGGAGGTCAATTACGGGTACTCCATAACCGAAAAGGCTGAAAAACCACTTCACTATTTACTCCCTCAACCTGATCGGACGTCTTTGACTATTAGAGGTTTGCGAAGCAAACCAGGTGATCAAGGCGGCTAAGAGTCTGGGGCTTTCGCATCAGCATAACGATCGCGCCCAGCGTTGTTCGGCAAGGCGTTTAGCGTGGGGAGTTCACAACTGGGCCACACTATTGCAAGGTGGAAGAAATCACCCCCGTATTTTGGTTCGTTTATGGGTACATGCGCTCAACGACAGACCTAAGTTCTGCCTCAATTTCCGGAGTCAATGCAGCAGCTCGAATCTTGACGGTAAGAGCAGCGCCATCGCGTGTGATCGAACCAGCCTGTTCCTTACCAAGGAAAAGTTTCTTGATGTCGCGTTCTGTCCGAATCGTTGTTCTATGGCGTAGGGCTGCCTCAATAGTGCTCACGATCTTTCCTTGATCCAGATCGCCAGATTTCACCCGCGGCCAGATTTCCTGAAGGCTTTTGACCGCTCTATCACCGGCACTAGTTAATAAACTCGTAATCGCGTCGGCGGCATCGCGACCGAGAATATCAGGCTTGGTCTCTAGATCATCAATCACAAACGCTGGCAATTTAAAGAAAGAGAGATACTTGTAAAGCGCTGTCCTGTTAAGGCCAAGCGCTGCGGCAAGCGTCGTCTTTGACGGAAACATGGCTTCGGTGTTTTGGATAGCGACAGCAATCTCAAAAGCCGTTAAGTCGGTTCGATCAATATTTTCTGCAAGCGCATATGCAGCCATGTCTGCATCACTGGCTTTGAGAACAATGGCCTTGATGAATTCTTTGCCAAGGATCTGGTGCGCCTTGTAGCGCCGTTCACCGGCAATAATCTGGAAGTTGGCTGCCGCGTCAGCTTTGTTGTTTTCATTGTTAGGAATGTCTCGATTCGAGACACTTCTAACAATTATGGGTTGCACCAATCCGATTGCCTCAATCGACCTCGCCAGTTTATCCAACTCTGCTTCATCGAAAACCCGGCGCGGCTGCCATGGATTTGGGCTTAGTTTGGAGAGAAGGATCGTGGCACCCTCAGTTTGAGCATTCTTCGATTGCAACTCAATAATTTGGTCCTCCAAACGCTGCCTCTGTGCGAACGACCCTTGTCCCGAACGCGGTCGGTGACTCTGGCTTGCGGCTTGCACTTCTTCATCGGATATTTCCGCGGTTGATCGAATATTGGCGTTCTTCTTCATCAATTCATCACGGCGGCTCATTTGTTAGCTCCCTGCCACTTGACAATAAATTCCTCATCAACGAGTTTGCAGAATTCGTCGAATGGGTCGCGAATGCGATCCAATGTTTTCTTTCCACCAGGCCAGTTTTCAATGTCGTAAATCGTCGCAAACTCAAGAGCCTCACTACCAACAACCGAAGAAAGAGGAATTTCAACTGGAAGCAACCAGTCACCGTAAGCTCGCTGCGACCATGAGCGCACAATCGGCGCGGCCGAAGAGGGTCCGTTATCAACCTTCGACAAGAGCACTGACACAAAGTCAAAAGCCTTATTTGGCTCAAGATTAGCAAACGTTCGGCACAGGTCAGCAAACAATCCCCAGAACTGAGTTGATGAAATGAAGTCGAGACTTTCCGGAACCAATGGCATTACCATGGCATTACCTGCCATCAGTCCATTGATCGTTAAATAGCTCATCGATGGGCTGGTATCGATGATGATATAGTCGAACTCCTCTCGAAGTGGTTGCAACCCATCACCAATGATTCGCCAGAATGGGAAATTGCGGTCTTGCATGACCTTCTTTGGGATCGCAAACTCAGCCGCGGAAATAGGAGTAGCGGCGGGTATAGCGTATAGATTTTTCCAATATGTTTCCTTAACCGCGTACCCAAGATTTTCTTCATCACCGTAGATTAGCGGCAGGACAGTATCTTCCTCTGCTACATCCTGCTCGGCATACATCCCACACAATTCAGTTAGGCTGGCCTGCGGGTCAAGATCAACTACCAGGACGCTCTTGCCACGAAGCGTGAGCCCTTGGGCTAAACTCATGGCTGTTGTAGTCTTTGTGCTGCCACCCTTGAAGTTAGCAACCACGATGATGTCGCCTAATACGCCTTCAGGACGCATCAAAATATTGGACTCTGCCCTAATCCAGTCTTGCGTTTCAGCTAGTGTAAACACGCGGGACTTTCCCGAGCCCTGCAATGAACCTTTCGGGAGCGTACTGTCTTCTTTTCCTATCACGTAGTTGATCCGTGTCCGATCGACTCCGCAAAGTTGTGCTAACTGGCTAATGGTATAAGACGGAGCTCTCTTTCTTGGTCGTGGTGCAAGCATCTGCTCTCGGATATCGTTCATTAAAATAAGAAGCTTGTCCGAAAAAGTGCCCATTTCCTGAATAGTAATCCGGCGATTAAGCTTAGGTAAGGCAGTGTTTGATTTCATACGGTTGTCTATAATTTTGTACTGGAGCGTAGGTTATACGTTTATGTCGTAGATAGCCAATTGTAAAAAAACAAAATTGTAACCGTTAAAATGTGTTCATCCTTGCGGAAACCCGTTTCGTAGTCACCCACAACCTTGTCAGCTGCTATCGCTTACGCTCCCCGGAACTAAGGAAGAATTCCGGGAGGCGTCTTGTACCTTTACACAACGTGGTGCGCTGTTCTTCACAAAGCCTGGGCAACCGGACTTGATTTCTGGTCTGGACTTTCGCCATCGTTCTCACAAACTCACACCTACCGATTTAACGGAGAAATAATTGACGCTTCATCTCGTTTGCAACAAAAAGCAGCAGCAGGAAAATTCAATTAAATTTGAGCCACTCCTGCCGAAGCCCTCTCGCTTTAAGCGGGAAGGGAGTGTCATGCTACTGCTATTATTTAACAACAGCTTTAAAGAACTTTAGATAGCTGGTGCGCCTTGCCACGAGCGGGCTTGGGATACCTAAGGTAGAGGAATTCACCCTTCAAAAGAGGAAAAATCCACCCTGTAAAACCTATGGGCAGGTAGAAACTTTCACCCCCTAAGGTGGAAGGTTTCACATCCCTCAAGCGGAAGATTTCACCCCAGTTGAGCGGTAGGAAACACCCCCCTAA
>JAPUDU010000086.1 GCA_027492935.1 Fimbriimonadaceae bacterium
AGTCACCTCCAACTCGATAATTTCTACGACCGATCCAAAGCTTGGCCCCAGATGATCGCCGTCGCCTACCCACGATTTCAAGACATCTACTCCCAAGCAAAGATCCACGCTTCCCACGGCACAATTGAAGACCAGAGCGGCAAAACTTTCGATTCCACTCTCAAAAAAGCGTTCGAAAGCCAAGCCCCTATCATCCAAATCGCCACCTGGAACGACTGGGGCGAGGGCACTCAAATCGAGCCCTCTCGCGAATTCCAAACCCGAGATCTGGAAAAGCTCCAAATCGCCCGTAAGCAACGCATTGATCCCCAATTCACCATCCGCTCCCTCGATCTCCAACTCCCCTACCGATTGCTCAAACTCCGTCGCAAAGATCGTAAGCCTCGCCAACTAGATGAAATCAGTCAACTCATCAATTCACGTGACTTCCCGGCCGCAGAAACTCTACTCATCGACCTCGAAAAGGACTAAATTGCAATAAAGTTGAAAATATGTTGCAATTTTATTGCAAATATAATGCAATATAGTTGCACTATGTCAAAGCGAACCGCGTTTACTCTCATCGAACTCCTGGTTGTCATCGCCATCATCGCGATCCTCGCCGCAATCCTCTTCCCTGTTTTCGCCCAGGCAAAAGCTGCCGCTAAAAAAACTCAAGATCTGAGCAACCACAAACAAATTGTCACTTCAATCATGCTGTATGCCGGCGACTATGACGACCGGAGTATGACTTCCCACCACGATCTAGAAGCCGGTGAAACCATCGCCGACCTCTACACTTGGTTCAACCCGCTCCAACCGTACATCAAAAATAAACAGATATTTCATGATCCCAATGTCAATTCAAATCCCACAATTTTCCCGGATTGGATGACCCTGGAAGATTGGCTTCCTAACCGCACCGATTACCTCATCAACGGATTTTTCGCCCACTCAGCCAGCATGACCGAGTTCGATAAACCCGCCGAGCAAATCATCATTGCCGAACGAAACCCCAACATCGCCTTCTTCGATTACCATGCATGGGCCTCAGCTCCAGATGGCAACTGGGAACGCGGATTCCTTGATGGCTCGGGCTACACCATCGGCGACGTCGAAACGGATACACAAGTCATTGATCCCAAAAACACCGGGCGACACATGGGCGGCAACAACTACAGTTTTGCCGACGGACATGCCAAATGGTTCCGATTCAACCAAACCTTATTCCCAAGCCTTGCCCCCGAAGCGATCAATAACTGGGGCATGCACAACATTGATAATAAGCCCGAAGTAGAGCACGATTAACCCCTTACCGCCCTTCGTTCATAAAGCAAGCAGACCCAATTGAATCTTCCTTAGACCTCTCTGATCGGGAAGATTCAATTGGGTCTGTCACAATACAACCTCAAGTGGAAAACTTTGACGTAATCGTTGTTGGTGCCGGACACGCTGGTATCGAAGCCGCCCTCGCCTCCGCGCGCCTGGGCGTCAAAACGTTATGCGTCACCCTCCGCCTCGACCGCATCGGTCACCTCCCCTGCAACTGCAGCATTGGCGGCCCCGCAAAAGGCCATATCGCCCGCGAAGTTGATGCCCTCGGCGGTCAGATGGCTGTCACAACGGATTACACCCTCACCCACAACCGACGTGTTGGCACCGGGAAAGGGCCAGCTGTCCAAACCCTCCGCGCCCAAGTCTGCAAAAACGAATACCCCGCATTCATGCAACGGGTCTTCGCTAACCAGCTAAACCTAACTCTTCTCGAAGGTGAAGTCCTCACCATCAACACCACTGGCGACACTATCACCAGCATCGAAGCGAGGCCTGTCGGAACCGATCAGTCCATAACTATTAACACTCGATCCGTCGTCATAACCACCGGTACATTCCTCAACGGACTTTGCCACGAAGGCAAAACCAAAACGGTAGCCGCCCGACAAGGTGACCAAGCGGTCAAAAATCTCTCAGATTTCCTGAAAAACCTTGGAATTCGTCAACGCAGGTTCAAAACCGGCACGACACCGCGTATTGCACTGAGCAGTCTAAATCTCTCAAAGACATTAGTCATGCCATCCGAACCCGAAGCTGGCCCCATGAGCTTCCTCCACGACCGCACTTTCGAAACCCGCGAACTCCTTCCCACTTGGCAAACACATACCAACGCCGAAACCCATAGAATTCTCGGCGAAAACCTCCACCAATCAGCCATGTTTAGTGGACAGATCGAAGGCGTCGGCCCGCGTTACTGCCCAAGCATCGAAGACAAGGTTGTTCGATTTGCTGACAAGGATTCTCACCCGATTTTCCTCGAGCAAGAAATGTGGAACGACGAGTCCATATATGTTCAAGGCTTCAGCAGTTCGATGCCCGGCGAGGTCCAACTTGCCGCCTTAAAAACAATTCCTGGTCTTGAAGATGTCCACATGATCCGCCCGGGCTACGCTGTCGAATACGACATGGCCGACCCCCTACAACTCCGTCCCACCCTAATGTCCAAGCTTCTCCCTGGCCTGTTCCTCGCTGGTCAAATCAATGGAACATCCGGTTACGAAGAAGCTGCCGGACAAGGCATCGTAGCCGGAATTAATGCCGCTCGCTTTGCGACTGACCAGTCCGAAATCATCTTCCCTCGCAATAACAGCTTCATCGGCGTCATGATCGACGACCTCGTCACCAAAGGTGTTGAAGACCCCTACCGAATGCTGACCGCCCGCGCTGAGCATCGCCTCTTCCTCCGCCACGATAACGCAGATCAACGCCTCACACCCCTTGCAACCGAAATTGGACTTGCCAGTCAAGAAAGAATTTCACGATTCGAAAGCAAACTCACCCTTCTCTCCCGTGCCCGAACCGAGCTCGACGAAACTTACATATTCGAAGTTGAAAATCCCAAACTCGAAAAGCTAGAAATTGGATCCATCAAGAACAAAGCATCGCTTTTTGATCTCCTCAAGCGTCCGAATATGTCTCTCAAACACCTCGAAACCACCCTCAATCACCTCGAGATCGAATCGACAATTCTTACAGAGTTAACCGAAGAAAACCACCAGCGCCTCGCCCATGAAGTCCGAGAACAAATCGAAATTCTTGCTATCTACGATTGTTATCTCAAGCGCCAACAAGAAGAAATCCAAGTTGCTGAAAGGCTAGAAAATCTCAT
>JAPUDU010000087.1 GCA_027492935.1 Fimbriimonadaceae bacterium
GGGACTTCTTGTTCTAGGAGCTTGCGGAGAAGGTTGGGGTGACTTCGGCTACCGATGACTTGGAAACCGCGTCGATCTTCTTCGATTTTAAGAACCAGAACGCGCATTCGCTCTTGCGGGCGGTAGTCGTCAGTTCCAACTTGCTCCCGCTTTGGGAGAACAACTTCGAGGCGGTTGACTTGGAGAAGGACGTTGCCTTCTTCACGCCGCATAACGATGCCGCTCATGACTTCGCCAACCATGTCGCTGAATTGATCATGGAGTTTGCGGAGTTCGGCTTCGCGGAATTTTTGTTGCAGGACTTGCTTGAACGTCTGGGCGGCGATGCGTCCAAATGTGTTCGGGTCAACTTCTAAGGGGAGGAAGTCGCCGATTTGAGCGTCTTCTTTATACTTTTTGGCAACGGCGATGCTTACTTGCATGCTTGGTTCGAGGACTTCGCCAACAACCTCTTTTTCGATAACAGCACCGCTTGGTACGGAGTTATCGAGGCGAAGAATGATTTCACCTTGCACGCCTTTATATTTTTTGTACGCAACTGCGAGCGCAGTTTCCAGTTCGGAAACCAATTCTTCCATGGGAAGCTCGCGTTCGTTAGCAATTTGTCTGAGCTGTTGTAAGATGTCCATTGCTGCCGTTCCTTTGTAGACTCCAGATTTTTTGTCTCGATAACAAAAAAAGGCGACCCTTGCGGTCACCCGTTTCGTTCTCGGATTCCTGCCTGTTTGTCAGGCTTTATTATAGCATGACCAGGCAGGAATCGTTAAGCCTTTAATCCTTAGCTTTAATGGTGCTGGGGATTTGCACCATATCGCCCGCCATGATTTTAAGTTTTTTGAACAATCCAGCTTTTACTTCGATAGCGTACTTTGCTCGGCCTTTAGAACTGTAATCCGTATCTTCGTCAAGGGCCTTCATTGTGTAAGTGCTTAAAATCTTTCCGGCTTCATCAACGTAAGCGATGTCGAGCGGAACGAGAGTGTTACGCATCCAGAATCGGAGTTCTTGGGCTGCAGTGAATACGAAAATCATGCCTTGCTTTTCATTGAAGTCTGTGTCTTTGAGGAACATCATGCCTTCGGCGCGCTTCATGTTGTTATCCATGACCCAGACTGTCATTTTATGCTCTTCTTTGAAGCTGATTTTGGCGGTGTCAAGGTCTTTAAGTTGGAAGTAACGCTGATCAACTTGTCGCTGGTCTTGCGCCGGTTGTTCTTGCATATCTGGATGCATTACCGCTATGTAGAGAAGGAGACTTGAAAGCATTGGCATTGTTCTACTTGTTTTGACGTTTAAGGGGTGGAATCCGTTTTGTAGTTTTATTTTGCGGGAGCAAAGCTATTCCACTTAGATTCGAAATCGGCGATGTCGTCTTCGTGGATTAAAGTTGTTCCGACGAGATCAAGCCCTTTGACGAGCTGATCTTTTGTGGCGGCGTTGATTTCGAACGGAATTTCTTCGCCGTTGGAAATGACGACCTGGCGGGGAAGATCGATTGTTATATCAGTACCTTGCGGCAGATTGTTAATCTTGGAATGGAGGTCGGCAGGGAGGTCAATCAGGAGAAGGCCGCAATTTGCAGAGTTTTGCCGGAAGATGTCGCTATAGCCGGGTGAATCATCGTCACTCCGGGCGATCACGGCGATGAAACCAGCTTGCTGGATAGCCCAGACAGCGTGTTCGCGGGAAGAACCGCAGCCAAAGTTTGTGCCAACGACGAGAATGCTTGCGCCAGCGGCAGAAGGTTGATCGAGAAAGAAATTATCGTCTTGCTTGCGGGCATCGGCGAAGAGAAGGTCACCGTAACCGGTTTTTGTGACCATTGTCAGGAACCGTGCAGGAATGATCCGATCGGTATCCACCTGATCTTGGGGGTAATTGGCGATTTTTCCGTTAGCGACGGTAAATCCAGACATAGATTGATTATATCGGATTTAGAATAAAAAACCCCTCCGAGCGCCAACTCGGAGGGTAATCAGGTGTTCCCAATTGCTTATCGCTCTTCTATAGAAAATTGCTTAGTTTCGACCAGCGACCATGCGTTGACTTGCCGGAGCAACTTCAACGTAGGCAGATGCAGGAGCGAGGATATAGACGTTTTCAGCGACTTCTTCCCATGCACCTTCGGCATTGTAGTTAACGCCACACATGAAGTCTTTGATCTTTTCGCGCAAATCTTCGGGGCACTTGCTGAGGTTAAGGAGTTGCTGTTCGCCTCGCTTAAGGCCATCAGCGGCTGAGACAGCATCTTGGAAAGAAACAATGTGGCTCCGCACAGTAACGTGGTAGCGGTGAGCCGCTTGGAGCTTAAGGCTGTTAGTTGGCCGAGTGGGTACGTGATCGGTGTCGAATTCTTCGACGTCTTCTCGGTTAAAAAAATCGCGAATGCGATCAACTACGGTAATGCGTTCCATTGTCTCTTCCATGATTTGGTTGTCCCTTCCTTAGGTTGTTCAGCGGTTTCCAAAGATTGCCGATCCGACTCTAATGTGGGTTGCTCCTTCTTGGATCGCCACTTCAAAGTCGCCGCTCATTCCCATACTGAGTTGGGTTCCGCCAATTTTGCGATTTAAGTTCGCGAGTTCACGGAAATAGATTCGGCTTTCTTCGGGATCGGAGACTACTGGCCCTATGGTCATCAGTCCTCGAAACCGAACTTGATTACACTTTAGAACATGGGAAAGGACCTTGTCAAGGTCTTCAATAAAAATTCCCGATTTTTGTTGTTCTGAAGCGATATTGACTTGAATAAAACTGTCAATGGTCCGATCCTGCTTATTGATTTCTGTAAGTTGTCGTTGGTTCTCTATGGAATGAATAGTGTTAACGAGAGTAGCTACTTGTTTGGCCTTATTGGATTGAATCTTGCCAATAAAATGCCAATTTATGTTGTTTGGTAATTGGTGGACCTTTGTCTCCAATTCTTGGAGCTTGCTTTCGCCAAAGTCGCGGATGCCCAAATCGTAAGCCGCTTGGATATGATCGACGGAAAAGGTCTTTGATACTGCAACTAAAACGATCTCATTGGGGTCGCGGTTTACGGTGCTACAAGCCGACTCAATCCGCTGATTGATGTCTTTGAGGTTTTCTGAGATGATAGAAGTGAGATGGTCGGGCATGGATTCTGTCGGTTAAGGATAG
>JAPUDU010000088.1 GCA_027492935.1 Fimbriimonadaceae bacterium
AAGCCTTCGTTATCCTGCGTTGGCTCAGTTCCGGGAAACTGGATCACATTCCAAGCGACTTGATCGCAACCGTGGCGCCGAAACTGAACAATTATATGAATTGTCTCGCCAAGATTCCTGCCATAGCGCAATATTATACAAATGGCGGTTCATCGTGAGGCACTAAGCGTTCAACGGCCGCCGGATTTCTTTAACTCCGTTTCCATACGTCGTTGCGGGCCGCTTTCGGCCATAAGCTGCCAATCCCGGTAGCTGAAATCAGCAAAACGTATGTCAGCAGCAATCCGGGCACCCGTCGTTCACAACAAGATGGCGAGCTTCGATAGATCGGCCTTCCCGGTGCATCATGGCACAATGGAGTCGTATACGATCGGACAGCGGAGCACAACGCCCGTACGGTAACCAAGAAAGCACGGGCCCAAAGATATTCCTCCTTATTGGAAACATGATGGCGAGCAACACGATGACTACCAAAAACCGTTTGTTTGACAACAGAGTTGATTGCTGGTCACTAATGACAACGATGAAGGTCCAGGATTACCTTGACCTTGTTGAATCGGCCTACTTAAACCGTGGAGGCCTGAACTATCAACGAGTAGCTCTCACGACAACATCTGGGAGGCGAATTCGTGCCCGCATGGTCAATGACATTGCCCAAGGCGCTATCCTTCCTCCGGTAGTCTTGGGTGTCGTGGTTGAAGAATGTGAGTTCAAGAAGATTGCCGATCAGTCGTTTGATGACACGGAGAAGGCGATCGTCGGTGAATGGAAAGACTGCGTTTCGATCATTGACGGCATGCAGCGTACGACAGCACTCCAAGAAGCGACGAAAAACAAACCCGAGGTGGCAGAAGGAGTGGTGAGAGTTGAGTGCTGGGTTTCCAGCAAGACTGACAGCCTAATCTACAGGATGTTAGTGCTCAACACCGGGCAGGTGCCGTGGAACCTAAAACGGCAACTTCAGGTCGTGTACGCACCCTTGGTCGAGGAACTTAAGGCGCATGTGAAATTCGAACGCCTCTTGAATCCGAATACTGCGGAGCGACGAACGAAAGGCGGGGAGTTCAGTCCGGAAAGCCTAATCGAAGCTTATCTCGCCTTTGGCCTACGAAAAACCGATATTGACACTCAAGAGAGCCTCGCCGAGGAGTTTTCTCGACTCGACATGGCCGAGGCAATCGCGACGGGAAAGTACTCGCACTACTTCTATCCCGTGGTCCAACTTCTTGTTGACCTTGACAAAGCGTTCTCGCGCCTCGATCAATTAGACGCGGACATCGAAGAATCACTCGTCTCTCCAAAATTCAAAAGTGGCCGGCATATCTTCGATAGCCAGCCTGCGCGAATTGGCTTCGTCGTCGCGTGCTCGCTCGCTATCCTTGGTCGGTTGGGCAGCGACCGCTCGCCCGATGAGAGCCGAACAGCGCTGATAACAATCGAAAAAGGAGCAAGCAAACTCATAGAACGCCTGAGCATTATGTCCATTGAAGAGTTGCGGGTGTTCTTGGGCTTGGACGTGCTGAGCGAGCGCGTGCAAGGGCAGAAGCGTTCCGCCATTGGCCGTTACGAGCGTACTTTCTTTGAGACGGCTTTCAAAGTGTTGATTGAAGTGAGGTTTGAGCTGCCGACACTTGAGGTCTGCTGGAGAGCATAGTTTGGCAAGTCGTAACCGAATCAAAATGAACAAGCTGCTTTTCGAACGATTAATCGTTGCTGCTCAGCAGTCTAACGTCGAAATCGCGAACGCGACAGAGGGTCGCTTCATCCGCCGGTTGAGCGACGAGGATGCGGCACTCATGGCTGGCGCGGACGCCCTTGTTCTCACCATTTCGCGCCAAGTTCGGATGGTCCGCATTTCGTTCCAAAGCGAAACTTTGTTCTGCGTTTTCGGCCTTGCTGAGCCGGATCAGCTGCCGCTTGGACTTGAAATTGCCGAACTCACGCCGGCAGTCTTTTTAATTGGAGTCGTTGAGGCTCGCATCCAACCATTAAGCTCTATCTCTGGATACGGTATACAAGATGTCATTGAACAAGACTTCGTGGGGGTTGCTGGATACGATGGACACGAGCTTGATGCTGTTGCAAAGTTATTTCCCAGGCCGAGTGTCTTCCGCGTAACACAAGACGAGCCATACCTTAAATCAGACCATCGGGTCTTGGGTGCGCTACTTGTACGTTCATACACGGACGGTCCGATTCAACTTTCGAGTGTCACAATTGAGAAATTCCAAACAATATTTGAATTCGGCTCTAAGTTCATTCCTTTTCGGAATCTTATTCAAGGGCTAATGTCAATTTCGTGGGAGAACCTGTACTTAGAAGCATACCGATGTTTGGAACAGCTTTACGCCGAACCTCGAGTGTCAGATTTAAAGGGCCAATGGCATTCGACGCTTCCGCTACGGGATCTTGCAGCATTGCTTGAACGCCACCTTTCTTGGCGGCCAAAGGAAGATGATGCGCTTAGCAAACTCCTGGCTTCCTGCAGTCCCACTTGCCTTGCAAGCCTGACTGCCGCTTTGAGAATACAAGAGCCGCCGGCGAACCAGATCTCCACAGCAGAAAAAGCGGCTCGAAAGATCTACGATTTACGAAATGGCGTCGTCCATTATCGCCCCATTCATGAAGAGATCAACAAGTCAGATGATGAGTGGAATGACATCGTTTCTGCGTTGCTCGAAGTGGTGGGCGACATTTATGACTTACGAGGGGTTCCATTCTTTGAAGTCACAACGGATCCTAATGCCGACATCGCAGGGGTGTAAGCCGATGCTCAAATACGCTGCGATTATGGAGGCGGCGTCAGCCCCTCGAAAACAACTTCTGTGGCCGACGATCTGCCCCACATCCCCGTCCCCGAATGGCAGCAGTGCCTCTGACTACGGTCAAGGGTCGAGCCTAACCCCGAATGCCTGCAAAGGGTCGATTGCGGCCATAACGCTGGGATGGCTTCTGCACCGAAAACACGCACGCATGGGGTCAGCTCTTTCTTCTTGCCTTCGTGATAAAGAGTGATGGTATGTATCCGGGAAAAAGTAAAGACCTGACCCCGCTTGTGCCGGACCCCGCTTGTGCCTGTGGTCGTTGGCAGCTGAAGTTCAGTGACTGTTTACGGAAGATTCAGGGGAGCGC
>JAPUDU010000089.1 GCA_027492935.1 Fimbriimonadaceae bacterium
CCCACAGCTTCTGTGGTAACTCCAGAATCCTTTCCCCTTAATAAAAACCAAACCCCTGCCCCACCGACAACCACGCCCACCACTGCCGCAATCAAAATCCAAATAGCATCCACACGTCTAGTATAAACTATTCCTTATCTGGGAAAGTCTTTTGTGCAAACCAATTCCGAGCCAAATACTGCCTCATTATTTTTCGTTCTGAACTCCAAACATGAGTTAAAGCCTCCGACACCACCCTCTTTTCTGAGTTCCACGCAACTTGCCATTGAAAATCAAATGGTAACCTCAAAACCATGCTCCACCCACCCCTCAAGTCGCCCGGACAACTCCTCCGTGACCAGTGGAAAAACGAAATCGTCGTCATGCCCGGAGCATTCAGTGCCCTCACCGCTCTCGCCGCCTACAAGCAAGGCGCAAAAAGTGTGTACCTTAGCGGCGGAGCCATCACCAACAACCTGACTGGCCTCCCCGATATTGCCGTCATTACTCCCGAAGAAATGGCGTCAACCGCCGCCCGAGCCTGCCAAGTTGCACCGGTTCCGATTATCTGCGATGCAGACACCGGATTCGGCGATGTGTGGAATGTCGCCCGAACCGTCATCGAAATGGAACGCGCCGGACTAGCCGGAATTCACCTCGAAGACCAAGTCTCCCCCAAACGCTGTGGCCACCTCGACGGCAAGGAAGTCATTGAAACTGCCCAAATGCAAGCCAAAATCCGCGCCGCTGTTGACCACAAGGCCGATCAAAGCTTTCTCATCATCGCCCGCACCGATGCCGCCTCCGTCCACGGTATTGAAGAAGCCATCGATCGCGCAAAAGCCTATGTCCAAGCCGGAGCTGATGCCATCTTCCCAGAGGGTCTCGCCTCCGCAGCCGAATTCGCCCAATTCCGCGATGCGCTCCCCTGCGTCCCCCTCCTCGCCAACATGACCGAATTCGGCAAAACCCCACTCATCACTGCCGATCAATTCAATAACCTCGGCTACCAAATGGTCATATTCCCTGTCACCAGTCTTCGAGTTATGCTCAAAGCCGTCGAAGAATTCTATGCCGACCTTCTCGCTACCGGAACGCAAGCGGGATGGATCGACAAAATGAGAACCCGTGCTCAACTCTATGAAACAATCGACTACGCCGAATTCAGCGCAAAAGATGAGTCCTATACAAAACCAAAATAAACTCAGTCCCGGACCCACCCGATACCGAAAATCACCATAGGTAAACTCACCTCACGACAAGGGAACACTAATTAACCCAGGGTTAAAAACCCAAGAATAAAAAGGAGACTCGAGCAAAATGAGCGCAACAACATATCCAGATTACAGCCCCGGACTTCAAGGAGTCATTGGCGGCGTTACTTCCATTTCAAAAATTACCGTCGAAGCCAGCCGACTCGAGTACAGAGGATATAACGTCCACGACCTCGCATCAAAAGGATCATTCGAAGAAACGGCATACCTGCTCATCAAAGGTGAACTTCCAAACCAAGCAGAGCTCGACGAATTCAATGCCATTCTCGACGAAGAACGAGAAATCCCCAGCCAAGTAATTGATGCCCTCCGAGCATGCGCTCCTGGTACGCATCAAATGGATATGCTTAAAGTTGGCTACAGCGTCCTCGCTGGTTTCGATCCTGATTACAACCAAGAAGATCCGACCGATCACGAAGCCAACGTTCGTAAAGCTATTCGCATCACCGCAAAAGCTTCCACCATCGCCACCGCTGCTTACCGAATTGCTACCGGAAAGGATCCAATCGCTCCGAAGAAAGGTCTCAAGACTGCTGCTAATTTCCTTTACATGCTCCACGGCGAAGAGCAAGACGAATACACCGTACTCGTCATGGATGCCGCGCTCACTCTCTATGCTGAGCACACCTACAACGCATCAACATTTGCTTGCCGCGTTTGCGTTGCAACCCTCAGCGATCTCTACAGCGGAATCGTTACCGGCATCGGCACTCTCAAAGGCCCCCTTCATGGTGGTGCAAACGAAGAAGCCATGCAGATGCTCATGGAAATCGGCACCCCCGAAAACGCTGAAGCCTGGCTCCGCGATGCTCTTGCAACAAAGAAGAAAATCATGGGCTTTGGTCACCGCGAATACAAAGTCGGCGACGGTCGAGCCATCTATCTCACCGAAGTTGCAAAAGAAATCGGTCGACGCAAAGGTAACACCAACTGGGGCGACATCGCCGACGTAATGGAAAAAATTATGCGCGAAGAAAAAAATATCTACCCCAACGTAGATTTCCCCGCTGCATACGCCTTCTACCTTCTCGGTATCCCCATTGAACTCTACACCCCAATCTTCGTGATCGCCCGTGTGACTGGCTGGAGCGCCCACGCCATCGAACAACTCGATGACAACCGCCTCATCCGCCCCGCATGCATCTACACCGGTGCTCTCGATCTCGAATACCCCGCGATCGAACCCCGAAGCTGAAACTTCGAGTTATCAAAGTAAAGCGCTTGCTCAAATTTGAGCAAGCGCGTTACTTTTCATATGATACATTTCTCATTGACCTGAGAGTCAGCCCATAAACATCCACCGTCCAAATCCATTTAATATTTTTTTCACTTTCACTTCAAATCGTCTGCCAACCTTGTTAAACTAAATCTTAAGGTTCAATATGTCTGATACTAGCCCTGATAAAAAAATTGCTGTACTTGCTTTCCATGGTATGGGTGGTCACCAACCCCTCGCCACGCTCACAGATGCCACGCAAGTTGTCATCAATTCTTATTTTCTCAATAAGAACGGACAATTCACGAAACCTTTTACCAAGCATGAGGCAACCGCACACTCCTTATTTCTACCCACCGACAACGGCAAAACAAAGATAAGTTACATCTCATTAACTCCTCCTGAAAACACAACTGGGCAAACTATTGATATTTATGAATGCTACTACTCACCGATTCCAAAAGGAAAATTGAAAATCCTTGAAGTCGTCAAGTTCTTTTTCTCCGCAGGATGGAACTCCCTGGGCAACACAGAATTTAAGCGACGTGTTTTCGATAAAGAAGAGTCTTACACACCAGAAAAGCACTCTCACTTGGCTCTTCTTACAGTAATACTCGGAATCCTATCATTGATAAAAATCAACACCGTTTTTATTGGCC
>JAPUDU010000090.1 GCA_027492935.1 Fimbriimonadaceae bacterium
CGGGCCGCATCCTGACGATCCATATCATAAAGCCAACCTAAAATTCGTGACTCTAAGGTTGCTGAATCCAAATCATCTTGCCGAATAATCTCCGCCGCCCCCACATCCGCAAACTCTTTCGCATTGTGATACTGGTGATCATTAAAAGCAGCCGGATAAGGAATCAAAACTGAAGGTTTCCGAAAAGCCGCCAACTCCGCCATCGACCCCGCCCCACTTCGACAAACCGATACATCGCAACCAAACATCGCATCCGCCATTTCCTCTGCTTGCAAATAACTCTTAATATCGTATTCCGAGCGAACGCCCATCTTCTCAAGCGAGTTCATTGTGCTCTCAAAATGACTCAGCCCGGTCACATGAGTCCAGCGGACTTTTTTATCCCCCATCCGCATCGCCGTACTCAAAGCCATATCATTCAGCGACTGACTCCCCTGACTCCCCCCCATCACCAAAATCTGCGGCAAATGACTGCCACCCATCGGCAATCGCCCTTGCTCCGCTGAAGCCCGCAACGCTTTCCTAATCGGCATTCCCACCCGATGAACTTTATCCTTTGGAAAATGCTTCGCCGTACCATGAAATGCCGTGCAGACCGCCGCCGCATAACGACTCATAATCAAGTTTGTCCGGCCTGGCTCAGTGTTTTGCTCATGAATGACCAACGGAATCCCGAGCTTCCTCGCCGCATTCAAAACCGGAGCCGCGGCATAACCTCCAGTTGCAAAAACCGCATCAAACCCCCGCCCCTGCAATTCCTTCTTAACTGCCGAGGTCGAACGCAACAGAGTCAACAAGCTCTTCATCCCGCGAATCGTCGTTAAACGATAAACCGGCCCCGATTCAAACCCACGAAACGGCATATCAACTCGCTCACAAGCTGACTTCTCCTGACCACGAAGCGAACCCCAATACTCAACATCATGACCACGCTCACGCGCCCCCAAAGCGCATTCCAAAGCCGGATAAACGTGTCCACCAGTACCCCCGCCTGTCGCGAGAATTCTCACCGAACGTAAGCCCGCCGCACCGACGGCTCACCTTCGTCTTTTTGCATCCCGCCCTGTTCAATTCGAACGTTCGGGCTAGAAATCATCGCTTGACTCACCCCAATCGCCAGCCAAAGCGCAAACAAGCTGGAACCACCCGCACTAAAGAACGGCAGAGGAACCCCCATAACGGGCACCGCCCCATTAGCAACCAAAACGTTCGCAATCGTCTGAATTCCAATCCAGCAACTCACCCCGACCAAGAACAACTTCTCAAATCGGTCGATCCGCTGCATCCCATGCGTATACAGTCGAAAAACAATGAAACCCAAAAGCCCGATCACCGCCAGTGATCCAATGAGCCCCGCTTCTTCACCAATCGTCGCCAACACAAAGTCGTTCGTCGGTTCCGGCAAGGTGTACTTGGCCCGCCCTTGACCAAAACCTTTACCCAAAACCCCACCCATTGCCAACGCAGTTTCACTTTGAGTTGTCTGGAAACCAATCGAATCAATCTTACTATCGCTCCACCGATCCGAGTGGCTCAGAAGCCGTGTCACCCGGTAAGGCTTGTCAATGATTGCCGCCCCCGCCAAAACCAATAAACACAGGCCAAGAATAGCGAACGACTTCCGCGAAACTCCTGCTGCCCACATGATGATCCCCGACGTCACCAAAATCACCATCCCTGTCTTCAAGTCGGGTTGCAGCTCAATCAAACCAAACACCACGAGAATTGGCAACAAGGGCCACGCCCGCACCAATTTCTCAAAGCCGACTTTCCCGATCCAATCGCCAAACCCTCGCACCTTCGGCGCAACCCAAGGCTTCAAACCCGCAAACCCAGCGGCCATAAACAAAACGCAACTGAGCTTCGCAACCTCGCTTGGCTGAAACGAAAACTTGCCAATCCGGAACCAGCGTGTCGCGCCGTTCACTTCTTTCCCCAAGATCAAAACCCCAACCAACAAAACACAAGTGACAATCATAACTGGCCAAACAAGCTTTTTCAGTTTTGCTGGCGCAAGCTGACTCAGAAAGAATGCCGAAATGACCCCGATAAACCCGTAAAAAACTTGACCATAAAGTCCACTCGGAATCATCGCCCCCTGAGCCGCCGATTCGGCATACCCAGCATCCCAAATAGCGATAAACCCAAACAAAGTTGCGACAACCGCCGCCGCATAAAGCAAGTAATCAGGACTTCCGTTTCGTTTCATCTTCTAGCCACTCCTTGGCAATTTGTTTGAACGCGTTTCCACGCTCCTTAAAGTTTGCATAAGGCCCCGAACTCGCACATCCTGGCGCAAGCATGACGACCTCACCCGATTCCGCCGCCGACACCGCCGAAGCAAACGCCGAAGCCAAATCCGCATATTCAGGATAAGTACCTCCTAAAAGGCTATTGAGATAACCTGAATCGCTCCCGTAAAGATACACTTTATGGCCCGCGCTTTGCAAGTATTTCTGCAGGGGTGAGTAGTCCCCATTCTTCGTATTACCTCCCATCAAAACGTGCAAGTTCTGCCGCAAACTCTCACAACTTTTGATCACCGCCATCGGATTTGTACACATAGAGTTGTTCACAACTTGTACACCGTCTCGCTCGCCCAACGGCTCCATCCGATTATCTAATGGGCGAAATTCCAACAAACGATTGAGCATTCCGGCATCGGCTTTTCCAACGTAAGCACAAGCCATCTCCCATGCGGTCATTGCATTCGCATAGTTCATCTCGCCAATAAATGGCAAATCAACAAGACTCACTTCCCATTCGCTAAACCAAAGTGAACCTTCCGTTCTCCGTGTATGGCTATGAATCCCCTGCCCTCCATCCGGACTAAATCCAACTAATCCGCCCGAACTTACCCACATCTTATCCACAGTTTGTTCATCCAAATTTAAGACCACAACTTGCTCTTCACCCATATTCTTGAACATATTAAGCTTTGCTAACTTGTACTTTTCAAAGCCACCGTACCGATCTTGATGATCCTCTGTAATGTTCGTAATCGTCGCCACTTTGGGCCGCCAGTTGATGACTGTCTCCAACTGCGCCGAGCTAATCTCCGCCACCAAAACCCCATCCCGCGGTGTGTTCAAAGCCGCCTCCGTCAGAA
>JAPUDU010000091.1 GCA_027492935.1 Fimbriimonadaceae bacterium
GACCGGATAAACCGGTTGCTGATCGGCTGGAACGACATCCGACACTCAAGGCTCGGATGGAAAGAATGCTCGATGTCGTCGAAAACGCATAAGGGGACGTACGACGGGCCGACTCAGCAGAGCGCCGAGCCATTTAAGAACTTCGCCAGATGGGGCTTGAGGTCATGCAGCGCTGGGTGCAGAACACGTCAAACGAGGCCGCGCTTGATCTGAACATCACTTGCTGGAACGTTTGATCAAGTCAAGCCTTGCCGGAAAGGTGGTGCATTCGAAGAAGCTCTCCGATTTGTTGAGCGATTTGATGAAGCGTTACCAGAACCGAGCCATTGAAACCGCACAGGTTATCGAAGCACTGATCGAGATGGCGGAGAAGTTTCGTGAGGTGGCCGGGCGTGGCGAGAAACTGGGGCTGACGGAGGGCGAAATTCGTTTCTATGAAGCAATAGCAGGCAACGAATTGGCGGTGCGCGAGTTGTCCGGCGAAACTTTGAAGAAAATCGTCCATGAGCTGACTGAGAATCTGCACCAGAATTTGAGCGTCGATTGGTCACAGCGGGAGATCGTTCATGCGCAAGCTGCGCATGATGGTCAAGCACATCCTGCGCAAGTACAAGTACCCGCCCGATCTGCAGGAGGTCGCGGTGGAGTTGGTGTTGCAGCAGGTGCAGCCGCTGGGTGAGGCTTGGGCTTAGAAATAGAAGGGGAAGACAAGTAGGGCGGGGCTTAAGTCAGTGGAGAGTGACATTGGCCAAGTGCGCCCTTGAGCGTTCCCCCAGTCCCAGAAAACAAAAAGGCCAATCCGAAAATTGGCCTCATTGCCTTGCAATAACTGGCGCGCCCGGAGCGATTCGAACGCCCTACCCCTTGGTTCGTAGAAAAGTTTTTACCGTTTTTTATGGGATTTTATTGGATTCTCTGGGATGTGGTGGGACATTCATAACCATTTGTATATAAACACAAATATCCAATATTACCGCTAAATATTGTCCCAGATTGTCTCTTGAAGTATCATCGAGGCCCGTGCGAAAGTGTCACCAAAAGTGTCACCACTTTGAAAGGCTTTGATGGGTAAGTTGACGGACAGGCAGTGCAAGTTAGCCAAGGCGGATGACGGTAAAGATGTTTTTTTGAATGCCGGTGCCGGGTTGTATTTGCGGGTCAGAAAAGGAGAGGGAACCGCCAAGGTTTGGCTGTTCCGCTTCAAGAGTTTGGCAAGTAATGGCTCGCGTTGGCTTGACATAGGCACCTATCCCGTAATCAGTCTAAAGGATGCCACACTAAGAGCAGCAGAACTTTCTGCGAAGCGGCGTTCTGGCATTGACCCAATCGAGGAACAGCGGGAAGCTGAAGAAGCTGTCAGGCAGGCGAAGGATGACCAGCAGAAATCGATTGCGGCGGTCAAAGCTCGATTGACTGTAAATGAACTGTTCAAACGTTGGGCGAGTCTGGAATTAAAAGCGCGCAAGGACCAGGGCGTGGAAGTGCGCCGAAGTTTTGCAAAGGACGTGCTGCCGATGCTAGGTGGGGTTGCCGCTGAAGATGTAAAACGCAGTGCGATTGCGGCCTGTCTGGATACCGTTGTTGAACGGGGTGCCCCTGTTTTAGCCCGTAATCTCTTAGGCGATCTTCGGCAGATGTTTGGGTTCGCCATCAAGCGGGATTATGTTGAAAATGATCCGACCAGTCATCTCAAGCGGGACGACTTCGGCAAGAAAACCGAACGTGACCGCGTTCTGGATGACTCCGAGATCAAATCACTGGTCAATCTCTTGCCGAAAGCTGAATTAAATGAGGCGAGCATTGCATCAATCTGGATCATGCTTTCGACGTGTTGCCGGGTAGGCGAGATCAGCCGGGCTCGGTGGGAGCATATCGACCTGAAGGCAGGAACGTGGTGGATACCCCCTGACAACTCAAAAAATAGCAAAGAGCACAATGTTTTTCTATCAGATTTCGCCAAGATTCATTTTGAGGCGTTGCGTCGTTTGGTTGATAGTAGAGCTACCAGGAAGGGTACTGCGGCAAGTCCTTGGGTATTGCCTGCCAGTAACCACGAAGGCCATGTGTGCCTGAAATCGTTAGCGAAACAGATCGGTGATCGCCAGCGCGGTGATAAGTCACCCATGGCTAACCGAACGAAAAGGATCAAGGCGCTCGTGCTCCAAAGAGGACGATGGACGCCACATGATCTACGCCGTACCGGTGCCACGATCATGGGAACTCTCGGTGTTCGACCTGATGTAATCGAGAAGTGCTTGAACCACGTGCAACAGAATCGATTGGTCAGGATTTACCAGAGACAAACGCTTCTGGTTGAACAGGGGGAAGCATGGAAACTTCTCGGTGCTCGTTTGGAACTATTGACTCACCCATAATCTGTTGAAAGTTGTTATTAACGAAACCGCTATGGTTGACTGAGTTTCCGGAGCAAATCCGCGCCTGACTAAAAAGGAAATTCCGACTGAATTCCAGCGCAGTTCAATTCGGCCTCTGCAAGGGGCATCAATCCACTGGCCCGAACACCGAGCAGCCGGATTTTTTTCGTCCAAGGGATCCTTTTGAGACACTCACCGGCCATTTTTCGAATCTGAATGCCGTCGCTCACATATATCGGCAAGGTGACATCCCGTGTTACCGCATGAAAATTCGAGAACTTCAATTTGATGCCGATTGTCCGGCTGGCATAGCCCTTCCGTTTCAGATCGTCGGCAACGCGCATACAAAGCGATGTCAGAATCTCTGTCAGTTCCGCCTTGTCATGTTTGGCGTGCAGATCACGCTCGAACGTGCTTTCGCGGCTGATGGACTTGGGTTCGGATTCGGTGACGATAGGCCGGTCATCGAGACCATGAGCCACTTGGTGCAACCAAACTCCCGTCGAACGCCCAAACTCACTTGCCAGAAAGGGAACGGGCGCTGCCGCCAACTCCCCGATAGTATTAATGCCAAGTCGAGTCAGTTTTTCAGAGGCTTTGGGGCCGATCCCATTGATCTTCTTCGTGGCCAAAGGCCAGATTCGGTCTGGAATTTCTTCCATGCTGAGAACAGTAATCCCATTGGGCTTATCCAGATCGGAGCAG
>JAPUDU010000092.1 GCA_027492935.1 Fimbriimonadaceae bacterium
TTGCGGAAGAGTAAATGAGTCTTAAAATTCCGTTTATGTTCGGTCAGTAAATTTGCATCATGTTGGCAGCAGTGTTGGCGTTGGTGGTTGGGAATGGCGAAATGAATGCTTCAGCACTGATTAAGCAGAGTTGGGCGGCGACACACGTTGTGGCGCATCGGGGTGCTTCGGCTTATGCGCCGGAGAACACGTTGGCGGCGTTTGAGAAAGCGATTGAGAGTAAGGCTGACGCGGCGGAGTGCGATGTTCATATGAGCAAGGATGGCGTTCCGTTTGTTATTCATGATGCGACGTTGAAGCGCACTTTTCAGGCGGAGGGGTCGGTTAAAGATTTGAACGCGGATGATCTGATGAGATTAGGGGTTCCGACGCTGGCCGAGTACATTCGAGTTTTGAAAGGGAAGTGCGTTCAGGTAATTGAAATTAAGGACGGCGTTAATGTTGTGGAAGCGACGGCGCGGGAAGTGCTGTTGGCAGGTACGGAGAAGGAGACGATTATTTTTAGTTTTAATGCCGCGTTTGTGAAGGAAGCAAAAGAGCGGCTGCCGGAGGTGCCGGCGATTTGGTTGGTGAGTAAGAAATACGAAGCCGGTGAGTTTGGAGCCTTGACCTTGGCAAAGCTTGATTGTCGAGCAGATGGGGTTGGTTTTCCGTACGGGAATGTCAGCTCGGAACTGGCGAGTTACTTGCGGCGGGATCGGGTTCCTCTTTTTGTTTGGACAGTTCCGCCAGGGGCAGAGATTGACCGGCTCAAAGGGTTAAAAGTGAACTTTATTATTACGAATCATCCTACGGATGTTCGGTCACAGCTTGGTTTGTGATTCTGAAAGATTAAAAAGAGAGAGGGTGCTTATCAAGCACCCTCTCTCTTTTTAATCTAATTTGTAAGAATTGAGTAGGTTTTGAAGTCGCTTGACATTGGCGGTTCCTCACCGCGCTTTTTTGCTTCGGCAAGATCTTCAAATCCGCGTTTGTGTCCTTCCAGGAATTCTGGGGAGCCTACCCATGCATCGAAGTTCTCTTTTTCTTTCCAGTAGCTGACGATGAGGTAAGGATCGCCTTCGTTGTGGCTTTTGAGAACGTGCATGCCGATGAAGCCTTCCAGTCGATCGATTGCGTGAGCTCTTGTGCAGAAGAGGCATTCAAATCGCTCTTGATAGTGAGGCTTGCAATCGATGTAATTGATTGCAACAAATCCGGCCGCCGCTTTTTCTTCAGCCGATAGGCTGGGATTGTGACCGGAGAACGGGCAGGCCTGCGTTGAAGGCGCAGTTTGCTTTTCTTGATTCATGGCACCTATTAACTTACCCAGGAAACAATACTTTTTTTGTTAGATTAGGATTTTTTGGCACTTTTTAGTTCTGTTATCAGGTCTTGTTGGATTTTTGTTAGGGTTAGATCGGATCTTGTGCGCTCAATAACGGCTCGGAGAGCATCGCATGTGCGGCGGAGGCCACCGGTCAGACCATCGGGAAAATCAAAAGTTGTGAGGTCGTCGTAGATTTCTTCCATTTGGTGGAGGAGGCGTTCGGCTTCGGGCAAGTTTCCAGATCGCATTTGATCGAGAACGAATCGGCGCATTTCTGATGCGCATTCGCCCATACCGTTGAGGTAACTGGTGGCGTTGACATTGAGTTCTTCGTAGGCGGGAAGCGGGTTGCCTTGGGCTAGGGCGAGGCATCCGGCAGCTTCGACGAGCTCTTTTTCGGCATCTTGGAGATATCCGGCATATTCGATTTCGGGGTGAAGGGTGACTTGCTTGCGGGCGTCTTGGGCTTGTTGTTTGGCTTGGTTAAGAAGAATTTCGGCCTCGGCGAAATTATGGCGATGGATGTTCTTTATACACTTACTGGAGGTTTGGATGAGCGCGCGGGAGGCTTTGAGTGCTTCTTCGCGGGCGGCGTGTTTTGCCTCCATTTCGGATTTGAGGTTTTGAATTGTTGCTTCCCAGGCCATGAGAATTAGTTTAGCTGGTTGAGGCGGAGGAGCATTCCCCATTCGGGGGTTTCATCGGGTGGCGGGCAGATTCGTTCGCCTAGGATTTCTGCGCCGAGGGATTGGTAGAGTTGATGGGCTTTGTGAAGGACTTTGTCGGACCAGATTTCCATGTTTTGGCAGTTTTTTGACTGGGCATAAGCGATACAGGTTTGGGCGAGTTTGAGCCCGATTTGTTTGCCGCGCGCTTCTTTTGATAGGTAGAGGCGAACGAGTTCGCAGTCGGCGGCGGCGATGCGGGGTTGATTATCGACTTGGGATATTTCGCCGGGTTGGCCTGGGTGGGCAGGGAAGATTTCTATGCCGACGCAGCCGAGGATTTGGTCATTCCCTTCGGCGACCCAAAACTGGTTGGGGGATGCATAGTGGATGGCGATTTCGCTGAGGTCTTTGTTATAGCCTTGGGGATCCCACCCGAATTTGAATTCGGCATAGACGGTGCTGACGATGCGCTGGATTTCGGATTGGTCTTGCTGAGTTGCGGGCCGGATGGTGGGCATTGCAGTTGATTGTAGTCTGGGACCGGGGTTTGGGGTGGGGGTATCTTTCTGTTAGCGTGGGTCGTTAGCTCAGTTGGCAGAGCAGCTGACTCTTAATCAGCGGGTCACAGGTTCGAGCCCTGTACGGCCTACCACGAATTTTGAACCTGAATCAGGTTAATTTAGCCGGAATATGTGTCTGAATTTTCTACTATGTCACTTTAGATGTCACCTTACGGCAAATTACTGGGGTTTGTAGTGTAATAAATTTAAAACAAACCAAGGATTTATGGAACCCAATCCAAGTGATTTACGGGTGTTGTGCATATTTTTTAAGTAATGATCCAACGGCCGAGGAACCGCAGATGAATTACAAGAAGAATTTAAAGGATTTACGATTTTCCCGATTGCTATTCCAAAGGAATAGATGATTTAGAAGGCGATGTCTCGTGTGAATTTAACAGTAGATGCTGGTCTGAGGGCATTGCAGATATTGTCCAGTGTATACTAATGGTTCCCAGCTAATGACTAACGTACTGAGATTGGCGACGTTCGGCAGAGGTGCTCTTGGTCAGATGATAGAACCAGAAGGTGCGTGTATTGT
>JAPUDU010000093.1 GCA_027492935.1 Fimbriimonadaceae bacterium
GTCGATCAACCTCTTTCCCACCTTTGAATACGACGAGAGCTGGGATGCTCATGATATCGTATTGCGAAGCGAGATCTTGATTTTGATCAACATCGACTTTGTAGACTTTAGCTTTCCCTGCAAGTTCGTTGGCAACTTCTTCAACTGATGGGGTGATTGCGATGCATGGTCTGCACCAAGTCGCCCAAAAGTCTACGAGAACGGGTTGATCTGAGTTGAGGACTTCGGTGTCAAATTGGCTGGCTTCGAGTGCTAGATTGGCTCCCATGATTTTGTTCCTTTTTATTGCTGTGTCGGTTCGACTTTTTTTAGTACTGACGACAAGTGTATACCTTGTAAGACGCCAGAGTATGGATTTGTTCGTCACGGTCCTGAGAAGTCGTTTGATTGGGGACAAATGTGTAACCATTTCGTGCATCACTCTCGTCGTTTATCTCGTAACTCTTAAAGAGAGAAGGTTTCAGACTAGTGAAAAAAGCACTTATAGGCACAACAGTAGCGGTAATGGCGCTTGGTTCGGCGATGGTTTTCGCTCAGAATCAAAATCCACAAGCCCGCAAGGGAACTGCTGAAAACCGATTGATTGGTATCAGTCTTTACGATACTGGCTCAAAGGTTGTCAGCACATATGGTTCGCCGGATGAGATTTTAGCGTTGTCACCAGGCACCCTAACCGGAACAGGCGGTGCTGGCGGCGGCGGTGGCGCGTCTGGAGGCGGCGGTGGTGCTGCTGGCGGCGGTGGCGGTCCTTCAACACCTCCTTCAGCTGACAACAGCGGTAGCGATGTTATTGCCTTAATTGGCGATCCGTTCGGTCCAAATACCGAATGGCGCCAACAACGAGGTGGCCTTGGTCCTCGTGGTGAAGGCGATGGTGGCGATGCCGGCGGCCGCGGCGGAGCTCCGGGCGCACCGGGTGGCGATGGCGGCGGACGTGGCGGAGCTGCTGGTGGCGGCGGTAACAGCGGAAAGGTTATCTTCACTCGCTGGGTATACAAGCGCAACGGAAGCCAATATGCATTTGTGCTTGACAAGTTTAACCGCGTTATTCAAATTGAAGCGATTGGCTTGAAGAACAGTAGCGTTAAGACTCGCCGAGGCGTTACCTTTGGTTCAAGTTTCTCAACTTTGATCAAGGCTTACAACGCACCGGATAGCTACGAAGTAAATGGCGATAACTTGGTTGTTCGATTCTTGGTTCGCGACCGAGTTGCGTTCCGCTTGAATCGACTGGTTAAGGATAAGCCGCAAGTCGTAACAGGCATTGCAATTGCAGCTGGTAAGACCTAAGCACAGCTTGGTCTGGACTATATAAGGTGGCGGCGGATTTTGATCGATTAAAAGATGAAATTCGCCGTAGAACCGACCTTGCTGAACTAGTTGGTCAGCGAGTCTCTCTTAAAAAGAAGGGCAGAAACTGGACAGGTCTCTGCCCTTTTCATGATGATAGAAACCCTAGTTTTAATGTCACACCCGATATGGGGGTTTATAAGTGTTGGAGCTGTGGTGCAAAGGGCGATTGCTTTAATTGGGTGATGGAGACACAGCGTGTCGACTTTATGGAGGCGATGCGCATTCTTGCTCAATCTGCAGGAATTGATATCCCGGAATTTAAGACCGGGGACAAAGGCGAGAATGAGCAGATGGAACTCGCTATGGCGGAAGGCTTGGCGTTTTATCGTGAGGAACTACGCGGGGATAAGTTTGCGACGGAGTATTTGGCGGATCGAGGATTGGATCAGGCGACCGTTGATTATTGGGAGTTAGGTTATGGGCCATCGGCAGGCGAGGTTTTGGCTACACGTCTCAAGAAGAAGGGTTTCACGCTTTCGCTTTGCCAGAAACTGTTTTTGATTGATCAAGATAAATCAGGTGGCTATTACGACCGGTTTAGAGGTCGATTGATGTTTCCGATTCGGGATGAACGCTCGAAGCTGGTAGCGTTTGGTGGTCGGATTATTGGGCAGGGCCAACCTAAATACATTAATAGCAGTGATACGCCGATTTACAGCAAGAGTCGGGTGCTTTACGGGATGCACAAAGCCAAGGAAGCGATTGCTAAACAGGAAGTAGCCGTTTTGGTTGAGGGGTATATGGATGTTATTGCTTGCCACCGAGCAGGAGTCACGAATGCAGTTGCGAGCTTGGGTACTGCGTTGGCGGATGAGCATGTTAAGTTATTGAAGCGATGGTGTAGTAGTGTGGTTGTGCTTTATGATGCGGATGAAGCCGGGAAGAAAGCGGCGGATCGAGCGGCGCTTTTATTATCCGAAGGTGGTCTCAAAGTGAAGATTGCTTTGGCTCCGCCAGGTGGTGACCCGGATACGATGCTCAAGGAAAAAGGCGCGGCGGCGGTTCGGCAGATTGTTGAGCAAGGTTTGAGCCCGATGGAATTCCGAATGGCGCAGTTAAATGATCGGTTACGGCCAGAGGACGACGCTTATTGGGTGGACGTGATTGAGGTTTTGGCGACAGCGGAAACCCCGTTGGAATTGCAAAAGCATCTTTTCCCGGTTGCGGCAAAATATCCGGGGATTCGTGATCGGCAAGCAGCGACTAAAGCTTTGGAGCGGATGGTGGCTGAGGCAAGACGGAAGCGAAAAGCTAATCCGCGTCAGGAATCTTTGCGGCAAGAAGCTAAGCCGGAAATTGATGATCAACCGAAGAAGCCTATGCCGCAGGTCAGTGATTTGATTGGAGCGGAGAAGGTTATATTTATGAGCCTCTTTACGCCCGGGTTGCGGGAGAAGGCTTGGCAGTTTGCTGGCCATGAGCCGTTGATGAAATCACCGGTGGGTCGTCAGATCGCGGTGGCTGTGAAAGCGATTAAGAAGATTCCGAAGGCGGGATCGGACTGGGTGTATCAGGTGGATGACGAAGGGGCGCAATCGGTTTTGATTGAACTGGGGATCAGTGATTTGGAACCGATTGACCTGACGCATCTTGAGATGGCGGTTGATTCGCTCTCAAAAGACTTGAAGCGTAGGGAGCTTGATGACAAGAAAACGAATCTCAACGATGATGATGTTTTACGCGAAATC
>JAPUDU010000094.1 GCA_027492935.1 Fimbriimonadaceae bacterium
TATCGATTCAGTTGTTGAGGGCCGGGGATGGACGCGTTAAGTTGCGAGCATTGAGTATGGCCGGGGGGACTGCTTGTGGGCCTAAACAGTGCCGAGGGGAAGCAAGCGCCTTCGCAGCTCATTGACGCGCTTATGAAGCATTGGTTGTGCTGGGATGAGCACGAAGCCTTCTATCTGACAAAGCTCGCCCCGGCGCTCGTTGCAGATCCCGAGAGCGGCGATGAAACGGAAGTACGCATCCTCCGTGAGCTCCGGTCGAAACTGTGCGACGCCGAGTGGGCGAACTTGCCTCAGATCATCGCGGATAGGCGCGAGGAGGAACGGAAGCGCGCTCGCGCCCCTGCTGCACCTGAGCCCGAGCCACTGCTCGCGGAAATCGAACAGCGGCTTCAACACGATTTTCTGTCGACCGACGCGTTCTATGACTCCATCCCTTCAGGAATCCTTTCTCGGGAGGAATACGAAGCCACAAAAATTGCATTTGTCCGTCGCTGGTTCGATCAAACTACAAACAACCGAACCAACCGAAAGTTTCAATTGGATGATGAACAGATTGGCGCAATTGCGGCCGTCAATGGAAATGTCCAAGTCGTCGCCCGCGCAGGTAGTGGCAAGACCGCCACGCTTGTGAACCGAACACTATTTCTCCTCCAGCACTGTGGAGTTCCCGCACCCAAGATTCTGCTGCTCGCCTTCAATCGAAAGGCCGCCACTGAGATCAGGCGACGCCTACTCGGCCTCATCCATGCCGAGGCGGAACACCAAGTAAAAGGCGAGATCAACGAGCGTCATCAGCTGGCAAAACAACGAAAAGCAAGAAGAATTGATTGGAGTGAAATCGAGGCCGACTCAGTGGACGCAGTCGCGACGCGCTTAAAAATCGATCTACCTCACGTAATGACGTTCCATGCGCTCGCCTACGCAATCGTTCACCCAGAAACTATCCTCAATAACGGCCCGGATGGTCAAGCTCAAGGATTAAGCCGCGCATTCCAGAGCGTAATTGACGATCACCTTCAGGTTCCCAAGTACAGGGCGGCGATCCGCGAGCTGATGCTTGCGCATTTCAAACAAGACTGGGATCGCATCGTTGCGAAGGGGTACGACCAATCAAGGGCCGAATTTCTTCGCATCCGAAGATCCTTGCCTCGAGAAAGCCTGAGGGGCGAATACGTCAAGTCTTATGGCGAGAAGCTGATTGCCGACTTCCTCTTCGAACACGACATTGCTTACAAGTACGAGCGGAATCATTTGTGGAATGGCGTCAACTACCGTCCGGACTTTACAGTTTTCAAGACTGCAAAGAGCGGATTGATCATCGAATATTTCGGGCTATCAGGGGACCCAGACTACGATGCAATGTCGGCAGAAAAGAGAGTCTATTGGGCTGGAAAGGCAGACTGGACGCTCATTGAATTTTCGCCCTCCGATATCACCAGCCGAGGAGATGAAGGTTTCAAGGATCTACTGAAACACCACCTCGAAGATCAAGGTGTCGAATGCCGCCAATTATCAGAGGATGAGATCTGGCTAAAAATTCGAGATCGCGCAATAGATCGGTTTACAACAGCGGCAGTGAATTTCGTGGGTCGCTGCAGAAAGCTCTCACTGTCTCCAGAAGAACTTCGCGACAGAATTGATTCGCACTCCCCGTTATCGCAAGTAGAGGCGATGTTCCTAGACTTGCTGGAGACACTCTACTCTGCTTACTTGAAACAGCTTTGGGCAACCGGCGAAGAGGACTTCGATGGATTGATGCAACGAGCTGCGAACATCGTAGCCAGCGGCGCAACAAAATTCCAGAGAAAGTCAGGATCCGGCGACCTTGGCGAACTGCAGTTCGTCTGTATTGATGAGTTTCAGGACTTCTCGGATCTATTCTTTCGACTCCTGCAATCGATCCGGAAGGCCAGTCCTGGAGTCGGTCTGTTCTGTGTCGGCGACGATTGGCAAGCCATTAATGGATTCGCAGGCTCCGATCTACGGTTTTTTGATCGCTTTGAGGAGCATATTGGACCGTCGCGTCGACTTTACATCGCGACCAATTACCGTTCAGCGAAGTCCGTCGTAGACACCGGGAATGCGTTGATGACCGGTTTCGGAAGACCAGCTTCAGCCAATAGGGACACTTTAGGGACTGTTGTCTTAGCCGATGCGTCTGAGTTCAGCCCCTCGGACATCGAGCAACAGCGACATCCTGGCGACATCATCACGCCGATGGTGTCGAGAATATCAGGAAGATCTCTTGCCTCTGGTTCTGATGTGGTGCTGCTCTGCAGAAGAAACTCCCTTCCGTGGTTCGTGAACTTTGGTGACCAGAGAAAGGGGGAAGGCAGAGGTCTGGAAGGATACATAGAGCTGATGCGTTCGCTGTTTCCAAAGGGAGTCAGCGACCACATCACCATATCAACGGCACATCGTTACAAGGGCCTTGAAAAGTCGACGGTAATCGTGATGGATGCCGTAGCCAGAAGTTATCCGCTCATTCATCCAGACTGGGTTTTCTCACGGGTGCTTGGAGATAGCCCGGAGAGAATCATCGCAGAGGAAAGACGCCTTCTATACGTAGCGATGACTCGAGCAGCGGAGAAGTTGGTGATCATCACCGATGGGCGGAGTCGCTCTCCGTTCCTCGACGAGCTACAAAAGGTAAGGCCGTTAGAGAAAATCGTGTGGAGAGATTACCCCGCGGTGCGCAACAAGGTTAGTCGGCTCGTCATCAAGGTTGGAAACCAAGATCGACGAGGCGGTGGTGGCACCTTCGCTATCAAGGATCAGCTAAGGGCCAGCGGCTATCAGTGGCAGACAACAGGATGGTCCGGTTGGGTCAAGACCTGTTTGGCCGATGGATTTCAGCTTTCATCCTTGCAGACAGAAGTGTGGGTTGATTCAGCCGATGCAGTAGAGATTCGTATTTTTGATGAGGCTGAACAGACCCTCGGAATATTTCGTGTGAATGGTGGAGAGTGGATGTCCATTCACAACCAGCTGGATTCGATGCTTGCCGATGCATCGGTCAGCAGCGCCAGTGGGGACGACG
>JAPUDU010000095.1 GCA_027492935.1 Fimbriimonadaceae bacterium
GTCACGCCGTACCACGCGCTGGTGCCGTCCTTCGGCGAGTGGGGTTTCGTTCTCGCCGGCCGGCGCGCCTACACGCCACCAGCGGCTTACTCCGTCACCACGCACTTTCTGACGCCCGAGATCACGCCAGGGCTGTTCCAGTTTCCTCGGGACATGGCGCGCGTCGACGCCGAAGTGAACCGGCTCAACAATCAGGTACTGGTGCGCTACTTCGAAAGCGAGTGGCGGCAGGTGATCCGGTGAGGATTCGAGAAGAACAATGTCTCAGTTCGGCCAGAAACGGTCCTTCAAGATATAGCTCTTAAGCTGTCATTGAAGCGTTCCGAACGTATGCTAATGCACTATACTTGAGCTGCCGCTTTTCGCGTTTTATTCAATACTCTATGAAAACAGCAATTGATCACCTTAAAGCCTCTGGTGAACAGGTTTCCAGCGCAATTGGCAACGCCGAGTTATGCAGCACGCGCCGGAGTTGTGGCGCAACACTGACTCCCTATAAGAGATTTAGAGGCCACTGTGGCTATCGCCATTCCTAAATCTGGTCACTTTGAAGCGTTCGCCCTCATCGTTGACATTAATGGTTTTACCGGAATGGTGGCCCAGTCCGACGGCAACGTTATTGCTGATTTCGTTCGCGACGTTCTCGTTGGTTCTGTCAAAGCGGTAGAGGACGCTGGTGGTGAGGTCGTCGGATTTATGGGTGACGCAATTCTTGCAGTCCTTCCCGACGCAGATTCAGCTGCGGCTGCATGTTTTGTTATTGCCAAAGATCTGAACTCACAATGTGAGTATATTTCACAAAGCCAGAAGGAGTGCCCAGACTGTTGGGAATTCGCTCCTGGTGGCCCTTCGCTAAAAATCGGCATAGAACATGGCTGGATGGATGTTGCTGAAATCTCAAGCCGAGCATTGGGGACGCACCAGTTGATAATTGGCAATGCGATAAACCATGCCGCCAGAATTCTCAACGCAGGAAGCGGAAATAGATGCCTCGTAGGGCCAAGCGCGGTTAAACACGGGTTTTCCAACTATCAGTTGGAGGGGCCAAGTTTCATCGCTGGAAAAAGCGGAGAACCTAGCTACGAGTATTTCAAGTTCGACCTCGAGGATATATGGATTGAAGGTGTTCCGGGCGATGGCTATTCATATTGGTAGCAACCATGGCCACCAAACCTGCGGTCGAGCCGAACTGCGTGAAAGGCAGCGCACGCGCCTCAACTCCACTTTATATCTTTGGAGGCATTAGCAAATGGCCGCCCCGAAGCTTTTCATGTCGTACAGTTGGTCTAGCTCAAGTCACGAGCAATGGGTTATCGACTTGGCAACGGAGTTGCGTGAGGCAGGAATTGACGTAATTCTGGACAAATGGGATTTGAAGGAAGGGCACGATGCAATTTCCTTTATGGAACAGATGGTCACAAACAATGAAATTAAGAAGGTCGCCATCGTTTCGGATCAAACGTATGCCACTAAGGCAGATGGCCGCGCCGGCGGGGTAGGAACAGAGACACAAATTATTTCCAAGGAAGTCTACGAAAACCAGTCCCAAGAAAAATTTGTCGCGGTGGTGTCCGAAAAAGACGACCAAGGAAAGCCGTTTCTCCCAACCTATTACAAGTCGCGTATATATATCGACCTTAGCGAACCAGACAAGTACAGCGAGAATTTTGAGAGGCTTCTGCGGTGGGTCTTCGATAAGCCCCTCTATCAAAAGCCTCCTCTTGGAGAAAAGCCAGCGTTTCTAAGCGACGGGGAACACACATCGCTCGGAACTACTCCAGCATTTAAACGATGCATTGACGCAATAAAGAACAGTAAGCCATACGCTGCCGGCGCGTTGGATGAATACTGTGAACTCTTCGCTCAAAATCTTGAGCGGTTTCGAATCGCTAGGGTAGAGGGTCGCGAATTTGATGATGAAGTAATTAGGAATATCGAAGAATTCCTGCCGTATCGAAACGAAGCGGTTCAATTGTTTATTACGGTGGCGCAGTACGCCCCGACGCAAGATTTCATTGGGCGCATTCATCGCTTCTTTGAGTCTCTCGTCCCCTACATGCAGAAACCAAGTCATATTCAGCAATGGAATGAGTGGGATTTCGACAATTTCAAGTTTCTCGTGCACGAACTGTTTCTATATGCAGTTGCATCTTTTCTTAAGCAAGACCGGTTAGAACAAGTAGCCAACTTCTTATCGCAACAGTACTACCTCCTTGGCAACTCGGACTATGGTCGGGACTCGATGGTTGGATACTTTGTATTTTGGGAGCATCTAAAATCCCTTGAGAATAGAAACAAGAGGTTGGGGCTTCGTAGATTGTCACTCCGTTCAGATTTGTTGAAGGAGAGATCTGCCGGGACAGGAATCGAATTCCGCCACTTGATGCAAGCGGACTTCATCGCATTCCTTCGCGCAGAAATAGAAGTCAACGACGATTGGGACCGCTGGTGGCCAGAAACGCTTCTTCATCTCGGCCATTTCAATAGTGCTTTTGAGGTGTTTGCACGATCAGCCTCTAAAGCCTACTTTGACCGAGCAAGGCTTCTTATTGCAATTCAGTCGCCGACCGACCTTGCCCCACTGTTTCAACAGTACCAAGACGGTAGGCGCTCGGTACCTACATGGGAATTCCATAGCTTCAGCCCCGCAGCACTTGTCGGGTTTGAACATTTAGCAACCCGAGCGTAGTCAGTGCAAAGGCATATCTCTGCGTTCGAAGGTCTGCTTTTCAAAAAGCTGAAGGTCCGTTCAGGGCACAAAGGGTGAGTAGCGGAAATCGAAAAGCTGCCGCTCAGATTTGTCAGACCAAGATGTATTTCGCCAACTGGCTCTGAATGGCGGCAACGCGAACTACTGCTGCCGCTCAACCTGCAGGTCTCGAACGGCCGGTCAGGCCGAGCATTTGCCAATGAGCACTGGGCTGTAACGGCTGCTGTATTCAGTTACCTGTCATTGAACGTTCAGAAAGGCGACCGGCCGGATTGGGTCGAACAGCGACAGCCGGTTTGATTCAATAAGAGCACCTCGTCGATTGATA
>JAPUDU010000096.1 GCA_027492935.1 Fimbriimonadaceae bacterium
TTATCATTATTATATTGACTGGAATGGCGGTATTGCGGAGTGTCGTCCGATTACGATTCCGGGGGATACGAATACGAGTTACGATGTACGGGGTCATGCTTTAGTGGTGGTCGAAGGGACTCTTTCGGATGAGCCATTTAATGATGACCAGCGAAAGGCACTGATGAAAACCGTTGTTTGGCTGGCAAATAAGTATCAGATTCCTGCGGATCGAATCAAGGGGCACATGGATTACGCTCCGGGTGAAACTGATTGTCCGGGTGAAGCGGTGACAAACTTTTTGCCTGAGATTCGGCGTAAGGTGCGAGAATTGCAACAAGATTGGGGAACGAACTTGCAGAAAAGGAGTTTGGACTAGAAAAAGATGCTCTCTGCTCTCATTGCAACTTATTTGGCTCTGCCTCAGCCGGTTATGGCTAGGGGGGAGTGGCTGACAGATTGGGAAAAAGCTAAGCGGTATTCAGTTGCGACAGGAAAGCCGATTTTGGCAAACTTCACGGGCTCGGATTGGTGTCCTTTTTGTTTGCGATTGAAAAAGGAGGTGTTTGATACAGATTTGTTTAAAGATTGGGCGGCGGATAAGATGGTTTTGTTCATGGCGGATTATCCGCGTAAAAAGCCTTTGTCGCCGAAATTAACGGCGCAGAACGAGTTTTTGGCGACGGAATATTCAGTTAATAGCTACCCATCGATTTTGTTCATGAATGGAAGTGGTGAGTTATTGGGTCGGTCTGGATTTTTGGAAACTGGCGGGGCAAATTACTGGACACGTGTGGCGGATAAAAAAATCAGTGATGGTAAAGCTGATTTAGCCAAGTCGCAAGGGATCCCTAAGGTTGTGCCGAAGCAGATGGCGGCAAAAGATTATCGAGGGAAGTCATCCCCAGAGATGAAAATTGGATCGGTAGTTTCGAGGAAGCTTCCTCCGGAACTGAAAGGTAAGACCGTACTGATTGATTTTTGGGCAACGTGGTGCAGTCCTTGTATTCAAGAGATGCCGAAATTGAATCGGTGGCAAAAGGAGTTTGGGGACGACTTGGTGATTATTGGGGTTTCTGATGAAGCACCGGAACAGATTTCTCGATTTGCAACTAGGCATGGTATTGATTATGTTTTGACATCGGACGAGAAGCGTTTTCTTGCGACTGAGTTTGCGATTCAGACTTTGCCTCAGATGGTTTTGATTTCGGGAGACGGTATTGTGAGATGGCAGGGATCGGTGGGGGACGGCGATCCGTTGACATCGTCACGTATTCGGCGCATGATTGAGGCAACACAATGATTCTTTCCACTCTTATCGCGGCATTGGTTTTAAACCAAGATAGTAATCCGGCATGCATTCCGGCGATTAACGAAGGGCCGACGAAAGCGGGCGATTATGTTTGGTTGGATCGACATCAGGCAGTTTTGGATGTTATCAAGTCGGGCGAAAAGCATGAATTTGCTTTGATTGGTGATTCAATTACGCATGGTTGGGGCGGCAATCCGAAACCACATAAGGAATGGAAAGGTCATGATCCTGAGGGTTACGACGCGCTTTACGGTTCATATCTTCCGATAAATATGGGGTTTGGTTGGGATCAGACGGGGCATGTTCTGTGGCGGATTGAGCACGGGGAACTTGATGGATTTACAGCCAAGGGCATTATTCTCGCGATTGGCACAAACAATATTGGATGGCACACCAATGAGCAGGTTTTTGGTGGGATCGTTGCGGTGGTGGACGCTATTCGGGCGAAGCAACCGATGTCAAAGATTTTAGTGCTTGGGATTTTGCCGAGGGAAGTCAATGGGAATGTTGATGACTTGAAAAATGTCGCGGCGATCAATGGTTTGTTGGCGGCTAAGAAGTGGGGGAAGGGAGTTATTTATGCGGATACGGGGGCCGGGTTCTTGGATGAAAAGGGCCGGGTGAAAGTGGATTTGATGCCAGACAAATTGCATCCGAATAAAGAAGGGTATGGGGTTTGGGGTCGGGCGATTGAGCCTGTTTTGCGGAAAATGATGAAATAGCTTTACGGTTTTCTGATCTTCTCAGGAGGGTAGATGCGCGCACACTCGCAATCTTTATTTTGCTTTTCGGGATGAGGGTGTAGACTTGATCTGTGATTGCAGCACTTTGCTTAACCGTCGCCTTGCTTGATAATTCCGCGGTCGTTCCGGTTCCGCGCACCGACCAGGGGTGGGTTGATCGCCATGCAGCCCAGATGAAATTGGCAAAGAGCGGAGAGAAGTTTGAATTAGCTTTGGTTGGAGATTCGATCACGCACGGTTGGGGTGGATTGCCAGTACCAGGTGATAATTGGAAAGGTCAGGATCCGGAAGGGTATGACGCTCTTTTTGGCCCTTATAAGCCGATTAATTTAGGGATTGGAGGCGATAAGACGGAGCATGTTCTTTATCGGTTAGATGCAGGCGTTTTGGATGGAATGAATCCGAAGGCTTGTATGTTGATGATTGGGACGAACAACATGGGCAGCAACACTGAGGCTGAGATTGCGGATGGAGTTGAAGCAGTGGTTTTGAAACTGCATGAGAAGGCTCCTCAAGCAAAGATTTTGTTGTGTTCGATTTTGCCGCGCGAGTGGGCTGCGGATGGTGTGTGGCGTAAGAAGGTAGCGGCTACGAATGTGATTCTGGCAGGCAAGAAATGGGGTGATTATGTGAGCTATGTTCCTTGCTGGGATGGATTTTTGAATGAGGACAAGCATATGATTGAAGCGTTGATGCCAGATCAGTTGCATCCCAATAAAGCGGGTTATGATGTTTGGGCGGAGATGATTCGTCCCACGTTAAAGAAGATGATGGCGAAGTAGCTTTTAGAGATTCGTTAGGTAGATCGGTTTTAACGGCTCACTCCTGTGAGCCGTTTTTGCTTGTGGGATTCAGAATGAGTTAATTTTTCAGGTGTTATAGTTGGCTATGTTTTTTGAGGGTCTGGGCTACGGTTTGGAATTCTTCGGTTGTGTTGAGCGGGTGAGGGCCGAAGCGGACAAAGCCGTTACGGGAATCCACTTTTATAGTC
>JAPUDU010000097.1:0-1450 GCA_027492935.1 Fimbriimonadaceae bacterium
GTTCACTGGCGTTTTACGAATTCTTCGTTAGAATTCGCTGCTTCGGTTTTACAGGGCTCTTGTTAGCTTCCGTCTTCCGGACTCCGGCCTGCGGTTGTAGGCCGAAACTCGATCTGTCCTTGGTTCGATTTTATCACCTACGACACGACCGACTCTTGGTAGCTAGTGTAACTCGCTCTACCAAATAATTCGCTTGGCATTCGCTTTGCGAAAACTCCCTTTTGGGCGGTGATGACTTGGCCATTAACGCACGTTTCTTTGCGTGTTGATGCTGCTTTTGCGTTACCGGTTCGCAGGATTTGCTCTTCGGCATTTTCTATAGATGCGCTCTGCACGCATTGAGAACTAACCGATCGGTGTGCATAACTGATCACCCACTGGACCAGGTGCGAAAATCCCCTCAAGGATTTTCCACCCCAGTGCCTTCCCATCGGGACGCCTTCCCGACAGGGACAATGGTGTCCTTCTTTTTTTAAAAAGGAGTCACCATGAAAGTTGCTATAACGTGTTGGATTGCAACGGCCATCTTTGCCTGGTTAGTTGCCGGTAAAGCGTTCGAACAAGCGATTCTGGTTTCCCAGATTGTCTTTGTCGGATGGATTCTCGGCTATATCGCTGGTAGGGTTTCGAACTTTATCGCGAATCGCAACCGTTCTACATCTATGACGCGCAACCTGCGTCGTAAGAAGTAGCAACATTAAGACCACGCTCGAGTTTCACTTCGAGGGGTCTTCTTTGTGGATCCTCCATGGATTCATAAAAAAGATCCTTTTTTGGCTTTCCGCCCGACTTTTACGGATTAAGTCGTAATCAAATCCGCTTTCCCAACCGGGGTGCTCGGTTTGAAGCCTGTCACTGCAGACCGACTTCGAAGGGCCTTCCTTCATCACGAATACAGCATCGACTCATCAACTACCTGAGTTCGTTCTTGGCACAACCGCTCCTTTCAATCCGCGCCAGTCTCCTGGCAAAACACGGGTGCCCGCTTAAGAGCTCGGAAAATAGGCTGGCATCTTCCTTGTCTCCGGAAACCGCATGATATTCGTAGAATGCTTTTACTAATGGTCCATGCCCTGCGATGTTTTTCGCCTCGCTGTCCGCAATAAATTCCCATTCACGCAAGACCCATAGGTACAAGAACAAAATCGCAAGCCCCTGCACGAGGCTGATGCCGAATGTCATTTTCATACCCGCGACCAAGCCAAGCAGGATCGCTTGTTTTGCCGGGTGCTTATGTTGGATATGGCCGAGCTCGTGCGCCATTACCCCATACAGTGCATCCTTTGAGAACTGCCCCAGCAAATAGTTGCTCACGAATATTCTGTGTCCGCTTCCTTCGGGTACGGTGATTGCAAACAACCGTTTGGAATCCAATACAGAAACACTAACCCTTACATTACCCAGGTTGTACAACACTTCATCGAGATGCGGGCTCTCAACCTTTTTCATC
>JAPUDU010000097.1:1460-3011 GCA_027492935.1 Fimbriimonadaceae bacterium
CACGATGACTCTGCGCCGTTTTCAATACGCCTTTGGCGCAAAACCGCAAAGTCATACCCCCTTCCATCGCCATCAAGAAAACAATGATTCCCGTAAAGATACCTGTGGCCAGGAACAACGAACTCCCCCTTAGACCAATAAACATCAACGCATAATCCACTCCGGCCACAAGGAGACTAACCCCCAAAAGACTGATGACTATCCTGTATCCGCGCACTGGGATCATGAAGATATTTTTCTATGAAAGAAGATGACTTGATTCTGACTCAAAAAAACAATTCCGCGACACCACTTTCTTTGAAATTCGACCATTTCCGCACCTACACCCCCATTTAATAAACACATTTCTCGAGTGACCTCGAAACATCTAAATGCGAACATAAAAGTATCTGAAATGGGTCTTTTTTCTTCGAGGAAAAACTATGAGTCAGCACAGTCGGTTTCCGGGAAGTTGGCTTCTTATTGCTGCCATTCTTGCCATTCCATCCATGATTTATTCCATCGCCCATTCGGTTCAGAAGGCCGATGACAAATGCGACACCGACAACTCAACCGTTGTAGAGCGAAAGTTGTGCGAATAACGCCACTTGGCGCGCTCTTGGTTTGGCCGATTTTCGCTTTTGCGGGTCAGGATGGCTCATATTGCACGATCCCAAAGCTCCTTCCCGGGGTTCCCGCGCATGTGACGGTCGAAAACATCAAAAATCCATGTTGTGGCGTCGCTCTGATTGAGGGTCGGTATCAGAAATTGGCGGACATCACAGAACGGAAGGACGAAAGCTTACTGACCTGCTCTGACCACGGGAAGTGTCAGAAGACGGTCAAATATTTCCAACGCAACGCACATCAAGAACCCTTCATCATCATCTTCACGCAGCAGCGTCGGGTGAATCCTCAGCCACCGGTATAAAAAAGATTTAGTCATCCTGTTTGTTTAAGATCAAATCATAAGGAGATGACTGATGACAAACGCGTGTAAATTTTCCACGATCAATGAAGTTGTTGCGGCGATCACATCACTTGGTTTAAGCGCTGAAGTACCTTCGCTGTTGGCCATAGCTCGACACTGCAAGGGCGAATTTCTAGCGTGTCTTTCCCTTTGTGTGGAACAACACGACCAGGAAGGCCGAAATAAGCGTTTTATCCAGGGATTATTGAAAGCCATTCATTCACAAACGCTTGCCCAACTTCAGGAATATGTCCCCGAAGCCACCATCGATACCATAACCATGGCTGCCATGAAAGGTCCAGTACGTCTAATGAGCGCAATTGAAGCCGCAAGGGATGACTCTAACCCGCGGCAAAAGGAAGCGCTTGCTTTCCTACGTTCCATCCCTCTTTGCCCAACCCCTGCCGCCGCCCCTGAACAAACCCCATCGCCCCATTCCACGCCGCCCTCCGGAACTGAAAATGTTAGCCCTATGCCCGCTGTCGCATTACGCCCAGCTCCCGATGCAACTCCAACAAAGAAATACGATTCTTATACGGTGTATGGATCGTCTTTTGCCTTGTGCTTCAATGCCACGGAATGGAATTCCATACCTGGCATCA
>JAPUDU010000098.1 GCA_027492935.1 Fimbriimonadaceae bacterium
CGTTGCCGCAATTGAGGCGTTTGATTTCTAATCATGGTTAGTGCAGTCGCTGTTATCGCAACTACAATTATATTAACCCCGGAGCAAGTCCAGCTTGCAAATGAGCAAATTCTCGAACTCGGCCATGACAAATGGATTGCAAAGGTCAAACAAGAAGGTGACGGTACGTTCGGCTCCCTTGCCGAAGCCGAAAAGCAATTCACTATGGCCCTGACAATTAGAAACGAAGCAACCATGAGGTCTCGATCCGACCTGGAAACAACCAAAGAAATCCAAATGCTCATGTCGAATCTCTGCAAAGGATCGTGCCGAGTTGGTGACTACTTAACTTATGAAAAAGAGTACGGGTCTTACTACAACGCGAAAGCAGGATCACAACTTGCTATCGCAATCGACAACTACCTTGCCGACCGTAGCCCCGTAACCAAGATGACACAACAGGAAGTTTGGCAAGAATACAATCTGACCAAAGAAATTCAAGCCAGCAACGAAGCCAATATCGCAGCGTTTTCAGGCAGAAGCGGAGGATACACATTCAAGCAACACATGAACGAATATAACTCCGTGGCATATTTCTCTAGCCGCATTTTCACCGCCGCAAAAAACAGCACCCTCAAACAAAAGCAAAATCTCTTCTTCTTTGCCAACCAGATGATTCAAATCACCAAAGGCAAAGATCCAATGCCTGACTGAACCTAGTTATCCTCTGGCGTATCGCCAAGCAAGTGACGCACTGAATACGCTTGACCACAATGGTACGCAACGTGAAAAACGCGGTATCGCATAAACGCCTCCCACGAAACATTCTTACTGTACGGCAACATGTCCGTCGGTAATGGATTCCAAGCAATGAGTGCTGCCTTAGCTTCTTCGTGAACTCTTTTCACTTCCGCCGCAACTTCTTCTGCCCCCATTTCAAGAACAACTTGATTCTCTAATTGGCCCGGATAGTAGTGAAAAGCGGACGCAACCAACTGGCTCTTGATCGGAACTTCAGGCATTCCCTCAGTCTCTCCCCAGGATCCAACGCTCCCAATCGCTTCATAAGATGCAATATGTCCAGCCAACTCACCAATGCTAAGAAGCGTCGGATGAGGTCGACGCCAAACATTCTCGTCACTCAGACCCTTAAAGGCCAACGATAACTCCCACTGCGCCTCACTCCACGAATCCACGTATGTTTGAAGATGAACCATACACCAACAATACACCTGTCTACTATTGAATTGCAAGTCTAAATCGGTTTTCGCGCATAAATTAATGCGAACTTCCAAAACGCCGGCCACCACATAAAATCATTAAATACAAACACCCAGCAAAAAGACGGAGGCAACTGCCCTGTCATAACACCAAAAATGCCTCCAATCGGACCTAACGTCTTTCCTAACAGTCCGATCCACACAAAGTTTCCGTATCGAACCGGATCAATCGCCAAATAGTAATAGCCAAGTCCGTAAACCATCACCATCATTCCAACTCCCTGCCAGATCGGCAAAAAGTTCAATGGCTCCATCCCCACTAAATCAAAAATCATCCGCGGGAAAAGCACAACCCACACTCCCCACACTAAATTGTAAACGGCTGCCCCATAAAACCATAATTTCACCCAGCGAGGAACCGATTTTTCTTCCATATCCGTGTACTAAACTAGAGCATATTCCAAATGTACGAGAGGCCAACCCCCGAAAGACCACAACTCACGAGTTCCCGTAGCAAAGGCGGTCTTGAAACCCCACTTGCTGGGCGGCTCTGGCGCGAAACCCGCCTCATTTTTGCCCCCCCGATTTGGTACGACATTCTAACCTACGCTTGCCTCGCTGTCGGAGCATTCATGTTTGTTTGCTCAATCATCGGCCTCCCCATTTTCATCTTCCCCCCCGAGATTCTTATTTGGGCGGGGCCACTCGTTTTCTTCGCCGGTCTTTGGGGCCAACTTTCTAGCGAACGGATGACCTGCGATCTAAAAAACAAACATTACGCCCGCCGAGAGGGTCAAGGCTTATTCAAGCGTATCATCCGAGGGCCACTCTCCGAACTTGATGCCATCGTTCTCCTTGCCGAAAGGGACATGATGTCCCCCACTCTCATCGGTCAACGGATCGTCTATCGCCTCGTGATCTACTGGAAGAACGGAAAAGAGCCACTGCTGGTAATCGGCACCGATTACACTATTCCTGGCCCTGGCCAGGCAATCAATATTGGCGCGGGCAAGATCTCTCAAGTTGGCGCGCAATACGCCCGAATGATTAACATTCCGTTCTACGACAACTCATATTTCCTCAGCGGAGAGCCCTTGAAGCCGTTCTAAGCCCAGATTTTCAACGACTAAAGAAAGTACACTGCGTACATCGTGAAAAACTTAACATTCCTCGCTGTCGGTGTAGCCATCGGGTTTGTTCTTGCCAACGTTATTGAACGAGCGCGGCAAGCCGAGCAAGACCCCGACGCCCTCGCCGATAAAATCCACCAAGAGTTGGAAGTTCTCGAAGGCCAGATGGCCTGACCTGGTATTTGGTTGCCAGACAAAACTCTGGCAACCAAATACCATAGATAATTTTTTGTTTACCTAGTAATATCACTTAATGCTGACCGCACTTCTCGCTTTGACCACAATGATCCCGGATGCAGAACCCATCACGGTTGTCTTCAATGTCGCACAGCGCGGGTCATTTACTATCGAGCTTGATACCGAGAAGGCTCCCAAAACCAGCGCTCATTTTGCCAAAAACGTTACCGATGGCATTTACAACGGAATGCTGTGGCACCGCAAAGTCGATGGGTTTGTTCTTCAAACTGGTGATCCCGATTCAAAAGCTTTTCTCCCGAACGAAGCTCGTGCTCTTCCCGGAGAAAGCGGCGGTACAAAAGGTCTGGGCGAAAACACGGTTGGCCCTACAATTCAGTTTGAAAAAAACAGCCTCAGCCATCGCAAAGGCACCCTGGGAATCGCGCTCGAATCACCCGGCGACAATAGCGGAAGTAGTCATTTCTTCATCAATCTTGTT
>JAPUDU010000099.1 GCA_027492935.1 Fimbriimonadaceae bacterium
TGTTTGTAACTGTTTGATCAGGGCCTCGACTAAGAGATCGGGATTTGCGAGTTGAAGGGCGTATTCGTATGATCGGAGGGAATCGGATGCTTGTTTTTTTAACTCCGGCTTCACATATTGAGATTCAGCAATCCTCTTAAAGAGCGCATTGACGGAGGGTGAATCTTTGCCTGAGTAGAGAAATGTGTAGACGAACCGTTCGTACGTCAGGGAAGAGGTAGTTGAGTCGTTGAGAGCGAGTGATTCTTCGAGTAGTTTAACTGCATTGGGAAAATCACCGGAATTGAAGTAGTGTTGACCCAAATTGCTGAGGGCTCGGGCATATTCTGTTGACTTAATGTTGCCTTTGCGCGCTAATTCAATTTGACTGATTGCAAGGCTGACTTTGTTTTCTGAGAGCGAAATGATCGCGAGTTCGGCGTTAGCTTGTGGATTTGTTGAATCAGCAGCCAGAATTTTATTGATGCGGCTCAGGTCGCTTGCATTGTTGAACAACTGCTTTATTCGTTCTTCCCAGTCGGCCGCGTTTCTGTATCCAGCTACTGTAGCAATGGGTTTGCCATCTGGGTTGATAAAGACAAAGGTTGGGTATGAGTCGACACCGTATTTTTTCGCCAGTTCGACGCCTTCTTTTTCGGCATCAATCCGAACGGAGACATATGCTTTGGCTTGATCAATGACATTTTTGCTCGTGAAAGTGTCTCTCTCCATCACTTTGCACCAACCGCACCAATCGGTTGTGAAGTAAAGCATCAGCGGCTTTTTTTGAGACTGCGCAAGTGATTCAGCTTCTGCGTGGTCTTTTGCCCAAGGAAAAGTTGTGGACTGAGCATGAGCTGCTTGAATCACCGAGAGGAGGAGGAGAGTCGAAATGAGGTGGCTGGTTCTCATATATCTCGAACGTCTCGGAACAAAGACTCTCTGTGATTGCCATCACAGAATTGTTTGAGAACAATGATAGGCGGCATTTTAGCCGCCTATCATGAGCTTACTGAGATGACCAGAGCTTAGCTACGGCGATGGCTCGAACTGCGCTGGCTTGATGGATCATCTGGGATGATGCTCCGGCGGGGGAACCCCATCGCTTTCCGAAGAGGCCGCTTTGGTCTTTTGAGGCAATGAGTGTTTCTATAGACTTTTTGTAATCAAAGGCTTTGGGGTCGAGATTTTCGAAGAGTAGGTGAGCAAATTGGACTTCGTCATCGATGATGCCGTTAGGTTTGAGCCACTTTTTGATACTTGCGGTTTGGAGCTCATCGAAATCAGTTTGATACTTTGCCTCACCAGTGTATGTGGCAAGATCCCGAGCGGAGCGGAGCATGAGCGCAGAGTTATAACTCCAAGTTGTTTTATCGACTTTGCCGTTGAGGTTGATATTGTCCCAATAGAGCTTTGTTTCCGGGTCTTGAAGCTTAGTTTTTGTCCAAGCATAAATATCTGCCGCTTGCTTGAGAAGTTCAGGGTTCTTTGTATGTTTGTAAATGGCGAGACAAGCAGCGGCGGTTGGACCGTTTGAACAAGTGTTTTTTGAGGACTTTTCGGTTTCTTTCCAATAGATTCCACCGCCGAGTTTGTCGTCCAGTCCGCTGAGGCAATGTTTGAGTGAATCTTCGGCGATTTTGAGATGTTTGGGGTCTTTGGTGATTTCGTAAGTTTCAACAAAGGCCATGACCATCCAGGCGTTGTCATCGTAGTATCTGTCGTTGGGATAAGGCGGGCCGGGGTTGACATCAAATCCTGCGACGGGGCCGGTCGGATTCCAATATGTTTGGGCCATATCTGCCGTTTTTTTGAGTGATGGAATCCGAGTTGGGTCGAGTTGGGCCAGGGAGTTTTCCGCTGAGAGAACCACGCCGAGTCCCCAGTTGTACATGATTGTGTTTTCGTTTGCACCTTGCCCGATTGATTCCCGGAAATAACCTTTGCGAGGTGATGCGAACTGGTTGCAGATTGCTGCATAGAGATCGGCGGGTTCGGGTGGGGCGTATACAAGCATGTGGGTGAGCAGGAGGCAATTAAGCATATCTTTTATTTTTTCGATTTGAGGTCGTTGAGCATTTTTTGCTTCTCTTCATCTGGGACAGGGAGGCGGTTAATGCGTTCAACTTGCTCTTCGGGTGAGAGTTCTTCCAGTGGTTTTTGAGGCACAACGTTGGGGTCTTTGGCTACACCGTACCCGTCTGCGCCTTGGCATCCGCCGATGATGGTCGTCGCGATTGCGACGACCATCAGTGCACTTACCTTAGTTGTTAAACTCACGAATCACCCTCATGTTGGCCTCAATTCCTTGTCGCCATGCCAATCCGTTACCCGGGCCGCCACGGTTGTAGCCCCAGTTGCAGATGAAGTCACCATTTGGTCCACCAAATGCGCCCCATGCGTCGGACGCTAAGCTTTGGTAGGCGTTTATGTTTTTGGCGTGACCATCAAAGAATCCCATTGTTAAGCCATGGTTTTGATCGGTGTTGATTGCAGAATGAGTTGATGGGAATGTGTTATTTTCTGTTCCGATGGCAGATGCTGGTTTTCCAAGCTCAGCAGATTCAGTGTCCGGATAGATGCGTCGTGTGGGGACAAGCATCGCCGTTCCGGCATTGTTGGCAAGGGAAGTAAAGCTGCCGTTTGCGTTGTAAACGCTACCGCTGTAAACTTCGGGCCAGAAGGTTTGTCCGCAGTTTGATTCGTTGCGGAAGGCATCTTTGTTGACCGCAAATGATCGCGGGTAACGGGTGGTTTCGTCGCCGGGATAGCCAGAACCGTTTCCATCAGTTAGCGCGTTTGACCATGCCGCTTGATTCAGCGGGTTCTGGAAAACGCCTCCGTTTCCTGGAGTTGTATTGAAGGTTCCCCCCGTGGCATTTGTTCGTCCACCGCTTTTGACGTAGGGTTGAATTGAATCTTTCCAATTGAGCATACGCGGTGTCCACCAGTCGCCGCCGTTTTCAACTTGTCGGGATGGAGGGGCAAAATCGTCGTAATCTCCGACATAAATGAGCATCCCAGTTGTGAGATTTTTGAGATTACTGAGGTTTTGAGTTCGTTTTGCAGCAGTTTTTGCCTGCGCGAAGACAGGGAAAAGAATGGCAGCAAGGATCGCAATAATTGCGATAACGACGAGTAGTTCAATGAGCGTGAACGCTCTGCGGTGAGTATTCATATGATGATTTCCTGTTTTTGACTATCGTTGAGCCAGTCCTGGACTTCGTCTAGTTCTGGGGCATTGAAGGGTGAAGATGTGATGAGATCAGCAGCGATCGCGATTGATTGGGGTGGGGTAAGTGCGTTGGCCACTTGTGCCTGAAGGAGTTGGGCGGCGGCGATGCCGATGGCTCGTTTTTTACGGACGATTCGGTGGATATCCCACGGCCGTTTGAGTGCGAGTGGGGGCCATTCGTTAATCGTCACAATTTCAAATTCTTCGTGGACTCGAAGGTTGAGTTCATCGGCGACAAGCATGGTTCTTAAACCCAGATCGTCTTGCATGCAGATGACGGCGGTGATGCCTTTATCGGGTTGAGTCAGGGCGAGAACAGCATCGTGGATGGCGGTTTGGAGAAGTTCGCCGTTTGTTTCAAAATCAAGTCCGATCCAGCGAACATAGGAGTTCGCATCTACGCTGAATTCTGTTTGCATGGCGTCTACGAACGCTTTGTAACGGGCCATGGCGGATGAAACAGTGGTTTTGTGGAATCCAATGAATCCGATTTGACTGTGGCCCTTTGCCTTGAGAACTCGGATGGCTTGATGGATAGCTTCGCGATCATCGGAGATAACGGATGAGCCGGCATAACCCGCGGGGATTCTATCGACAACGACAATGGGGCATCCGATTGTGTGAACACGTTCGAGAAGTTGACCATCGCGTTGATCGGCGATGGGGAAGCAGATGATCCCATCGGTTTCTTTGGACATTCGGGTGAGGAAGTTGGCTTCTCGTTCGATGCTGTCTTTTGAGTCGCAGAGGACAAGGCCGGTTTGTTCGCCCAGGGTTTCTCGAATTGCTTCAATCATTTCGGAAGCGGGGAAGTCGAAGTTGTGAGCGACCCGGTCGAAGATGAGAGCGACCATGTGTTTTTGACCGCGCTTTTTGTGCGTAACAATTGTTCCGGCGCGCTTGCGGCTGGCAACATGGCCGTCCGCTTCGAGCGATTTGAGGGCCCGATGAATGGTTGATCGGCTGACGCAGAATTGGGTGGCGAGGTCTTCTTCTCGAGGGAGTTTTTGTCCACTTGCTATTTCGCCGGATTCGATTTTCTTGCGGAGAATGTCGGCGATCTGTTTCCAATTAGCGCGTTGAGCCATACGTTTGTACTTAGACGTGCTCTATAGTACAAATATGCGGAACCGAATGGACATTATGTGAACATATTAAAAGAGAACGGACATATTTATCTGATGTAGTGGCTAAGGGTAGGAATCGTAGCTTGTTTCTACGCTTGGAGGTTGTCGTTTGTTGTCCCAATAGAGGATGCCAAGCCCGATGATAATGCAGATTCCGCTGGAAAGATAATCGGCTCCGTAGAGAATGTAGGCGGAAAAGACTCTTTGGTGATTAGTGGAAAATCTGCTGCCCCGACGTGATCTCGATTGAATAGCAACTTCAATTGTGGAGCCAGCTGGGAATTGGTCGTAAGGGTTCTTTGAGAGGCGATAGAAAATATCGCGGTGTAAGTCGGGATAGATTTTGCTAAACGTGTATGTTTTCCGCTCAACTGTGAATGTGTAAGAGAAATCTTGGGCGGAGGTACCTGGGTTGACGACGGCTTTGTACTTAGCAGCTGACATCGTCATGGTGCTGGAGATGAGAATATATGTGCCGATGACGAAAAGTATCAACCCGATAGTGGCAAAAGCTGATGGGATGTACTTGTTTTTATTGGGCACAGATGAATTTTAGCTGTAAAGGATTTTGAATAGTTAAAAGAATGGTGGGCGAGGAGAGACTCGAACTCTCACGCTTATTAGGCGCTGGAACCTAAACCCAGTGCGTCTACCAATTCCGCCACTCGCCCGGTTTAGAGGCTGGATTTTACCAGCGGGAGAAAATTGTCCGGCCCATTAGGGCCGGACAACGATTTAATGAACCTATTTGCGGGCTTTTCGCCGCCGGGCAATAAGCCCGGCAATGCCGAGGCCAAGGGCAATTGTTCCTGGTTCGGGAACAGCTTGAATGCCTGAGGTTTGCGATATCCAGTCAATGTTTGTGTGCAGAGTTGTGAAGTAGGCAAGGTCGCCATAGGAGGAGTTGGCTTCGGTTCCCCATGATGTGCAACCGGCGAGTCTCCACGTTCCACCATCGTTGACAAAGAATCCGCCGCCTGAGTCACCACCAGCAGTGGTTCCTTCGAGAGGGAGGACGCCGCTTTGGGTTGGAGTTTGGAAGGTTGTTTGCCAGAAATCTTGGTTGGTACCGAAGTTGACATGGCCGTCAATTGTGTTGTATGCCGCACGGCGGACACCATCGAAGCTCAGATTAGGATTGTTACCAACGCCGTGGTAGCCGTAACCAGCGAAAAGTGAAGTCATTCCGGCAAGATCGGTTCGCGTGGTCATTCCGATTGCGGCCACGCCAGGATCGGATGAGAGTCGCAGGAGGGCGAAGTCTCGGGCAAGAGTTCCGCCGTTGTAACCGGGGGCGATTATGCTTTGCGAGATTGTGATGTTTGATCCGCCAAAGTTCACAAATTGCATTGGGTTGCCAGATGGAACGTGACCAGCGGTAAGTGCCCAGTGAGAGCCGTTCCCGAAGCCGATATAGGTGGCGCTACCAAACGAAAAGGAACCTGAAGCGAGGCCAACACTTGTCGATGGGCCGAAATTTCCGAGGTTAATGTATTCCGATGCGGCGACATCATGGCGCCCAACGATAGCGAATGCCGGGCTGATTGCTAAGCATGCGGTTGTACTTGCAAGTACGGTTTTGATATTCATTTGTTTGTCCGCTCCGATTGAATTAAATTTCCATCTGAGTTCGACGAGAACTCAATGAGGGAAGTGAGCAGGAATAGTTTATCTAGGATTGAGGGTGGATATCTTCTGAATTGTTTGGTTCCTGGCAATTTTATGGTCGGGGTTGTAACCTAACACTTATTTTCAACGCGGATAATGCGAGTTGATGAGCCGTTTTTTATGAATCGCTTTTCATCGTCTGAGAGATGAAGTTTGAGAGTTATTCAATGACACTTAACCGGCACAGCCTAAAGCTCATTTGGCTGGAACTACTTATTCATTACAGATGAGCATTAGATTGATACAATGATCTTTAGGTTAGGATTGAACCGCCCGTTTATTGAACGAAATTTGACTCTAAGATTCGTATTGGGCGGCGAGGCGATTGAGGGCACTATCCCATTCTGATTCGATTTGTTTAAGCCATTCGGTGGTGCCACGGAGGGGGGCGGGGTTGAGCTCGCGGTAGATGGTTCGACCTTCACGGGAACTTCGAATGAGACCGGCATCTTCGAGGAGATTGAGGTGTCGAGTTGCACCTTGCCGAGTCATTTCTAAGTTTTCGGTGAGATCCCCGGTGGTTAGTCGTCCGCGAGTGGCGAGCCGGGCTATCATTTCGCGGCGGCTGGGGTCAGCAAGTGCGGTAAAGACTTGGTCTTGAAGTGCGGGGGCAATCATTTTTGGTAGGTTTTGGCGATCATTGGGAGAACGATATCCCAGCCATTGTCGTTGTCTTTGAAGGCGGCTGAAGCGCGCGGTTCAGGGATGTTGGAGAATCCTGATTCTATAACGGTGAGCTTGGTTCCTTCGGGATGAGGTTCCAGCAAAAATGTGTCGGTTGTCATTTGTGATTCGGGGAAGTCGGTGAGTTTGAACGCACCACCTGAATGTCCTTGCCAAACAAGCTTGTGCGGGGGACTGACTTCTATGATTCGCGCTTGGGCGACTTGCTCGCCACAATCGAATGTGAGAGTTTCTCCGGGGTTGAGGGTTCCTTCCAATACGGGAAGGAACCAGGTGGCCAATGCTTCGAGCGATCCGAAAGATTTCTCCCACACCGTTTGAGGGTCGGCGGGGAGAATGAGTTCGCGGTGGATTTGGTCTTGCATTTATGCCTCGTATGTTTTTGGCAGTTTGGCGAATTCTTCGTCCCAACCAGAAGTGTTTTGGCTGTGAGCCCAATCTTGTCGGTCAGCGGCGATTTTATCGAAGCCAGATTCGACAACGGTTACTTTGGTGCCTTTCTCATGAGGTTCCAGGCTAAAGGTGACAGTTGTCAATTCATCTTCGGGGAAGGAGTCAAGCGTATGAGCGTCTCCGGGGTGCCATTGGTAGGCAAGGGTTTTTGGCGGGTCGACGGTTACAATTTTGACTTCGGCGGTGTGTTCACCTCCCCAAACAAATTTGGCGACATTGCCGGGAGTGAATTCTCCTTTGACCTCGTGGGGGAACCAAGAAGCGAGGGCATCGGGGGTGCCGAACGATTTTTGCCAAACCGTATTAGGGTCAGCAGGGAGGACGACTTCGCGGGTGATTGTGTTTTGCATTGTGTTTTAGTTTCCGTAGGTGGTTTTAAGTTCGTTTAGTTCAGATGTCCAGCCACCCTCATTTTCTCCGAGGACACGTTCATGACGGGAAACGGGGATGTTGGCGAATCCGGTTTCGACCATGGTGAGCTTGGTGCCCTCAAGGTGGGGTTCAAGAGTAAAGGTGACGGTGGTGAGTTCGGATTCCGGGTGATGGTTAAGCGGGACGCTATCGCCGGGGTGCCATTGGTAGGCAAGGGAATAAGGCGCATTGTATTCAATGAGTCGGCATTCGCAGTTGTGTTGATCCCAGATCATTTGGAATGTCTGACCGATCTCAAAGGTGCCGGTGAGATCTTCGGGAAACCAGGTGAGGAGAGCTTCGGCGGTGGCAAACGCTTTGTTCCAAACAGTTTGCGGATCAGCCGGGAGAATGAGCTCTCGTCGGATTTCGTTTTGCATATGCAACATATTAGTTGCATAACTGTAAGAAAGTCAAGTGGTTTGAGAAAATTATTAATAGTTGCTTTTATATGTTACTGAATAGTAACATATAAAAGTGCACGATGGGATATGGAAAGCCCTCGCTGATCCGCACCGGCGATCGATATTGGATTTGCTGAATGCGGGTTCGAAGAGCACCGGTGAGATTTGCGATTCGTTGTCGCATTTGGATCGGTGTACGGTGATGAAGCACTTGGAGGTGCTTGTGCGGGCCAATTTGGTGTTGGTAGAGAGGCGGGGTCGAACGCGGCTTAACTTCTTGAACCCATTGCCGCTCCACGAGATTGTTGAGCGGTGGATTTCGGGGCATACCGCACGGTTGGCTCAGGGAGCTTTTCGCATGAAGAGCGTTCTTGAGGGTGATGATAATGGAAAAAATGATTCATGAAATAATCGTGGAGATCGAAATCAACCGATCTCAAGACGTCGTTTGGGAAGCAATGCTGAATGAAGTGAGCGCATGGTGGCCCAAAGATTTTTTATGCTTGCCAGATGGGCCAGAGATCAAGTTTGAGCCGTGGGCAGGCGGACGATTGTACGAAGAGAAAGAGGATGGTTCTTGTTTACTTTGGGGAACCGTGTTAATGATTACTCCGGGCGAAAGCATTGAACTAACAGGGTGTGTGTCGCCTAGTTTCGGTGGACCAAGCATGAACTTTATCAAGACTTCTATTCAGGCTGGTGAGGATGGCAAAACGCTTTTTAGACTAGCAAACACCGTTTTGGGCAACTTCACAGCCGAGGGAGCAGGTGAGGTTGATGCAGGTTGGAAGTATTTGTACGGCGCATTGAAGGCTTACTGCGAAGCAAAGTAAGCGAGATTTAGCCCGCGCTGGTTTCGGAATCGGCGGGGGCTATGCCTTTGTGGTGAAGCCAGCCTTTTGATTGCCACAACATATTGAGCAGGGTTGCACAGATACCGGAGAGAGCGATTGCGGCAATGATGTCGGCGGGATAGTGAACCCCAATATAAACCCTACTTAGGCCAACCAAGCAAGCCCATGTGAATGCGGCCCAACCGATCCAGGCGTATTCGGTCTTGTAAACAATCCAACCGATCATGAATGCGATAGCGAAGCTGGTTGTTGTATGGCCGCTGGGGAAGCTTGAATTCCCATAGGGAATCACGTCAAAGGTTCGGCTCATCCAACCATCCGGGCCACCCGGCATTCCACCAGGCCAACTGAGGGGTTGCGCCCAGTCGTAGTTACTTGGTCGTGGGCGGCTAATAATCTCTTTTAGGATAAGTCGTAAACCGCCGGCTAGGACATAACATGCAAGAACAGCGAGAGCGGCTTTCCGGGTTTTTTTGCTAATCAAGAAGATGACCAGGATTGGGATTTGAATGTTTCCGTCGCCGGAATAGCTGATGATGAGCATGATCCGGTCGAGGAAATCACGATGCATCCCGATATGGATTGCACGGAACAGCTCTCTATCCCATGTCCAAAGAGTTAAGAGGTTAAGGATCGACATGGAGAGTTTTTTCGCGTTCGTAGACAGCAAGACCGGCGGCAGAGCCACGGGGTTTTCGGACGTACTTCTTCAAGGTGTAGTCAACAGGGACGTATGAGCCATGTTTAGCGACGCTGTTTCGGACACTGATTTGAGCGGCGAAGATTAAATCAGGCTTTTGGACCTTGTCTGGGCTTCCGCTTGTTTGGAGGACGACGTGAGCGGAGGTTTGTCCACGGACGTGGAACCAGAGGTCGTTGCCTTTTGCGACTCGATTGGTTAAGTAATCGTTGCTGGTAGCGTTGGTTCCGTAAAGAATTCGATATCCTCCTGGGCTTAAAAGTTCACGGATTGCGTGGCCTTCAAAGGGGCGATCTTCTTTGGCTTTGGGAGCTCCGGTCTGGTGGAGATAGTTTTTGGTCTTGGCGACTTCCTTGATCTCATCCAGTTCTTGGGCGCCAGTGGCTAGTTCGAGTTTGGCGATGAGAGATTCGACTTGGGCGAGGTCGAGGGAGAGCCTTTGAAGTTGGCTTTCGACTTCAGACCGACGTTCCTTTGCGTGTTTGGCTTTGTTGAAGAGACGATTTGCGTTTTCGACGGCGGTTTTTTCCGGGTCGAGTTTGATCGTCTTCTGATTGCCTTCGTAGTCGTAAGCTTCAAGGGTTTTATCGCCGGGTTTGATTGAACCTTGGTAAGCAAGAATTAATTCGGCTTCCGATTGAATAAGATTTGCTTGGTTGGCAGTGTTGATTGCTTCTTCGATGCCATAGAGAGCAGTTCGACGTGCATCGGCAACACGTTGCAGTTGGTTCAGCAGTTGCTGGCGTTGACCGTGGAGGGCATCGCGTGATTCGCGCAGGGCGTAAGCATTTTCGAGCGCTATGCTGAGAGATTGGCGGGGAACTGCAGTTATATCGAGGGATGTGAAGTTCACGGGATAGGCGCCGGCTTGATCGCTGAAATGCGGGCTCCAGGTTTTGCTTTGGAGAGCGGATTTGATGACATCTAAAGGCGGTTGAGTGCCTTCGGCTTTTGACAAGGCTTCAATTAAGTTTGTGAGGAAGGGGGAATAGCCTTCAAATTTTTTGAGGTTGTCGGTCGCTGTAGCGTCTAAAAGAGACGGCTTTGGCTCAAAAGGGGGTGGTTCGTAAACTTTGCCGACTTGGATGGGGCGGCGGGATAGCTTTGAGGATACAGTTTTCGCGGCGGCTAATATGCGGCGGTTGCCATCAACAAGAATCAGGTTGCTGTGTTTGCCCATCAATTCAGCAACAAGCTGAAAATCTCCGTGGGCAGAAGAGAAGCCAAGATCGATAATCCGGTCGAGACCACGCTGACGGATAAATTCGAGACGTCCACCGCCGATGTATTTGCGGAGAGTCATGCAGAAAGTGGGGGGATCGGTGGGGGCTTGGGGGCGACGGCTCAGGATGTGGGCGCGGTAAAGATCAGGATGCCAGTTGATTAGGAACTGGTACTCCTCGCCGGATTTGTAGAGTCCGAGAAGGATGGTGTGATCGTCGGGCTGTATGACGCGTTGAACCTTTGCGCCTTTAAGAAAGGCACATTCGTCTAGCACGGAGGCTAAAGTTATTGAATCAAATGGGGTTCGGAGGTTCACCGTCTTTTACGTGCTTCAACAATTATGACGACCGAGAAGATTATGTTGATGGCGGTCAGGACAAGAAGGCCAAGGGCCATACCTCCGGTTACAACGCCGAAATTGACCAGGGCGAAGCAGATTGTTCCTGCTATCAGGCATGCAAGTGAGGCGGCATAATGCCAGGCCATCGAATGTTTAGCTTGACATATTCGGGGTAAGTTTGGGGCGAGATGAAACCGGAGACAGTAGTGCTTTGCAACAAGATTTACTGCTGGGTAAGGGCGGCAGGTTGGTTCATTGCGGGAATTGCGTGTTTTGCCGCGCGGGGCAATCTCGGGCAGATTTATGATGCTAGCCGTGAAACGTTTGATTCTGCAGGAATTAAACAGGAGCAGTTGCTTTTAATCTACACATCTCTTGGGGCGTTCGGGATACTGTTTTGTATCTTGAACGTTGCGTTGGCGCTGGCACCGATGACAAGAAAGTGGTGGGCGGCGCATCTTATCAATCACATTGTTGGAATTCTTGAGTGTTGCTGTTTGCCGATGGGTTTACCGTTAGTGATTCTGTGGTTTAGAAAAGATGTGCAGGCGATGTTTGATGAACCTTTCCCGGCTGGTAATCGCGACTCAGTTGGTTAGTTTGCAACCTTGGTGAAAATTGCCTCGTCTACATTTCTGTGGGATTACCGGTAAAAGCTGAAACTATCATTCTTTGGCAGAAAATATTTTTTGGCTTGATGGCATTTACTTATGCTGCTGTTACTATCTTTCTTGGACTCTTTTTTGGGCCAATCCTGAAAGATATGCCTAGCGCTCCAAGTGATTTCGCCACAGGTTTTGGCGGAAAACCAACCAACATCTTAATTCAGTTTTATGCTGTGTTCGCAGGATTTGCTGTGTTCTTTGCATTGGTCAACTTAATGCTTATTTTTGTTGCACGCGTGAAATTTTGGTGGTGGGTGATTTTTTTCGCATTAGTAATTAATACTGTTTTGGGAGGGGTGTTTGGATTAATTGCTTTAGTCATTTTGATTGGCTGGGTGGGTGAGCCAGTCAGGAGGCTTTATTTTGATCCTCTTGAGCCTGTATCGATCCGAGATCAAAAAGTGTAAGTCTGTAAAGGTTCTTTTTCTTGGGACTGAGGCAGAGTGTAGGTAGCCTGTTGGTTGGACATGGCATTAACAGAGTCAATGGTTTTGGATGCGTTGCGGGTAGTTGAAGACCCCGATTTGCATAGGGATATTGTTTCGCTTGGTTTTGTTCAGGATGTTGTTATTGATGGGGGGAAGGTGAGCTTTACTGTTCAGCTGACAACTCCCGCATGTCCGGTAAAAGATATTTTAGAAGCGGAAGCGCGCGCAGCAGTTGAGGGGATTGCTGGGGTTACGGAAGTTGATTTGACCATGACCGCTCAAGTTCGGGAGCGGCCGAACCCGGCAGATACCTTGCCGAACGTGAGGCAGATCATTGCGGTTGCATCAGGAAAAGGCGGGGTTGGTAAGAGTACGGCCACGGTTAATTTGGCGGTTGCGTTGGCTGAGCAAGGGGCGCGGGTTGGGTTGATGGATGCGGACGTTTATGGTCCGAGCATCCCGATGATGACGGGCACGAACGGGCAGTATCCGTTAACTCAAGATTCAAAAATTATTCCGATTGAACGATTTGGCATTAAGATGATGAGCCTCGGGTTCTTGCTCCAAGATGGTCAAGCACCGATGTGGAGGGGGCCGATGGTAGCAGGAACGGTTAAACAACTGTTGACGGATGTTAAATGGGGCCAATTGGATTATCTGTTGGTTGACCTACCTCCGGGAACGGGCGATGCGCCGATGACTTTAGCGCAACAGGTTCCTTTGACTGGCGTTGTGATTGTGACAACACCGCATAATGTGGCGGCCAACATTGCTGGTAGTTGCGCGGCATTGTTCCGGAGGTTAAACACTCCGGTACTGGGCGTCATAGAAAATATGGCGGCGATGGTGTTGCCAAACGGTGAAATGATGCGAGTCTTTGCCGGTAAGGGAGGCGATGAATTAGCCGCTGAGCTTGGTGTGCCTTATCTCGGATCCGTGCCGCTTGATCCAGAAGTGAGCTATTCAAGCGATGTGGGCGAGCCAATTATGAAGGCTCACCCGGAAGGGAGTGCGGCGGAGGCTTTCCGCTTTATTGCGGGAGAAGTTGCGCGACAAGCAAGCGTGGTTGCGATATCGAGAGACCAGAGCCTTGTTTCTTCAGAGGATTCTGGGTCTCTGAATTTTGAGCCGACCCCGAGTTAGATTGACCGAGAACGGGCCATCCACCAACCCAATTGATGTCAAGGCTTGAACCCAGGGCCGCCAATGCTCGGCGTGGTCTCATCGCAGGGAACTTGCGTTTGTCTTTTGAGATTTTGTCATTGAGGCTCTTAATTCGATTTGCAGTATCGGGGTGACTCGAAAGGATTTCGGGTGGTCTGCTTCCACCGGCATTCACGAGAATCTGGAATACATCAACCATTCCTTTGGGGTTATAGCCAGCACCGATCATCATGTCGTAGCCAAAGTTGTCGGATTCGGATTCATGTTTGCGCGAATATTTGAGTCCAACGAAGATGTCATCCAACATATCCGTGGCGTTGAGAATGTCGGAATTTGCCTGGAGTAAGGTTAGAACGACAATGATTCCGAGCTTGCGCTTCATGTTGTCAGCGTATTGACTAGCCCAGTGTTGATTACGGATATGCGTGATTTCGTGGGAGAGGATTCCAATGACTTCATCCTCAGTTTTCATCTTGTCGAGAAGACCGGTGTAGAAAAAGATTGGTCCTCCGGGAAGGGCAAAGGCGTTCAGTTCTTTGGATTCAATAACGTCAAAGGTGTACTCAAACGGTTTATCTTTGCGTTCTTTTTCCGGAATCTGAGCAATTGCGAGTGCTCCGAGGCGGCGTAACTCAACGACACGGGGATCAGAAGCGGGCAAGACCTTTTCTTCTTTGCGAATCTGGGCGGCCGCTTGTTTGCCAAGGTCAATCTGTTGGCGGATGGTTGGCTTTAGAGGATCCGCAACGGCAAGCATAGGGATACACAAGCTTATTGTGAGGGTGAATGTCGTCAACCAGCGAAGCATGATAGTAGATTAGACGATATTGTTCGGTGGCTGCTCCAAGTTCGGGCAAAAAGATATGAATCCTTTATTACCGTATTGTTGCTGAAGGACAAAAGGCGATATATGCGGAATTAGTCTGATAGCGGTTCAGACCTCGTTGATGTTAAGCAAACAAATCTTGTGAAAATTACAGCAACGGAACCAAGGATTTGAGAGATATGAAGAGAAATAGAAAGAGTAGCGGTTTCACTCTCGTTGAAATCATGATTGTTGTTTTGATCATCGGTATTTTGCTGGCGATCGCGGTTCCGAACTTTGTTAAAGCGCGACAATCAAGCCGTGTTCAAACAGTTGTTGGCAACCTTAAGCAAATTGAAGCTGCGAAAGAGCAATGGGCAATGGACACTGGTGCTTCGAGCACGGCTTCCCCTGCTAATGCAGACTTGACGCCAACCTTCTTGAAGAAGTGGCCGAGCGGCCCGGTTGGCGATGCTACCGACTACGTTGCTAACGATATGTCCACGTTGCCTTCATTCAAGGGCAAGAACTCAGACGACTTCCAAAATCCGGCTACAAAAGCAGCTGCGATTGCGGCAGCTGGTTTGTAATCTCAGTTAACGTTTGACCAGAAAGAACTCCCTGAACGAGGTTCGGGGAGTTCTTTTGTGTTAGTGAGGATTGAGATTTGTAAAACCGAAACTATTACTAGGGTCCTCCTCCGGGCAAGTACGGAACAAAGGATTTGGTGAGTCCTCTAGAGGGCTACAACCCTAACGAGGAAAAGAGAGATTATGAAGAGTAAGAACAGCGGTTTCACCCTAGTTGAAATCATGATTGTTGTTTTGATCATCGGCATTTTGCTGGCGATCGCAGTCCCCAACTTTGTTAAAGCGCGACAATCAAGCCGTGTTCAAACAGTTGTTGGCAACCTTAAGCAAATTGAAGCTGCGAAAGAGCAGTGGGCAATGGATACCGGTGCTTCGAGCACAGCTTCCCCTGCAAATGCAGACTTGACGCCAACCTTCTTGAAGAAGTGGCCGACAGGCCCGGTTGGTGCAGGTACCGACTACGTTGCTAACGATATGTCCACATTGCCGACATTCAAAGGCAAGAACTCAGACGACTTCCAAAATGCAGCTACAAAAGCAGCTGCGATTGCGGCAGCCGGTCTGTAAGATCGACGTCGATCAGTCCTTTGGGATCGTGGTCTCTGGTTTATGCCAGAGACCACTCAAGGGACATTTTCTGTTTAGTTCATAAGGTTGATGTTATTGGGAAACTGGTAGCTCTACGTGGAAGATCACGGGCGGCTAAGTGGAACTTCACCTTTACGCTAGGAACATGTTGAGAACAGATGAGTAAAAGACGAACTACTCGCACTGGGCATACCCTTATTGAAGCAATGTTTGCTTCGTTCCTGGCTCTACTATGCGCGCTTATTTTTTCGGCAACGATACCGGTTGCCAATATCAGCAGGGGAAAAGCTGATAACCAAAATGCAGCGACGATTTTGGCTCAGAAGATGATTGAAACTGCTCGCGGTGAGGGTTATCCCAACGCTACGAACTCACGATTTGTTGATAACGGTATGGCCGATAACTCAACGCTTGTGAATACAAACGCACTGGGGATTGGCCCGGCGGGTGAGCAAGCACTTGAATTTACAAATGTTGATTCAGGAATCGTTGACAGCCCAGGCACTGTTTTGCCGGGTGGTCGAGGATTCATTTATTCAGCTCAGTCCGGATTGGATATGCGCCGGGTGACGATTATTGTGATGTGGCGAGAAAAGACCACGACGCGTAGCGTTCGTTTGACCACATTGGTGGCAAATCTATGAGAATACGAAGGAATCGAAGATCTGGTTTTACTTTGACCGAAGTCGTCGTGGCTTCGCTGGTTTCGTCAGTCGTTCTCACTGCTGTTGTTACGCTTTTGATAACTGTTGCGGCCGCGTGGGCTCGGGGTGAGACCACGATGGGAACGGAAGGCGATACACAAGAGATCATCAGTAAAGTTTCGGACGAATTGCGAGAAGCGATGTGGGTAAGCGTTGATGCTGATGGTTATGGTTTGACCTACCGAAAGCCTAAGAAAACGGTTACCGGGGATTTTGAAATACCAGTTGTTTGGGATGGTTTTGATCGTCGCATTTACCTAACCGGCACAGATTTGAAGATTTTTGATGGCACAACAACGCGAACTCTCAGCACTACCGTTTTGAAGAACGATCCATTCCGACTGGGGACGCACATGAACCAGAGAAAGAAAGCGAACCAAACAGTGGCGGCGGAAGGGGCTCCAACTTATCGAGTCTTTGTTCCGAATACGACCGGGTTGGTTAGCGAAGTCATGGTGACAGTTGTGACAGGTGCGAAAGGTGGACGACCGGGTGAATGGGCTCGGGCAAAGAAACGGGATCGCGTTGTGTTGCGCAACGTTCCAGAACTCATTAAGTAGGGCAGGTAAGAACAATGAAGCGAAAAAGAAAACAATCTAAACAACGCGGCGTAGCTCTTCTTGTTACGTTTGGCCTGATGATGCTCATCACGGTCGCGGCGACGAGCTACATTGACCGCGCCACCATGTCGATTCGTTTAGCTCGGCACAACACCGCTGAAGTTCAGACGACGAATCTTTGTGATGCCGGGATTCAAGCAGTTGTGCTTAGCCTTTGGCGACCATTTAAACAGTCTCAAGCTTTTATTGATATGGGGACTCAGCTCACTGGAGCTAGCGAATCCACCCCGAAGATTTCTCAAACCGCGGAGATGACCGGTGTCGGTCGTTATGCTGCCGGTGTTATCGGCTATTGGCAACCCGCGGGCGACGCTTATGGCCGCATGGTTGTTATTCGATCGATTGGATGGCTTGACAAGAATAACAACGGTATCGCGGATACAAATGAGCCACGAAAGACGGTTGATGTTGTCACCGAGTTTCGTTTGTCGCGTAGCCGTGTTTTTGACTACACCTACTTCATCAACAACTTTGGTTGGATGGAAGGGTTTAACTCGACTTCTTTGATTGTTAACGGTGATATGCGCTCCAACGGAAACTTCTCGTTCTTGAGTGGTTCGGGAACCGTTAATGGCTCAGTCGTTGCATCGGCAAACGACAAGTTGATTCCTGGAGCTGCTGGTCTTATCAATACCACGCCGCTGAAAGAATCTGATGCGAGTTACAAGGCGACTTTTAACAACAGCGGTACTCCCCATAAAACGCGAATGCGCCAGCCGTATGATCCGGCTCGACACGGGGCAATTGGTTCGGCTCAGTTTGAACAGTGGCGCGATTTTGTTTTCTTCAGCGAAGCTCAGCTTGTAAATAGCCGAATCTTTGGTGCCGCAATGGAAGACTCTAACGGATCCAAAGCTTGGGTGAACACAGGTGGCTCTCCAACTTCGACGATGCTTGACCCTCGTCCTACGGATGAGATCATCATGCCTGACCTACGCGACTTTGGCAATGTTACAGACACAGCCGATGCCGGTGGGAAGCGGTATGCGCGTTCAAAAGCATACGTTGATGAAAAAGCGACCTTCCTTGATGGCACGGCAAACCCGAACTATAAGGATGCGGCAGGAGCACAAAACGAATACATTTCCGGTGTTCCTAACGTGAACTACAAAGGTGCTTACCTCGATATTTGGGATTCCACGCTCAACAGCGGCGCAGGTGGATATAAGCGGGTTTCATCGAATGGCGTTGTTAGCTCAAGCGTTTTGCTTGTCGGCACCGATGCTCACCCGATTCGCATCCACGGGCCGGTTGCTATTAGCGGAGATGCAGGTATTGGTGGAACGATTCAGGGTCAAGGCACGATTTACACGACCCGTAACATCCACATCTTGGCTTCGGTTAAGTACAAGAATGCGCCGGACTTCTCCGGTACGAACATGAACACGATGATTAATGCATCCGAGAAGAAGGACTTCCTTGGTCTCGCAGCAAGTCAGTCGGTGATTATGGGTGATACCACGAGCTTTGGCAGCTATCCGTTGAACTACATGACTCCTCCTTTTACAAAGGCTCGCTTGGATGAAAACGGAAACACGATTCCGGCGTTCAATGCGAACGATGTTGACTCGTGGGGAATCAAGAAGTACCAATCTTTGCTCGAAGTTGACGCTGCGACTAAGGCGGCGTACAAATCGCTGGCTTCGGGCGGTGTTAACCAGATCGATGCGATTCTCTACACCAACTTTGTTGGTGGCGGAAACGTGGGAACATCTGGTGGTGGGATGACCTTGAACGGCACGATTATCAGCCGGGACGAGGCGATTGTCACCTGGAGTTTGCCGATTCGGATGAACTACGACATTCGTATTCGAGAACGAGAAGTTACTAAGCAGCCACTTATCGATCTCGATCTGCCGCGAAGCCCGACGATTCTGCGGAGCACTTGGCAAGACAAAGGATTTAGAGTGAAATAATCAATGAAAAATCAGTCACGTATCATTGCAATTCTCGCAATTGCAGCATTCTCAGGAATGTGCTTTGCACCGATTGAAGATCGGCCCGAAGGCTCAAGTTTCCATCCTGAATTATCTCAGAGTCAGATGGAGCAGCTGCAAGGTGGCGGGGTCGCTAAACCAGTAGGCCCGAATTCAAATCCGGAAGACTTGAACAACCATGGCCCAGTTCAGCCACAGGAACAAGAAAAAGCAGCATCGATGCTTTCAAACGCTGCAAGTGGCAATTCTAGTCAAGCAGAACAAAGCTTGAAGATGGCAGATAAAGATGGGAAGACTCCAGCACAACAATCGGGAATGAACGTAATGTTGGCCGGATTATTGATCCTGATTGGTTTGGCATCTGCATTTGGTGTTCGCGCTTATATGGATAAAACGATTCCAGACGGCACAGCAAAGAAGAAGTAACTGGTTGATTTGATTAGGAGTTGGCCGGGACAGAGTTTCTGTCTCGGCCAACTTTCGTTTATGGTCGGTTCGGCGCAATCAATTTGAATTGATCTCGTAAAATGGAAGGAATGGCTGGCTCGAAGATTTTGTCGCGCTTTGGAGAGTTTGGAGGGCGGTATGTACCGGAGACTTTGGTACCCGCACTGGACGAACTGACGGAAGAATTTTCGCGTGCCTGGCAAGATGAAGACTTTAAGGCGGAATTTGAGGGGTACTTAAAGAATTATGTTGGTCGTCCGACGCCCTTGACAGAAGCGCCTGGATTGAGTGCAGCAACGGGGTATCAGGTTTCGATTAAACGTGAGGATCTGAACCACACCGGAGCGCATAAAATTAATAATGCGCTTGGACAATGTTTACTCGCGAAGCGGATGGGGAAGTCCCGGATTATCGCGGAAACGGGTGCGGGTCAACACGGGGTAGCAACAGCAACGATTTGCGCATTTTTGAACCTGGACTGCGTTGTTTACATGGGCGAAGAGGATACGGAGCGTCAGCGCTTGAATGTGTTCCGGATGAAGCTTTTAGGCGCGGAAGTGCGACCGGTTTCGAGTGGGACAAAGACACTAAAAGATGCACTGAACGAAGCGATGCGGGATTGGGTAACCAACGTTGCAGACACACATTACGTCATTGGTACGGCAGCGGGTCCGCACCCTTACCCTTACATGGTTCGTGAGTTTCAATCGGTCATTGGAATAGAAGCACGGAAGCAATATTTGGAGCGGCACGAATGCTTGCCCGATGCGGCGATTGCGTGTGTTGGTGGTGGATCGAATGCTATTGGATTCTTCCATGCGTTTGTTCCCGATGCGAGTGTTCGGCTTTATGGTGTTGAAGCGGGGGGCGACGGAGTCGAAACTGGACGCCATGCGGCACCTTTAACCGCTGGTCGACCCGGCGTTTTGCACGGTTCATACAGCTATTTGATGCAGGACGAAGACGGGCAGATTTTGCCAACTACTTCGGTTTCAGCCGGACTTGATTATCCGGGGGTTGGTGCGGAACATAGCCATTTGAAAGATACTGGCCGGGTGGAATATTTGGCGATTACAGATACGGAGGCGCTTGATGCATTCCGTTGGCTGGCAGAAAGCGATGGTTTGATTCCAGCATTTGAATCGGCGCATGCTTTTGCTTTATTGAAGAAGGGTCTTTGGGCTCCGGGAACTCGTGTGCTCGTGAATTTGAGTGGTCGCGGCGATAAAGATATGGAACGGGCTTCAGAGATTCTGAAGCTTTAGACAGACCTTCACTCAGGCTCTGTGACGTTGCTTCTCATTTCGCTCGGAAGAAAGCCCGTGTATTCCCGGAAAGCGTTTCGCATGGCTTGTGGTGTTCCAAACCCGGACTGGCTGGAGATAACGCCCATCGTTTCTTGATTTCTCAGGAGTTTTGTTACTGCCACTTCGGTTCGACAACGATCCACAAATTCTGGGAAGCCCATGTTAGCGATAGAGCGGAACACTCGTGATAAGTGGAATGGAGAGTAACCAGCTAACTTTGCGGCTTGGGTTAGATTCCACTGATCTTGAGGATCGGCTTTGATCGATTCAATGAGATCGCTGATTGGATCGGCACCATCGCGGAAAATTGGGGTCAGAGAGTAGCTTGCCGCGGATTTATGTTGCTCGTGGATCAGCATGTTGAACCACGCGTAAGTGAAGTTTGGCCAGTCATCGATTTCGTCGGCAACGACAAAAATCCTTTCAGTTAGATCGCGGACAACTCGACTACAATTGCTGACGAGAAATGCTACAGATTGGTCAAGAGTAGCGTCGGGAAGTGCGGAATGTCCGGGCATCCACTCTGAGAAAATCCAACTGTGTTCGCCCCGACCAAGAAGGAGATCCCATGTTTCGTTTGGTTGGATAAAAGTGGCACTTCCACCAGAAAGGAATAATAGCTTTCCATTTGAATTAAGAAAGAGTGCGCTTCCTGTACGACAATACAGAAATTTCCGAGTTGCTTGGCTGTTAGAAAAAGTGTAAAAAGTTGGTGTTGTTAGTTCTCCCCTCAGGACATTTGTATTAGGAACTCCAAACGGATCAGTCGCGGTTCTCCTAGGCTCAGCTATTGCTGAGAGTGCGAGAGGTTCACCGGCGCTGGTGCTTTTTGTCACTTTTGGTAGATTACGTCCTTTTTGTTTCTAATGTATTCAGAATTAAGTTTTTTTGTAATTCTCTTAAATTGAGAGTCCCTCCGACTGCGTTCCGAATTCCTCAAAATCTAGGGATGGGTTCTGGTTTGTCAGTTGGAGTTTTGGGAGCAACAGGCGCGGTCGGCACGGAAATTGTCCGCTTGCTCGCCGATGAGCGTTGGCCAATTTCGGAATTGAGCCTTTATGGCTCCGAGCGTTCAGCAGGAAAGTCTGTTTCATGGCGTGACCTTAATAAAACCATTCAAATTTTTGATATCGATTCTCATAATGTACACGATTTAGTTTTTATTGCAACAAATTCCCAAAATTCTCAACAAATTGCGCCGACATTGACAAAACGAGGCACATTTGTTGTCGACAATACGAGTGCGTTTCGCATGGCTGAAGATGTTCCACTTGTTGTGCCGGAGATTAACTTTGATTCCATCCAGCCAGAGAATCGTCTGATCGCAAATCCGAACTGCTGCACGATTATCTTGCTGATGGCAGTAGCTCCCTTGCGCCGTTTTGGCAAGATCAAACGGGTTGTTGTGAGCACTTATCAAAGTGCGAGTGGAGCGGGTAGAGAGGGCATGGTTGAACTGGAAGAATCAACCCGAGCCTATTTGAAAGGGGAAGAATTTTCGCCGGAAGTTTTTCCGAACGACTACGCATTTAATTTGTTTAGCCACAACACCGAGATTGGCGCGGATGGCTACAACGGCGAAGAAACTAAGATGATTTTGGAAACCCGAAAGATCCTGAACGATAAGGAAATCGGGGTCAATCCGACATGTATTCGTGTGCCGGTTCTTCGATCTCACAGTGAATCAATCACGGTTGAATTTGAAGGTGATGCGCCATCGGAAAGTAATGTAAGAGAATGCCTTGGTGCCTTTCCAGGCGTGCAGGTTATTGATGATCGGGCAGGCAACCGATTCCCAATGCCGAACGATTCGAACGGTCAAGGAGATGTCTATGTTGGGCGTATCCGAAAAGATGTTTCGAATCCGCATGCCATCTCACTGTTCGTATGCGGTGACCAACTCTTAAAAGGGGCAGCCTTAAATGCTGTTCAAATTGGTGAGAGGCTGTTTGGGTTGAACAATAACTGAGACTCTGAGTTACTCACTTGGTCGAGCGCGTAGTTCGCTCGGCAGAAATCCGGTGTATTCACGTACTGCCATTCTCATTGCCTGAGGGCTACCGAAGCCGCAGGTATCGAACAGAGCTGTCATTGGCGTGCTACCAGAAAGAAGGTCTTCGATGGCTTTTTCGGTTCGGCATGCTTCGACGAACTTAGGTAATCCGATATTGACAGTTGAACGGAATAAACGGGATAAGTGGAATGGAGAGTAGCCTGCGACTTCAGCGGCGGCATTGAGATTCCAGTCGGAAGCGGGGTTTGACTTGATAGAACTGATGAGTTCGACGATGCTTTCTGACTCGTCTTCCAGATTTGGAACGAGCGAGAAACTTCGTCCGCCAACATTGGATTCATAGATAAACATATGAAGCCAAGACAGGATCAAGTTTTGTGAGATTGAGCTGCTACCTAGCTCACTTATGATTTTTTCAGTTAACTTTTTGAATATCTCACTTGTATCGGTGAGAGTGAGAGTTTGAGCAGTATCTGCTTCCGGCGATACCATCATCGGTGAGTCTGCTTCCCAGTGGGTTGTTATCCAGTTTTGAGTGCCTCGGCCAAGAAGTAGATCGTATTCGATCCCGGCAGGAATATATGTTCCGGAACCTCCTGATAAGAAGTTGGTGGTGCCATCTGATGCGATGAGAAGCGCATGGCCTTGAATACAGTAAAGGAGTTTGGAGAGATCGATTTCTCTTGTGAATGGGTGGTAGACCGGTTCTGGAGTTTCGCAAATGCGATGAATGAACCGAGGTTTTTTTGTCGGAGCAGCTTCTTGCTCATACTTTAGAAGAGTAGGTAAGTAAGCGGTTTGATCACAAGTGCCTGGTTCTTTTAAGGCATTCGTGATTTCACATCGTATTTTTCTGTCGGTCGTGGGTTGCATGATTCTATTTAGAGCTGCTTCACTCATTTGGTTTGCTCCCGGTTAAGGGAATACACAAAGCCGCCTTTGGCGTGTGATGCGGACTCTCCGAGAAACCTGTG
>JAPUDU010000100.1 GCA_027492935.1 Fimbriimonadaceae bacterium
CAGGGTTTGAGGCGGGGAAGGCTTTCTTTGCGAATTGGCTGAATTATCAGGGTTCGATTGTGGTTGTTCCGGCTCGCTCGGTGGTGCCGATGGTTATGCGGCGATTGATGCCGGAAGAAACGACAAGCGGATTGGCGAGTATGCGCTTAATGCCGGGGGGATCGGACGATGTTATTTTGGTCGCGAATGCGATCTGGCCGAATGAAGTTGCCGGAGAATGGCAGCCGCAGTCTATGGATGCCAAACCTTGGTTGTCTCGTAGGGCGATGAGTTTTGAACGTTTTGCTTTGCCGGTGGTTGGGAAAGAGAAGCACATTTATGAAAGTCCGGCCAAGCAAGTAGGCTTTTTATATCAGGTAGGCGGACGCTTAGGGTTTGTTCGGATTGGACAAGAGAGCATCAAGAGCAAAATTGGCGGCGATCCGCTGAGTGGCAACTTTGGCGTGCACTATATTATTGAAGGGCGGGTTGAGAACCCGACGGATAAGGAGCGGGTTGTTGAAGTGGTTTTTGAGGCGAGTGCGGGGTACTCGGGGGCGTTATTTAGTGTGAACGGAAAGGTATTACCGGGAAAAATTTTGCAAACAAAGGAAGCAATGACCCTTTATGAGGTGCGGATGGCACCTGGTCAGGCCGAAAATATTAGGATTGAGACAATGCCGCTGAGTGGTGCGCATTATCCGGCAACTATTACAGTCCGTACAAAAGGGACTATGTGATGGATTGGTTGGATACCGATTGCCATTAGGTGCGTCTAAGTAGATAAGAGAAAGAAATGAGTCGTTCGAAGTTGATTCCGGTTGCGTTGATTGCGGCGTTGGCATTTGCAGGAGCAGCCTTTGCGGTGCAAGATGCTTGGAAACGTCAGTATCTGGGCAAGACAGCGTTTAGTCTCGGTTTGCCGGGCAAGCTGGTTTCTGCGGGTGAAACAAAGGTTGAAGATAAGGACGATTGGGTTTTAACCACCGACGACTTCACTTATGAGAACGATGATTTCTATATTTTGATTTCGGTGTTTCATGGTAAGGCAGGAACAACGGCCACGGAAAAGCACTTGAGTCAGGTTGCGAAAGATTTGGTCACTGGTATCAGCGAGAATGAAGATGCAGTGAAGGAAACGGGTCGGAAAGTCGGGAAGATGGATGAGAAGCTGACGATTACGCAGTCTCACGTTTTAGGTAAGGGTGAGGAAGCGAGTTTGTTCAAGAGTTTCTTACTGGGCGACGGCAAGGATGTTTATGCCGTGATGGCAGTTGGCTATCCTAGCGATCCGAAGAGCGTGGCGGCAATTGATAAGGTGTTTGCTTCGATTCGGTATAAGGCTGGTCTGAAGGAGTAGTTTCCATAAATTCGTACATCTGAACAGTGGCCTGCGAATCTTGGAACAGCAAGTATTTCCCGTTTGCAGAGATTCCAAATCGACCGTTACTGGTTGTTCCGGATTGTTGAAGCAGGGGTTGAGATGTTCCTTTCGTAAGGTCGATTAAGTAGAGAATGGTCGACTTTGGACTCTGATACCCGCCAGGAATAGGTTCGCTTTCAAAAAATTGAATCGAAAGAACGACTTCGTTTGCGCCTTTGAACTGTAGAAAATACTCACTGATGTATTGATGCGCAGGAAGCTCGATTGATCTCTTGGTCACACTATTTTGAGAGTCTATTGCGAAGACATGGAGGAGATGTTCGACTTTTGATTCTCTTTGAATTGAGTCATCTTTTGATGATGCCCACCGGAATGAATCATCTTCGCTCATCACTTCTTTTGAATGTATTCGACTGCCAATAAATGAAATTTTCTTAGCGGTGGGCTCGTAATCCCATCTATTTATGGAATAGGGGACAAACAATTGCCACGACAGTGATGATAATCGAGTGACGAACGGGGCGAATGTGGATCCATCGAGACTGGGGGAGCAGAGGACTCCATTATTTGCAGATGGTCGTTCGATGGGAGTCGAATCCCAGTTGAAGTAGTGAGGCTTTCGATCTTCGTCGATAAAAAGTAGGTTATCGGGGCTTGTCGATATATCGATCTTCGAGGGCTGAACTTCTGAAGGATTGAACTCGTAAAGCTCTCGGACGAATGAATTAGTTTTCATGAAAACTAGATTTTGGACAATTATGTTGTTGGGATTGTTGGAGCGGTAGAAATTGCGACCTTCAGGAAATTCATATTTTCGGATTTGTTTGAGCTGGGAAGTAGGTTGATCGGAAAGATTCAAAGAGGTGAGGGAAATAATGAGGGGAAGCATCGTAGGTAGGAATTGGACGAGTTCGGCAGGGACTTGGTAACTGGTGGTGAGTTCCAGTGATTGGAGTAGATCGTCGTTGTGAGTTCCTTCCAACTGCAAACATTTCTGTGGTGGCACTTGATTGGATGTTTCTGGGCCGATTGATGTTAGTTATTCTGAAAATCTTTAGAAAGGCAGTTGAACTTGAGGACTCCCATTGGCGACCGGCGTAAATTTTTGAGAACTATGCTCCGGCCTGCGCTAAGGAGGGTGTTTGTTGTTCCAGGAGATGCCGTTGGCAATTCCGGGGGATTGAGCCATGTGGAGTCTTAGAAATGGATTCCGCCTCAAGGGCGGAATGACGTCTGTTGTGACTTTGTTCTTGCCAGCTGCTCCTATACAAACAAGATTGAGCCGCGCCAAAGAATCGGTGTGCTATCGTTTGAATAGGGGCGGTGTTTGGATCAGGTTTTACTGGCATTTGATGTTGCCATAAACCCAAAGTGTAGGATAAGTTATCAGAAGGAAGGTAAAGACCAATAAGCTCAAAGTAGTTATTGCGTTAGTTGACCTTTCCATTGATCGGGTGTTTCATGTTGCGAAATCAGTTATAACAAGAAAACCGTTTCATGGGAATTGATATTGAACAATACTCATCGCTACTTCTTATTG
>JAPUDU010000101.1 GCA_027492935.1 Fimbriimonadaceae bacterium
CAGTTTGAGTGGCTATCGCCGCCATACGAATATGAATTTAATTTGTTGCCGGTCGATATTTTGGCGGGCGGATCGGGAGTTCGTGAGATGGTGGATCGGACGGCTCTGGTGAGTGAGATGCGGGAGTGGATTAGGGGCAGTGCAGAATCTATCCGAGCTACCACACGTGAAAATTACCTGTACGTTTAGATTAAATATTATTGTTTTGTTAACACTTATTTGACTTAACATAATCTTAACTAGATCGGTCCCGTGTACGGAGAACTTTTAATAGTCTCCAGGCAGACTAATGTTCAACAGCATTTATTGAAATGCAGGACTTATACAATCATGCGCAAAGCGTTCACCCTAATTGAACTTTTGGTTGTCATTGCAATTATTGCAATTTTGGCAGCTATCCTCTTCCCGGTTTTTGCTCAAGCAAAGATGGCAGCTAAGCGAACCGTTGCGATCAGCAACGTCAAGCAAGTCGGTACTGGTCTTCAGATCTACGTTGCAGACTACGACGATACATTGCCACGAAACGACGACTGTAATACCGAGCTAATGAACAAGAGCCTTTCTGGTGTTCCGTTCAACCCGACCGGTGCTGGCTGTACGACGGCTGCAGGTGTGAATGGATTCCTTTATCGAAAGAATCACTTTACTTGGCAAGCATGGGTGATGCCTTACATCAAAAATGTTGACATTTTCTTCTTGCCGACCCGACAGAGAAACGAAACAGCTTGGGCTCAAAACAACATCATTGATCAGTTTGGACTTAACACTGGTTTGACTGGTGCTTTGAACACCTATGGTAACGCCACTCGAAACGGTGCTTTCCGCAACTCATGGCTTGGTGGTCAAATGACAGCTATTCCGAGCCCTTCGGAAGCTATGTTGTTGATGGAAATTGGTGGTGCTGGTACGCCGCACATTCAACACGCTACCGTTGATCCGTTCGTAACGGTTCAAACAAGCTATCCGGTTGCGATTCGAGAACTGTGGCGATACAAGTTGATGGAAGGAACAGCGGCTGACTGTGTTGCGGGTACGAAAGGAACTGTGCCTGATAATCGCAAGACAAGTAACGGCATGGTTGCACTTGGCTTTACAGACAGTAGTTCAAAAGCTATTCCGGCACAAAAATTCCTTGATCGCACACCGACTTATGCGGAATTTGGTTCAACTATCACATTCCCATCTCCATCCGCAGCGTTCTGTACAAATACGGGCGGAAACATCGGAATTAGCGTTGCTCCAAACAGCTCGTTGAACTACCCGATGTGGGGCTTCGGTCAATAATGAGATTCTTGCTCATCGCTGGAATTTTGACTACTCTTTCATTGAGTCTGGTTGGTTGCGTCAAAGACAATATTTCAACCAATGACATGGAAGACGTTCGAAATGAGATGTCGCAAGAAACTTATGAGGAAGCGATGAAGAAAGCTGGTCGCGGCGATGAACTTGAGGCTGAAAAACAGGCAAAAGAGCAGCGTCGTAACGAGAATGGCGACAACTTCTAGGGACTTCGCCTAAATTCAACCCATTCGTGGCTGAAATTGTGCACACAATTTCGGCCACGAGTTTAACTTAAAAGTGAATAAATATAGAGTCTCTTAACATTCCTTTACATTTTCTTAATAAAACACACAGCTGTTTGAATTAGACTAGATGAGTCTCACGCGAAGCACTGCATTTTGCTTTGCCGAAGGAATCACTATGCGAAAAGCGTTTACCCTCATTGAACTGCTTGTCGTGATTGCAATCATTGCGATCTTGGCAGCGATCTTGTTCCCCGTATTTGCGCAAGCAAAGATGGCAGCTAAGAAGACCCAAGGTTTGGCCCAAGCTAAGCAAATCGGTACTTCAACCCAAATTTACATCGCAGATTACGATGATGTATTCTTCCCCTACCGCTTGAACGGCCCAACCGGTACAGGCTGCTCTGGCGCGGCTTGTATCAATCCTGATTACCAAAAGATGGTTCAATCAAAGGGTGTTGCGGCGGCAGACGCGTTTTATGGCGCACGTGCTCGCGACGTAATCTTCTTTAAGCAGATGCTAGATCCTTATGTAAAGAACGATCAAATTTGGCGCGCACCAAACCACTCATTCTCATGGGTTGGAACCGAAGGCAATGATGGTCAAACCGAAACGCAATTCAAGCGCTACGGCGGTCAAAACAGCTACGGTGTGAACAACTACGCATTTACTGCTCCTGCTGGTACATCAACCTCAGGTGGTGGTGTAAGCGGAACGGCGATTGTTGAAGTATCAAACACCTTGTTGATGGTTGACGCTTCTTACTACAACGTACTTCCTCGCTACACGGCTCGCTTGGTTGGTGCAACCGGAACATTTGATCCTTGTTCCAGCACTTATCCTCGCTACTGGAAGAACTTGGGTAACAGCTACTTGTTCCGATTTGGAACAGCTGCGAACGAGCCTTCCGATGCTGAAGCGTTGAAGCTCATTGACAGCCGATACAACGGTCAGTTGAACGTTATCCGATTCGATACCAGTTCAAAGTCGATGGCATCAAACAAGGTTATGAATGACCTTCGAGACAACCCGACGAACAGCATGTGGGATCCTTGGAAGCAAGGCGTCGTTTCAGTCTGCCCGTAATCGAGAGATCGAAACCTACGAAATGTCCCTTGGCTTTATGCCGAGGGACATTTTTATTATCTTGGTGCGATCTGAGCTATTTGCTACAATAGGGTTACGATGAAATTAGTGGTTTGTGTTGTTCATAACCGAGATCGGAACCGGGTGACGGATGAACTGATTAAATTGGGGTTTAAGTTCACCGTTATTGGATCGAGCGGAGGATTTTTGCGAGAAGGCAATACAACGATGCTGATTGGGGTTGAGGAAGAGAAGCTTGATGAGTTGAAGGCCGTTGTTCATCA
>JAPUDU010000102.1 GCA_027492935.1 Fimbriimonadaceae bacterium
GAGCACTAATCCAAACCGGCGACAACTCTCTTTTCCGGGCAATTTGAACCAGTCAGTTCAGAGGTATCGGCAAGTTGTGAACGATGTGGCGGCAGAGGCGAAAAATAGTCCGCCCGATGATTACGGGTTTTCATGGTCGGGGGATTTCGGAATTCCAACCGCCGCATCAGTAGATATTGCTAAGGTAAATGTTATTGCTTACCGTGATGAAGGCATTCTCATTGTTGGGGTGCAACTTGTGGGGCAGAACGGAGAAGAGTTGCTTATGGTGAGTGACCAGATTTCTCTTTGGTTAACCGAAGAACAGACAGAGCAAGATGTATCGGGTGATGTTGTGCCTCTTTCTGCTGCTTCACAACAACTCATTGGAATCAATGAAGCGGGTGGTCAACGTAGCGGAGGAATGTCGATGCTCATGATGAACGGCGATGAGATGGTTCGCTTGGAGACGGGAAGAGTTGCCCGAAGCATTTTGCTTGATAGCGAATTGAAAGAGATTTTAGACAATCCAGGCGGATCGGACTTTTTGAAACTGTTTGTTGGCGAAGCCCTTCCGGTGGTTTATCCAGATAGTGAGATTGTGGCTTTGGTTCCGGATCAGATTTGGTCGCAGCTTTATGAATTGAGTAAAAGCGGAGATTTAAGGGAATCTGAAGCGAAGCTTGCGTTCGATACATGGACAGTTACGGCAATGAATGCTGGGGTTCGTCGAATTCGACCAAAAGATAACGAGGCGGCTCGACGAAAACGAATTGACCGATCTGACCTGAGTAATCTGATTGGCAAAACCAACCTGCATGGATATGCGAAGTTGCAAGATGGTGCGGAATATGTGCGGTCGCGGGGTCGCATTGTTTCCAGACTTGACCCAGATGCTGTACTTTTAGGTGCGGGCCAGCCATTTTTAGCTGATCTATTAACGCGCACGTTCGGGGGGCGGTATCAAGATGCGGTGGTGTTGGGCTTGGCACCCGATTTGATGGTAGTTACTCCCGGCAAAGATCTGAAGTGGGAGTATGTTCAGATGAATAGCGGAATGAAGTCGGCGATTGAATCCCTTCTCTTCAATCAACCATTGGGAACAACGATGGGGGGACAGTCAACGAGTATCTCGGTGAACACTGAGGCGCAGAAACCAAATATGGCAGCGCAAAGTGAGGCAACTGAGCGGTATCCGAACGGGATTTCAGCCGATTTTTCAGTTCAATTCAGCATAAAGGAAGAGCAGGGGGTGTTGGCCCGGTTGCAAGGTCAGAAGACCGGTCGAATGCTTTCTGCGTCGGACTTTGGGGCGGTTTCGGGGTTCATCGAAGGACAGGGTGGCAGTCAGGGTGAATATCCGATGACTCAATTTGAAGAGTTTCTTAACGCTACTGTTCGTGCAATTACTATCAATCTGCCGGGGAGTTCGATCAATTACACCGATGGGAAAGTTGCAGTCGGGGCACGGCCAATTACGGCTTCGCAACTGGATAAGGCGTTCTTGCAGAGGGGTGAGTTTGCCCGAGAAGCGATGCGCCGAGCGGGCGAAAATATGGGGAATCGTGGGAATCAAGCTCCCCCTCCTTAGTTAAGTTTCGTGTTGTGAAATAAAGCAAGTTGTCTGGTGGTATCTCTCGACAACTTGCGATTATTTAGAGTGGCGATGTTAAATTATTTGGTCAGGGATTAGGTAAAAGTGTTAAATGATTCGTCCGATCCGTGGGTTAGTTTTAGTGGCACTTGTTACCGCCGCATTGAGCCCAATTTCTAGCGTTGCGATTGCACAGTCTCTCAGCCCCGAGCATCCGGTTTTATCGGACTTGAAATGGCGGGAGATTGGGCCGTATCGTGGTGGTCGATCCGTTGCTGTGAGCGGGGTTTATGGTGACCCGAAAACGTTTTACATGGGAACAACGGGGGGCGGAGTTTGGCGAACAAGTGATGGGGGCGAGAGTTGGAAGTGTGTTACGGATGGTTATTTTAAGACGGGATCTGTCGGGGCGATTGCGGTTGCTCCTAGCCGACCGAAGACGGTTTATGTGGGGATGGGGGAGCATGCGATTCGAGGAAATATTACTCCGGGTGATGGAGTTTATCGCAGTGATGATGGCGGTGATACGTGGAGATATTTGGGGCTTAAAGAAACGCAGTTTATTGGACGAATAATTGTCGATTCAAAGAATCCTGATATTGCTTGGGTTGCGGCGCTGGGGCCGGTATTTGGGCCGAGCAAAGACAGGGGAGTTTACAAAACAACGAACGGCGGAAAGAGTTGGAAGAAGACACTCTTTTCGAGTGACGTTGCGGGCGCGATTGATATTTCTTGTGCGCCGAGCAATCCCAACGTTATGATTGCAAGCACCTGGGAAGCTTGGCGAAGACCCTGGGAGTTAGTATCTGGGGGTGCAGGAAGTAACCTGTTTATGAGCTCAGATGCAGGTGAAACCTGGAAGAGTATTCGGGGCAACAAGGGTTTGCCCGGGGGGATTTGGGGGCGAATCGGGGTCTCGGTTAGTGCGGTTGATCCGAACCGGATCTATGCGGTCATTGAAGCTACAGAGGGAGGACTTTACCGGAGCGATGACCGGGGTGTAACTTGGGAGCTGATTAACAATTCTCCGGGGCCAAGACAGCGGCCTTGGTATTACAACAACGTTTATGCTGATCCGGTTGATCGGGATACGGTTTACATTTTAAACATTGAGTATTACAAATCGACCGATGGCGGTAAGTCGATGAAGTCAGGGGTTGCTGTGCATAGCGACCATCACGATATGTGGATTCACCCGACGGATAATAATCGACTGGTCATGGGGAATGATGGTGGGGAATAAGTAACAACACATGGAGGAGGCGAGTGGACGGATCAGGATTATCCAACGGGGCTGTTTTCTCAC
>JAPUDU010000103.1:0-5370 GCA_027492935.1 Fimbriimonadaceae bacterium
GAACCACCCGGCTTAAAAATCGCCGCCCCTTCAACCTTATCCGAAAGTGACCAAACACAGTGACTCAAAGAATTCTTTCGCATAAATTCATACCAAAGTTCAGATGACTCCCGGTCAACTGGGCCATCACCATCATAGTTCACCACCCCATACTCCGTCACAAAAAGCGGTATCCCCATATCCAAAGCCTTTTGCGCCTTCGCCCGCAATTCCCCCTTATGTCCCGCCGCATAAAAATGCAATGTATAAGCCACGTTCAAATCATCAATAGGATCAGCTGCCGCAACCTCAACGTCCTGACACCAATTCGGAGTTCCCACAATCACTAAAGCCGTCAAGTCATGCGTCCGAATCGCCTCAATTACAGTCTCCGAATAACGCTTAATCTCCGGCCATTTCACATCAATCGGCTCGTTATAAATCTCATAGATCAAATTCGGCTTGCCCGCATACTTCTTCGCCAACGCTCCAAAAAATTTCACCGACTCCGCCGTATGTTTCTGCCCGGCGTGGTCGTGCCAATCAACAATCACATAAACCCCTTCCTTAATTGCGGCATCAATCACCGTCAGCGCTCGCTTCATCTCGACATCCGGATGCATCAAATAACCGTCCGGCTCAACTCCTACTGCAACTCGAACAATGCTCGCCTTAAAATCTTTCTTCAGCCAGCCCACAACCTCCGGCGTGTAATATTTCCCAATCCATTGACTCCAAAAAAGACTAACTCCCGCCAAACTCGTTACCTTGCCGTGCTGGTCAACAATCCTGTTCCCTTTCACCTGTAACCTACCATGAGTACCAACAACCGTCTCAGCTCCTAGCCCCAAAAGCCCAAACGACTGGCTCGCCAATGCAAACCAAAAACTGACGGCTAAGATTCTTAACATCACATTATTCTAAACCAATTATCTGCACGCCTCATTTAAACCCTGCAATTCACCGAATTCACAACCATCTTCCAACTCTAGCAATCGGTGCGAACCCGGAAATTCATCATGCTAAAATAGCGTCAAACACATTAGCACCATGCTTGCCGCCATCCTCACCCTCATGATCCAAACCACCGGAAACCCCGTCTTCCCTGGCAACTATGCCGACCCTGAACTCCACCTGTTCGAAGACAAATACTACATCTACCCCACCTTCTCCGCTGCCTACGAAGATCAAACTTTTTACGATTGCTTCTCATCCGACGACCTCACCAACTGGAAGAAACACGAACGGATCCTCGAATTCAAAGACATTCCCTGGTCAACCAACAAAGCCGCATGGGCACCCAGCGTTATCGAGCGCGATGGAACTTACTATATGTATTTCTCCGCCGGAGACGGTGCCGGAATCGGAGTCGCCTCATCAAAATCCCCCGGCGGCCCCTTCAAAGATGCTCTCAACAAACCTCTCATCAAAGAATATATCAACGGTGCGCAACCCATCGACGCGCATGCTTTTATCGATGACGATGGCCAAGCCTATCTCTATTACGGGGGTTGGAAACACTGCAACGTCGTCAAGCTCAAAGACAATATGATCGAAACTGAAGGGGAATTCCTCGAAGTCACCCCCGAAAACTATGTAGAAGGGCCGTTCATGCTCAAAAAAGACGGCAAGTACTATTTCATGTGGTCCGAAGGTGGCTGGACAAACTCATCCTACGGAGTCGCTTACGCCATCGCCGATTCTCCCCTCGGCCCCTTCAAGCGCAAAGCCCATATCCTTGATGGAAACCCCGAAAGTGCTATGGGTGCCGGACACCACAGCGTCCTCAAACTCCCAAGATCAAACGATTACGTCATCTGTTACCACCGACGCCCCGCCGGATCAACCATCCGCGATAACCGCGTCACCTGCATCGACAAACTGATCTTTGAACCCAACGGTGATATCAAGCCCGTGGTAATCACCAAAGAAGGCGTCCCCGCCTGGCCCGCTAAAAAATAAAAATGGTGGCGCATTTAAACGCCACCATTTTAAGTCAGATCACTTTCGCTTGCGGCGGATCAACGCAAGCGCGCCTAAGCCCAGCACTGTCATAGTTGCTGGCTCAGGTACCGGAGCAATCCCGGTGGTTTGTTGAATCCAAGATGATGCCAGAGAAACATCAGCCCAGCCCGACCCTTGCCCATAACGACCATAAGGTTGACCTGAAGGGAACGAAGAACTTCCCTCCACCCACCAAACAAATGAAGTAACGCCAACCAAAACTTCGCCTGACCCGAAGTTGACAAAAAGCCCGCCACCACTATCGCCCGGTGTAACGTTCCCTTCCAGCGCCGTTGGTGTTGCTGAAGATGGGCTACCAAGGACATTGCCCGTACCCGTCGGACTATCAAAGTCCGCCAGCAAAGCCCCATCCAAACGGTCGATAACATTTGTAAATCCGCGCTTTGTCCCCGCGCCTGCGGTGGCACCCGTATTGCCATTTCCAAACGCACCGTAACCAACCGATGTTCCAACCATACCAACTTCGCCGGTTCCGGCATAATATCCGCTTGCCGCAACATTCACAACCGAGGTTGTTAACTGAGCAAGTGCAAAGTCGTAGTTCCCGTTTGAAGGATAGTTAGGATGACGGATCAAATTGGAGAAGCTGTAACTGTTCCCGCCGACATTGAATGTTCCGCTTGAACCGTTCCCACCCATGTGTCCAGCCGTCAAAATCCAGTTGTTACCGATCAAAGTCCCCGAACCAAATCCACCACCATTCATAGAAACCGAACCAACGCTCGCAAAGCTATTTCCAAGCGCGGTGTAATTAGAATCGGCAACGTCATGCCGGATTGTTGATGCGACAACTGTGCCAGGCAACGCAAAGGCCACAGCAATTGATGTAAAGGCAATTCCTCTCATAGCAGGCCCAAGAATAACAGATTTTCTCTGTAACTGCAACATTATCGCAAATAACACTTGAATCCCGGTAAATATGCGCTTCTGCTCCTAACCTAAACTTGATGCGAAGTAATCCTCTCTTCGCTAAAACCCCAAAACCGTAACATTAACCGACCATTCCACTCACAATAGTTAGAGCTGATTTATGAAGCACCAATCACTGCTCCAAAAGCTGCAAGCCGAACCAGACGGCTCATTTCACACGCTCACAATACAAAAGGCTGAGCGCATGAACGCCCACACCCTCTGGATACCAAACCCGCTTGAAGTCGCCCAAGCTATTCAAGCCATCCCTTCCGGTGAAACCCGCACAATCTACGATCTCCGCGAAGCAATTGCCAAACAGCACGCAGCCGACACCGCCTGCCCCGCCAAAATCTTGAAGTACTGGAAATGGATGGCTGCTCACACAGAAGAAGAGCCCACTTCCTCCTACCATATCCCCTGGTGGCGCGTCATGAAAGATGGTAAACCGAGTCGTCACATGCCCGGCGGAATTGACAACCAACTCCAAAAACTGAAACGAGAACAATAATGCTGTATATGGTCATTGAGCGATTCAAAAACGGTAACCCTAAACCCATTTACGAACGATTCGCTGCCCAAGGCCGCCTCGCTCCCGAAGGCTTATCCTATGTTAACTCTTGGGTTACCGAAGATCTATCAACTTGCTACCAGGTTATGGAAACTGAAGACAAAGCCCTGCTTGATCAATGGATCGCCAAATGGCAAGACCTAGTTGATTTCGAAGTCCTACCCATCCTAACCTCGGCCGAAGCTAAATCCCAAATTTTGGGCAACAGTTAATAAAATCCCGCAACTCCTTTACGCCAAAAAGCGTAATATCTCGCTGAACTTTGATGAAAAAATCCAATTCCGTAAAATTAGGAATCGTTTCTTTCTTTAGCGTTGCTCTGCTCGCCGGATGCACCTCGCCCGAACAATACTCACGCCGATGCCTCGATGGCAAAGATAAGCTCATCGACGACAGCTACTGCCGATCAGGTGGTTCCGGACGCTGGGTTTACATGGGCAGCCATTCCCGATTCACAAACGGCATCGCCAGCGGATACCACTCATCCGAGCCCACAACCGGCAAAATCATAAGCACTGATGGCTCAACCGTCCGATCAGCCCCGTCAAGTCGAAGCGGATTCGGATCGTCAGGCTCCAGTTCCTTCGGTGGTTAATGCGCCGACAGATTCAAATCCCTCGGTCTAATTGGCAACAAAAAGTCGAAGACGTAGGCCTTATATTCCATAGCCTCGAAGACGGCCCGTACTGGGATGAGTCCGCATCCTACGTCTTCACCCCAAACCAAATAGAACGCCTCGAAACCGTTACCAACGAATTGCACCAAATGTGCCTCAAGGCGATTGATTTCGTAATCGAAAACAATCGCTTTGCCGATTTCGCCATCTCCCAAGAGATTGCAAACGTCATCATTGGCCAATGGGAAGCTGAGCCACCAACCGTCTACGGAAGATTCGATTTCGGCTACGACGGTGTCTCAGAACCCAAACTCTTTGAATACAACGCCGACACCCCAACATCGCTTCTCGAAGCCGCCGTTGTCCAATGGCATTGGTTGCAAGAAGTCCACAAAGGTGCCGACCAATTCAACTCAATCTGGGAAAACCTGATTGAACAATGGCAATGGCTCGTTGCTAACCAAAAACTTAACTCCAACACCATCTTTTTTGCCTCCCAAGATCACTGGGAAGACCTCATGACCGTCGCCGTTCTGCGCGATACCGCCGACCAAGCCGGGATAGAAACCCACTCCCTTCTGATGGAAGAAATCGGCTGGAACGAAATAGCTCAAGAATTCCGCGACCTCAAAGAAAAGCCGATCCAAACGATCTTCAAACTCTATCCATGGGAGTTCATGGTGCGCGATCAATTTGGTCAACACGCCATCAAAAATCTTGGCAAAACCCAATGGATTGAGCCCATTTGGAAAATGCTCCTCTCCAACAAAGCACTACTCGCAATCCTTTGGGAGATGTTTCCAAACCACCCCAACCTACTCCCCACATATCTCGATTCCCCTCGCAATCTCACTCAATACGTCTCAAAACCCATCCTCGGTCGAGAAGGGTCAAATGTGCAAGTTGTCTCCAATTATCACAAAACATCAACCGACGGCCCCTACCAAAACGAGCCCCGAATCTTCCAAGAATTCTACGATCAAAAAACCTTCGGAGGAAATCGACCCGTTATCGGCAGCTGGGTCGTTGGCGAAACATCATGTGGCATCTCAATCCGCGAGACAACCGAGATCGTAACCGATGATCTCGCTCGATTCATTCCTCACTTAATCGGTAGCTACTAATAAATAAAAAAACTGGACGAGCCCTCCAGCTCGTCCAGTCGGCTTAAAAAGCCCAAAGAATCTTACTTCTTCAGCTTTTTGCGGATCAATGCCGCGCCTGCAATCGCCAAACCAACCATGGATGCCGGTTCGGGAACTGCTTCAGT
>JAPUDU010000103.1:5380-21996 GCA_027492935.1 Fimbriimonadaceae bacterium
CAGTTGTGATCTTCAACTTAACGCCATCATTGAAGTAGTGGCAGTCAGGATCGAAGGTCAAAGCAAAGTAGCCATCTGAAGCGTACTGTTGCAATTCATCCAAAACACCTTGGGTAGCAAAATCGAACTTCAAATTGAAGTTGCGAGCTTGTCCACCAACCGGGTCGCTCCAAGTACCAACTCGAACACCTTGACCAGCAAAGTAGTCGCCAGATGCTTGGTTGTCGTAGTAGTTCTTAACGCCAACCGGATTGTTGTCGGTTGCTTTTGTGTTGACCAAGTCAATATAAAGAATGTCTTGTTCTACGGTCCAGTCCCAAATGTTCTTGATTTCAAGAGTTGCGCCGGTGATAACTTCATTTGCAGGAACATCAAACTTGATTCCCCATTTGTAAGCATCGTAGTGATCCAAGTCGCTCAAGTCAGAGTTGCCCGGAGGTGTAAATGTGTAAGTTCCTGCGTTCGCAATTCCGACCGCAAGCAGTGCTGCTAGAAGTGTGGTGTGTTTCAACATTCCGTTTGACCTTGCCGTTGTTCAAACGGCCCTCCATCGTCAATCGCAAGCCGCGTGCCAATTCTCACAACTCCCAAAAAAACTTTAAAAAAATTCTCATGTGGCCTTTTCCGCCTACCGTGGACCTAAATATGTCCCCCTCCCTCACCGACATTTCTTCTTACAAGGTATATTTCCTTGTCCGAGTGGGGGATTAGCTCAGTTGGGAGAGCACCTGCCTTGCATGCAGGGGGTCAGGGGTTCGAGTCCCCTATCCTCCACCACTCATAAGTCTAACTTCTGTTCTCACTTTGCAATATTTCTTGACACCATCTTGATACCTACACGCCCAGGTTGACACCGGCTTGTCATCCGCTATGAGAATCCTGTAGCAGATGAGTGATCTCCTCTCACTAACCGTGGTTCTTGTTCTCGCGGGGGCCACATTCGGACTAATCAAAGTGTGCGACCGTCTCGCCGGGAGAGAGTCGTGACGCTCTACTTGATATCCGCGATCGTCTGCGTGATCTTGCTGGGCTACTTGTTTACCGCCCTGCTAAAACCGGAGGTGTTTTAAGTGGACGGCTGGATTCAAGTAATCCTCTATTTCGCGCTCCTTTTGGTATGCGCTAAACCGCTCGGCCTCTACATCGCCAAAGTAATGGATGGCGAGCAAACCTGGCTAACCCCCATTCTCGGCTGGCTCGAAAAACTCACCTATCGCCTCATCGGCACCAAACCAGAACAAGAGCAAAGCTGGAAAAGTTACGCGGTTTCAATTCTCTTGTTCAACCTGATAGGTGCCCTCGTGGTCTACGGCATTCAAAGGCTCCAAGGCGTACTCCCAATCAACCCAAGCCAACTCGCAAGCATCTCGCCCGACTCTTCGCTGAACACCGCCATCAGTTTTGCCACCAACACAAACTGGCAAGGGTACGGCGGCGAATCAACAATGAGCACCCTCACCCAGATGTTCGCTTTAGGAGTTCAAAACTTTCTCAGTGCCGCAACCGGAATAGCGGTGCTTGTCGCCTTAATCCGAGGGTTAAGAGGCAAAGAAACAACCAAACTCGGTAACGCCTGGGCAGACCTCACCCGCTCAGTCCTCTACGTTCTGTTGCCACTTTCCATTCTCTTAAGCATCGCCTTGGTCAGCCAAGGAGTTGTGCAAACTTTTAACGACCCCGCAAAAGCCCAGCTCGTGCAAGCCACCACAGATAGCGATGGCAACTCGGTAACTCAACAAACCATTCCGCTCGGGCCTGTAGCATCGCAGGTCGCAATCAAGCAGCTCGGCACCAACGGCGGCGGATACTACAACACCAACTCGGCTCACCCTATAGAAAATCCAACCCCACTCAGCAACCTGCTGCAATGTTTGGCGATTCTGTTGATTCCTGCCGCACTCTGCATCACATTCGGGCAAATGGTCAAAGACCGTCGCCAAGGATGGGCTCTCCTCGCCGCAATGACGTTTCTGCTCGCAGCATTCACTATTCCAACTATCTTTGCCGAACAATCAGGCAACCCCGCTTTTACTCACGCCGGCCTCAGCAGCACCGCTAACTGGGAAGGCAAAGAAGCCCGTTTCGGCATTGCAAGTTCAGCCCTCTGGGCAACGGCAACAACCGCCGCCAGCAACGGTTCTGTTAACTCCATGCACGATTCATACACCCCGCTCGGCGGTCTTATGCCAATGATCTTGATGCAACTCGGCGAGGTCGTGTTCGGTGGAGTCGGCTCCGGCCTATACGGAATGCTGATCTTCGCGATCATGGCCGTATTCGTCAGCGGCCTCATGGTTGGGCGCACCCCAGAGTATCTCGGCAAAAAAATCGAACCGTTCGAGATGAAAATGGCTTCGCTTGTCATCCTCATCCCGTGCTGTTTAGTGCTACTTGCCACCGCGATTTCACTTGTCGTAGGGGCCGGTCAATCAAGCATGAGCAATCCAGGAGCGCATGGCTTTAGCCAACTGCTCTACAACTATTCCAGCATGGGCAACAACAACGGCTCGGCCTTTGCCGGGTTCAGTGCCAACGTGCCATTCCACAACCTGCTCGGCGGGGTTGTAATGTGGCTCAGTCGATTCTGGTTAATCATCCCCGTGCTTGCAATTGCTGGTTCGCTAGGCCGCAAAAAGCTTGTCCCCAGCAGTTCCGGCACCTTGCCAACTCACACCCCTCTTTTCATCGGACTCCTCTGCTCAGTCGTGCTGATTGTCGGAGCCCTCACTTTCATCCCCGCCCTTGCACTTGGACCGATAGTCGAGCATCTGCAAATGGGAGGAACCCGTTAATGGCAACTCAATCTCAATCCCAAACTATGTTCGACCGCCAACTCGTGACGCGGGCGATCGCAGACTCATTCCGCAAACTGCATCCTCGAACGCAAATCAAAAACCCTGTGATGTTCGTGGTCTATGTCGGTTCAATCCTGACAACCGCCCTCTTTGCTCAAGCAATGCTAGGAGAAGGAGAAGCCTCCCCCGGGTTCATCCTTTCGATTGCGTTGTGGCTGTGGTTTACAGTCCTATTTGCCAACTTTGCTGAAGCAATGGCAGAAGGTCGTGGCAAAGCCCAAGCCGATGCCCTGAAGTCGGCCAAAAAAGACGTTCCCGCAAAAAGACTCCCCGACCCTACCAACCGAACCGCAATCGAAACCGCAAACGCTTCCGACCTTCGCAAAGGCGACTATGTGCTGATCGAAGCCGGTGACTTCATTCCCGGTGATGGCGAGGTGACCGAAGGCGTCGCCACGGTAGACGAAAGTGCGATTACCGGCGAATCAGCCCCCGTTATCCGAGAATCCGGTGGTGACCGCAGCGCAGTAACTGGAGGCACCCGTGTTCTCAGCGACTGGATCGTTGTGCGCATTACCGCGAATCCCGGTGAAAGCTTCCTCGACCGCATGATCACAATGGTGGAAGGAGCTAAACGGCAAAAAACACCTAACGAAATCGCTCTCAGTATTCTGCTCGCGGCATTAACAATCATCTTCTTGCTCGCATGTGCAACCCTGATTCCCTTCTCTGCCTATGCCGTGGAATCAAGTGGTCAAGGTCGAGCCGTCACCGTCACAGTTATCGTTGCTCTGTTGGTGTGCTTAATCCCAACCACAATTGGGGGGCTGCTCAGCGCAATCGGAATTGCCGGAATGGATCGACTCCTCCGCAAAAACGTAATCGCCACAAGCGGAAGAGCCGTCGAAGCGGCCGGCGACATCGATGTCCTACTGCTCGACAAAACCGGCACCATCACCCTCGGTAACCGCCAAGCCTCTGAGCTTGTCGCCGCTCCAGGCGTCGGAGATCAAGAGTTCGCCGAAAAAGCGCAACTCGCTAGCCTCGCCGATGAAACCCCCGAAGGCCGGAGCATTGTCGTCCTTGCCAAAGAAAAGTTCGGCTTACGAGGTCGCGAAATCAGCGGCGAGCACTTTGTGCCGTTCACCGCTCAAACCCGTATGTCGGGGGTCGATATCGACGGAAAACAACTCCGTAAAGGTGCCCAAGATTCCATTCGGAAATGGGTGGAATCTCAAGGTGGAAAATTCCCAACTGAAGTTCAAGCCAAGGTCGAAGAAATTTCCAAAGCCGGTGGCACACCGCTGGTAGTGGCCGAAGATGGACGTGTGCTCGGCACGATCTACCTCAAAGATATCGTCAAAGGCGGAATCAAAGAACGGTTCGCCGAGCTCCGCCGGATGGGAATCAAAACCGTGATGATCACCGGCGACAACCCCATGACCGCTGCCGCAATCGCCGCCGAATCGGGCGTTGACGACTTCCTTGCCGAAGCCACGCCGGAAGCAAAGATGAAGCTCATCCGCGAATATCAAGAAGGCGGAAGGCTTGTAGCCATGACTGGCGACGGCACAAACGACGCCCCTGCCCTAGCGCAAGCCGATGTTGCCGTAGCCATGAACTCCGGCACCCAAGCCGCTAAAGAAGCTGGCAATATGGTCGATTTCGATAGCAACCCAACCAAGCTCATCGAGATTGTAGAAACCGGAAAGCAACTGCTGATGACTCGGGGATCACTGACAACGTTCAGTATCGCCAACGATATCGCCAAGTACTTTGCCATCATTCCCGCCGCATTTGCCGCGACATACCCTCAGCTCGGCGCCCTCAATGTGATGGGGCTCAAAACTCCAGAAAGTGCAATTTTAAGCGCCGTGATCTTCAATGCGCTCATCATTGTCTTCCTCATTCCGCTTGCCCTCCGGGGGGTTAAGTACCGCGCCGTTTCAGCTGACCAACTCCTCAAAACCAACCTCCTCATCTACGGGTTAGGCGGGTTCGTCGTGCCGTTCATCGGCATCAAAGTCATCGACCTTCTCATCGGAGGTTTCTTCAAATGAAAGAACTATCAACCGCCCTCAGGCTCTTCGTCGTCATGTCAATTCTCACCGGAATCGTCTATCCCCTTCTGGTAACCGGACTTGCTCAAAGCTTGTTCAACCGCCAAGCCAATGGTTCGCTCATTACAATCCATGGGCAAGTAGCGGGCTCCGATCTCGTTGGTCAACAGTTCGATGATCCCTCCTACTTTTGGAGCCGTCCATCGGCTACCAGCCCCTTTGCATACAACGCCGCCGCTTCTAGCGGTAGCAATCTCGGGCCGACCAACCCCTCCCTCGTCGGCGGAAAAGATGGAGAAGGGCAACCGATCTCCGGTTCTATCGCCGACCGCGTATCCGCGTTGAAAGCCGCCGACCCAGCTCACTCGGGATCAGTACCGACCGACCTCGCAACCGCAAGTGGCAGCGGGCTCGACCCTCACATTTCGATTGCCGCGGCTGAATACCAAATCGCTCGGGTTGCAAAAGCTCGGGGCATCGATGAGGCTCAAGTGCAATCACTCGTGCAACGAGCAACCACCCCCCGCCAAATCGGAATCCTCGGCGAACCGGTCGTCAATGTTCTCCTCCTCAATCTCTCCCTCAATCAACTGAGCAAATGAAAGCAATCGTCCTATCCAGCTTCGCCGCGCTTTCTTGCCTCGGCTTTGCCCAAAACAACGAACAATCTTCCCCATTGCAACTACGCGGATCATTAGAAGGCGCATACACCTATGCCGGGCCGGGATCTGATCTTCTTGGTCTGCGCCAGTTCGATCAACGCAACCGACAGTTCCGATTGATCAACGGTCGCATCGTTGCCATCTACAAAGACCCTAAAAGCGGGTTCGGATTTACTTTTGAACCCTGGATCGGAGACTCAGCAGACATTCTGTATCGAACCGATCCCACCAACTCCTCACTAACAAAGTACATCGGGCAAACATTCATCACGTTTACAGGAAGCAATGGTTCAACTGTCGATATCGGCAAGTTCAACTCCTGGATCGGTTATGAGTCGCCTCTCGCCGCTGATGGCACATTCCTAAGCCGAGGACTGCTCTACACTCTTGCCCAGCCCGTGTACCATGTCGGCGCCCGAGCATCGCTGACCCTTTCACCCCAAGTTGGCGCATCTGCATTTGTCACCAACGGTTGGAACCAACTCGAAAACGGGGTTAGCGGAGTTGCCCTCGGAGCGCAAATCCGATACGCTGCCAATGCAAAAACCAACTTGTCTCTCGGCTACATTGGCGGGCGCGAACGTGATCAAAACTCTAACCGCGCCGGATCGTTTGGCGGCACCGGTTTGGCTAACCCAGGCGCAACCGATATCCACTTGGTCGATCTCATCATCAGCCACGATCCCGATTCTCAAACCCATTTCGCTCTCAACGCCGATTACGCCTCATCAAAACAGCCGAACTCAGGCAACTGGTATGGCATCTCCCTAGTCAGTAAAAGAACATTTGCCCAAAACGAAAGCTTAGCCTTGCGACTCGAGTGGATCGGCGACCCGGATGGAATCAGAACCGGCCAAAACTCCACCTTGTACGGCGCAACCCTAACTTACGACCGCCCAATCAACAACGGACTGACTATAAGGTTAGAAGGTCGATTCGATCACGCTAACTCGAACCTCTTCTTCCGCGGTGGAGCGCTCCGCCAAGATCAATTCTCAGTTACCGCCGGGATGATCTACCGTTTTTAGCCATGACTCCGACCGACCTTCTCAGTCCATTTGTCGTCGTGGTCATCCCTCGATTTTCCGAAGCGATTAAGGTAATCATCCAGCACGTTCTTCCGCACTATCCTCACTGCAGAATCGTTGCCGTTTCCGCTGGGCAAGAAGAGTCAAATAACTACGCACGCATCTGGAACTCCTCTACCAAAAAGCAACTGCTGCTTTTACACGAGCGACCAGAGAACCAAATCGAAGCCCTAACCACAACGATCGACATAATGCTCAACGGCGAGCACAATCATCCCATCGGAATCATCCTTGCCGATAGCAGCGAACTCGCACACTTTGAATCCCAGAAACGACCCAAATGGAACCTCGCACTTGCCGAACGGTTAGGCAACAGTTTCCGTGATCTGCAAATTGTCGAGTACTCTGATTCTTGGAAGTACTCGCCGCCCCGCATCCGATAAAGCCATGAACGACCCCCTTGCGCAAATGAAAGATGAGCAGTCTCGAGAGCGTCGCGGAAGGCTAAAAGTCTATCTGGGCATGGCCGCCGGGGTTGGCAAAACTTACGGAATGTTGGTCGAAGGCCAACAACAATCTGCCCGGCACACCGATGTTGTCATTGGCTATCTAGAACCCCACGGTCGCGCCGAAACCGAAGCCCTTGCTAACGGGTTAGAAATGCTCCCGCCAAAAATCCTTGAGCATCGCAATGTATCCATTAAAGAATTCGATCTCGATGCGGCATTAGCAAGAAAGCCCGAACTCATACTGGTCGATGAACTTGCCCACAGCAACCCCGAAGGCTCGCGCCACAGCAAACGATGGCAAGATATTGAAGAACTGTTACACGCCCAAATCAACGTCGTAACAACCGTAAACATCCAACATATCGAGAGCCTGCGCGATGTCGTAGCTCAAATCACCGGTGTTTTTGTTCAAGAAACCGTTCCCGATGCCTTCTTCGACTTAGCCAACGAAATCGAGTTGGTCGATATCCCACCCGAACAACTCCACCAAAGGCTCAAAGAAGGCAAAGTTTACGGGCAAGAAAAAGTCGATCAAGCCTTAAAAGGGTTCTTCAAACGCAGCAACCTCCTTGCCTTACGGGAGCTGGCCCTCCGGCACACTGCCGAGCAAGTTGATAAAGACCTGCGCGAAACAAGAGCCACCCTAAAAAAACCAGAAGGTTGGCATGCAGGTGAGCGTATTCTCGTCTGCGTTGCTCCAAATCGCATGGCTCTGCGGGTCGTCAGGGCCGCAAAACGACTCGCGGCGAGCCTACATGCAGAAATGCTTGCCGTCACAGTCGAGTCAAGCCGACAACGGGCAGTTTCGCCCGAAAACCGGGAGTATCAGGAACAAGCAATGGTACTCGCGGAAAAACTCGGTGCCAAAGCCGTGAACCTAGCCGGCGACGACATCGTCGCCGAGCTAATCAAGTTCGCCCAACGTGAAAACGTCAACACAATCGTCATGGGTAAGCCAATCCGACAACGCTGGAAAGAGATCGCGTTCGGAAGTGTCGTCGATTCAACCATTAGGTCAAGTGGTGATATTGACGTCATGGTTATCACCGGGGCAGAAAGTCAAGGAACACCAATTTTCAGACGACCAAAGCCAGAAAAATCCTCGTGGTACGGCTGGGGAGAAGTTGCCGCCGCCATCGTAATATGCACCGCCCTCGGGTTCCTCATTTACGATTCAGAGCACTTATCCAACATCATAATGCTCTATCTGGTCGGTGTTGTCGCCGTCGCTCTGCGTAACGGACTCCGTGAGTCAATCTCCACCGCCGTCATTGCCATCTGTATCTTCGATTTCTGTTTTGTCCCCCCGCGATACACGTTCAACATTACCGATGGCCGGTACATGCTGACCTTTCTCGTCATGCTCGCTGTCTCAGGCATTCTCAGCGGTCTAACACTCCGATTGCGAGAAAGCACCCGCGCTGTCTCATCACGAGAGCGCAGCACCTCCGCCCTCTACGAGCTTAGCAAAAGCCTAGCGGAAAGCCGAAAGAAGGAAGAAATGGCCAAGCTCACCGCGCAAAAGGCTTCGGAACTATTAAACTGCCCAGCGGCGGTTTTTGTGATTTCCACTCCATCTCCCCAACTCATCGCCAACTCCGCGACTGGATTCGAGTTATCAGCTAATGAAATGGCCGTAGCCCAATGGGTTATGGATCACGGTCAACCCGCCGGAGCAACAACCGATACGCTCTCCGGTGCAAAAGCCCTCTATGTCCCCCTTAACGGATCAAACGGAACGCTCGGAGCCCTGGCACTAGAGTTACCCACCGAGAAAACAACCGATCTTTCACAGCGCCTCCTTATCGAATCAATCTCAACCCAACTCGCCGGAGCCCTTGAACGCGCCCAGTTCGCCAAAGAATTTAACGATGCAGCCTTACATGCAGAATCTGAGCAGATGCGTAGTAATCTTCTCAGTGCCGTTTCTCACGACCTAAGAACACCCTTAGCTTCAATCGAGGGCTCGGCGACCAGCCTGCTCACCCACTCAGAACTATCTCTTCAAAGCAAAGAGCTGGCCACGACAATTCAAGAACAATCCCAGCGCATGGCTCGCCTAATCCAAAACCTGCTCGATATGACGCGGGTGCAAGGCGCGATCCAACTCGATCTCGACTGGCAAAGCCTAGAAGATCTGGTGACTAACGCGGTTGAACGCACTGCACCCCTGTTAGATAGCCCCGCAACAATCGTCAAACCGGAACAGCAGATTCTCGTACGAGTGGACGGCGTACTTCTCGAGCAAGTAATCGTTAATCTGCTTGAAAACGCCGCCCGCCACGCCGAGCGAACCGCCCACGTAAAAGTCCAGATGTTCATCCATCAAAAAAACGCGGTCATCACAGTTTCAGATAATGGCCCAGGATTTCTCCCCGGTCAAGAGCTCAAGATATTCGAGCGGTTCCACCGAACAGGAACATCAGGATTCGGACTTGGCCTGGCAATCTGCAAAGCCGCTATCGAAGCTCATGGCGGAAAAATCACCGCGACTAACCTCAACCCTGGCGCGCAGTTTAAAATAGAGTTGCCAATGGAGGAAGCACCTGAGTAACCCGCTCCGATTTGTCGTAATCGAAGACGAGACGGCAATCCGCCGTTTCCTGCGGGCCAGCGATTCGGAATCGGAATGGTTCGAGGCCGAAACCGGGCGCGAAGGCATGCAGCTCGTGGCTCACAAAAATCCCGATATTGTTCTTCTCGACCTCGGTCTTCCGGATATGGATGGCCTTGAAGTGTTGACCAAACTACGCGAATGGACTCAAGTGCCCGTCATTGTGCTTTCTGCCCGCGGGCAAGAACGTGATAAAGTCGCTGCGCTCGATGGCGGCGCCGACGATTACCTAACGAAACCATTCTCAGTTGGCGAACTCATGGCTCGCGTGCGTGTCGCACTACGCCACACCGTCAAAGCCTCAGAAGATGAGCCATTCTTTGAATCTGATGGACTACAAATCGACTTCGCCTCTCGCACCGTAACCTTAAACAACGATGAAGTTCGCCTGACACAAATAGAGTACAAACTGCTCGCCCTCCTCGCCCACCACTCGGGCAAAGTGGTGACTCAAAATCAAATCCTCCGCGAAGTTTGGGGTGCCGCATACGAAGATTCGAGCCACACCCTCAGGGTTCACATGGGAAACCTTCGCCAGAAGTTAGAAACTGGTGAAAACCCTAAGCGAAGAATAAGAACCGAAACTGGCGTCGGGTATCGCTTCATCTAAATCATTTAAATATTAATAGTTACAAATCGTGTTCATAAATCTCCACCACTCTGCAGTTTTCCAGTGCCACGCACTGACATAGTATTTTCTCTTCCGCTCCACTTCCCAAACCAAATCCCATCAACCACATTTGAAGAGTAGTTGACTCAACACCGACGCTCTCAGATAGAATGCCCAAGTGATTGCTGTCAGTATTATTGCCCTGTCCTACACCCAGTCTCAACTGAGACTACCGGCTCTGTTCACTGACCACATGGTTGTCCAACGTGGAAAGCCAATCAACATCTGGGGATGGGACTCTCCCGGACAAAAAATCACCGTCACTTTAGGCGGCAAATCAGTATCTGCGTCCGCCGATTCCAAAGGGAAATTCTCCGCATCTTTGCCGAAACTGAATGCAGGAGGCCCATACACACTGGAAGTCAAAGGCTCAAGCAGCACCAAGGTCAAAGATGTATTGGTCGGCGAAGTTTGGATATGTTCAGGCCAGTCTAATATGGAATGGATTGTCGCAAACAGCCACTTCCGCGAAGAAACTATGAAGCAGTCTGACCCCGCCGTGCGGATGTTTACCGTCACTAAGAAGATCGCTCAAACTCCTCAACAAGATGTTCAAGGGACATGGGTAGCTTCATCGGCTAACACGGTTGACCCGTTCAGTGCCGTCGGATTGGCGTTCGCCAACAAACTCCGGGCAGAGCTCAAAGTGCCAATCGGCATGATCCATTCTTCATGGGGAGGCACCCCCGCCGAAGCCTGGACTCCCCGGTTCATCTTTAGCGAACTAGATACCTTGCCTTCAAACTCATTACGCAGAACTATGCTGGATTCGTATCAATCCAGACTTTCCACAAATGACTTGAGTTTTGAAGAAGCTCTTGCCAAATTCCGCCCACTGGCAAGCGCTTACCAGGTCAAAGCGTATCCCCAGATTTTTGGAAAAGTCGATCTGGGTTGGACCTCCGTAGATTTTGATGACTCTTCTTGGAGCGACAACCCATCTATGCCGTTCGCTTTCGATGCAGACTTTGACGGCGCATATCATTTCCGCAAAGAAGTCACCTTAACGCAAGCGCAAGTTGACGCCACCTCAAATCTCTCCCTGGGCGCGATAGACGATTTTGATCGAACCTTCATCAACGGAACTCAGATTGGACAAACCGATATGACCGTCGCCAATTACTGGGGTGCCAGCCGAACCTACAACATCCCGAAAGGACTCCTCAAAGCAGGTCGCAACGTGATCGCCGTGCTTGCTCACGACAACAGTGGACCAGGTGGACTGTCTAACTCCAGCGAAGTGTTCCGCCTTGGCCCTCTTGCCATTGGAGAACACTGGAAGTTTCGGAAAGGAGAACGCTACTTACCCGTCCCCGAGAGCCAGACTGGGCCACAACCGACAATGCCAGAGGGACGAGATACCCCGTCGTTTCCATCCACCCTGTTCAATGGAATGATTGCCCCGCTTGCGCCATACACAATCCAAGGTGCAATCTGGTATCAAGGTGAATCTAACGCCGATAGAGCCGTTCAATACACGACGCTTCTGTCCGAAATGATTAGAGGTTGGCGTAAGTCCTTCGGTCAAGGAGATTTCTCGTTCTATACGGCTCAACTTGCCAACTACATGGCCCCGAATCCTAACCAGTTTGATTCTGCTTGGGCCGAGTTGCGATCCGCGCAAGATATTGTCGGACAAGCGCCGCATGGTGGTACTACAACCATCATCGATATCGGCGAAGCCAACGATATTCACCCCCGCAACAAACGTGATGTCGGCGAACGACTCGCTCGTATCGCTCTCAAAAAGAACTACGGCAAATCTGTCGAATGGCAAGGCCCAAGGTTCAAATCCATCGCCGCCAAAGGCGATAAGATCACGATCATATTCGACCATGCAAAAGGACTGAAAACCACTGACGGTCAACCTCCTCGTTGCTTTGCCATCGCAGGAGCCGATAACCAATGGAAATGGACAACGGGCACGATCCAAGGAAACATGGTCGTTTTGAAGAGGTCGCAAGGTGAAAATATGGTTCGTTACGCCTGGCAAGACAATCCACTCGTCAATCTAATTAACTCCGACGGACTACCAGCGATGCCTTTCCGCACCGACTCTCTACCCCTCATCACCCGAAACAATCGATAACAATAGCCAAAGTGGCAATTGAGCAAGAATTTGCCCGATTGCCACTTTCCGTTTGAGCACTGTCAAAGTGAAAAACCAGTGGGAATTGAATTAATGAACCTGGCTACCAATAGCATCATCTTCAAACTAGCTCACAGACCGCATAACACATAGCTTAGAATCAAAAATAAAGAGCTGATGAAATTCAACTCTTTCTTTCTCTCAGCCCGATATGAATGTCTAAGAACTTTTCAGTTCTTAACAAAACGAATCACATCTGCAAGCAAGAATCCTGTAACCGATCTCAAACAGTTCCTAAATGTTGGTGCCGCCGTAAAGCCTGTTCGATCTCGGATCGATGAGAACTGTTCACTCGAATTACAAATCAGTTCAAGCGCTTTTCTAACTCGACACTCCACGACATACTCCCTAAAGCCCATATCAAACTCGGATCGGAACAACCGTGAAAAGTGGAAATGTGAGTACCCCGTTATCTCTGCCGCATAAGTCAGCGTCCAATCCGTACCCGGATTATCCCAAACCTCCTGTAACAACCGGTCAATTGATCGTAACGATTCAGGCACCTTAGGGCAGAACGTGGTGCCTCGGTTTGCCGCGGGAGCCCCGCTCACAAGCAGCGTCGCAAGCAACACATCTCGAATACTTGAGCTTCCCTCAACTGCCGTGTCAATCGGAGTCGACGACGAAGGACATCGAATATCGCTATTACGGACAATTTTAAAATCCCCTCGCTTAAGCCCAATAACGCCTGCATCAATCATCGAACTCACATTCTGATCTGATGTAGCCCAAACATACTGTTCAAGCGCGCGCCCCGAAGTCAACGTCTCGTAATGAATCGGACCGATTAATAACCCCGTCACTCCCCGTTCAAGCATCTGAATCTCTCCCCCAATTCGGATCAATGCATGGCCGTTAACCGGAACTAAAAGCACAACAACGCCACTCGGAATAACATGGCTACTCTTACTAATGCTCCCCAGCTCAGACTTGTTATGGATCACCACGTTGTGATCCGCTGCATTCAACAATGCGTCAAGCCCAAGGTTATACTCGCACGAAATCTGCGAGCAGTAGTTGTATCCCTCAATCCACAACAAGACCGGATCTACCCCTCGATGAGGTGATGGATTACCGTATGCGTATTGACCTTCTGCCATTCTTTTTTCTAACCTTCAGTCCCTTTCCCCCCTTGTCAAGAGATTCCGAATTGTTCGCTCGTGCGGTCAGTCTCTAGTCGAATCAGCTGTTGCATTCATCAACATGTTTCCGGCCGTCTGAGCATCTTCTGCCGAACCAAACTCAACAACCATTTTCGTGCCCGGCCATCCTAAACCTGGACCAGAAACAAGCAGTGACCCATCGCCATTAGCTTGTGTACCAATAAGCTGCCAAGTCTTCACACCAAGAGCAACCTCAAGGTTCAACCGTGAAAGAGTCATCAAGTCAAAGTTGGTGCTATGAGACAAGATGAATTCAACGCAAGTTTGCCAATTTGAATCGACCGTTTTAGTCGCCTGAATGGTCGGTAACTTGAATTCGGTTTTAACAACCGATGCCTGTGCCGCAAACGGCAAAGACGCAAGCAGGAAAGCGGAAGCAATCAGTTTTAATTTCATCAATCACACTATCCGTGAACACGGATTGCACTTCCATTGCACTTTCTTGACCAAACCTCGCTTCATATCTGTCAAAATAGAAAAATGTCGCCAGATATCGGGCTCAATGAAGTCGAAAATATCCGCTGGCGCTTACAGATCTTTTCTGGATTCAGGCTCCGGGACACCCAGGGAATAGAAATTAGGTCGAAAAGTAAGCGGCTTATAGCCCTGTTAACTTTACTGGCATTACAAAAGGATTTTGCGTTCGACCGCCGTATTTTGGCCCAGGCCATTTACTGGGACGTTGAGGACAATCTTGAAGATCGACTCACAGTTCTTCTTTCACGCACCGCCAAAAAGCTCCACTCGCACGGATCATCATTCCTCAAAATCACATCCGATTCCGTATGGCTCGATCCAAACCTCGTAGAAATCGATATTGGTGTTGCGCGAGATCTCATCGGCACAATCTCAAATGACGCAAATGCTTGTAAACCAATCAAGCATCAATTCGATGCACTTGGCGATCTGGTCGCTCCCCTAGAATTCTCCCTCCCCACCCCACACCACGAACAAGCCTTGGTGAACTTCAAACAAAGCTTCCTTCACCAAATCCAAAGCAAGCTTGTACCCGCCGTCGGCTGGCAATACAGTGTCACCATCTCCTCCCTCATAGATTCTCTAGCCTTAGAAGATCCTCTCTCCCCCAGTTCATGCGCCCAACTTATGGCCATCTACTCGGGAATTGGTGATTCTGCATCTGTACACAAAGTTTTTGCCCGCCACGAGGATGCGCTGTCCGAATACTTCGGTGAGGTCGTCTCAAAAACCACCCAAGAAGCCTATACATTAGCAATTCAAAGCGAGCCTTACATCGGTTCAACCCCGCTCATCGAATCAAAGCCTTCCTTGCCCCATATCAGCTTTGGTATTGATAACCTCATAGAGAGCATTTCTACCGCCGTCGATAGTTGCCGTAAAGGCGACATTCTCTTCCTTGTTGGAACGCAAGGCTCCGGAAAAACCCACTCCCTCTCTCTCCTCTATCATAAGCTTCAAGCAAACCATAAAGTCACGTTCATAGATATGAACGTGCTCGATGAAAACACTTATGTCGTCGAGAGCGTCTCTCGAGAATCGAACGTTCTGATCCTTGATAACTTCAGTGACACCCGAGTCCCGCACCTGCGAGCGCTCATTCAGCATGTCCACCCCGATGCAATTATCTGCGCTGGTTCAGCCCCTTGCAATCTGCCCGGAGCCACAATCTTCCCCATTCCGAGCCTCAGTTCAGGCAACCGCTTAGCCTTGGGCCCCGCAATCCAATTAATCGCGTATCATCAATATTCTCACACTACGGAACAATTAGAAAAGGATATGTTATCCGATCTAAAACTTTATCACGAACTAACCCGGCTCACCGGCGGCTTACCGGGTGCCCTGATCAACTCAACCCAGTTGATTAAAACAATGGGTTTAAAAGCGGCGACCGAGTTCATCCGTAACGATCTCAGCGCCCTCACCTCTTTCCGAACTTCAACGACTGCATTCTCGCTCCGAACTGAAATCCTCAAGCGACTTGATGCTCTCGATTCTAACCAACTCAACTGCTGCCGACTTCTTGCGAGAATGGGTGCCCCTGTTGCCACTGAGCTTCTCATCGAAGCGGCCCACTTATCCCCCGAAGTACTTCAAGAGCTTAATCACCTCGGTTTTATTGAATTCGAATCCCACGGATTATGCACCCTTTCCAACCCGATCAAAGAAGTTCTGATCGCCTCCCCAGTCGGCACAATTGATCCCTCAGAATGGTCATCTTTTGCCGAAGGTGTTCTCCTATGGCTCCGTAGAAAGGCTGAACTCGATTCAACAAATCTGGAAGTTGCCGAATCATTCAAAGCCCTTTCCGTTATCTGCGATTGGTTCCTCCAGAGCTCAAACCCTACTTCTGGAATTGAACTCTTCTGCCTCATGTCACGATGGTTTGGCAGCACTGATATCTCAATGAGCCTGCCGCTCCAAGCCGAAGCGCTCATCATCAGCCACTCAACCCTCGATCAATCGCGTTGGGCAACCGCTGTCTGCGCCATTGGAAGCGCATATTTCCACTGCGGCGTCTATCAGCGCATGTTGCGGTTGCTTTCCTGGGCCAAAAACAGCTCATCATTTACTCAACTTTCATCAAAAGATCAATTCCGCATTCTCAACCAAACCGGACTCGCCTATCGCTGTGTAGAAGACTTCAGAAGCGCACGCCAATACTATCTCGAAGCCCTCGATTTAGCCACCGAGCATGAAGCCAAAGTTATGCTCAATTACAATCTCGGATGCCTCAACGAAGCTGACGGAGACTACATTCGGGCACTTCGTTACTATGAGGTCGCATCTGTATCCTATTCAGAAGACACAGACAGCCGACTTGTCGTACAAAACACCCTGTCCATCCTGCGAATGCGACTGAAGCTTGAGCCAAACATGGCTGGAACTTCAAATCTGATCGAAGAGCTTTTCCGCGAAAATCGCCTCACTCACGACCGACTCTCCCAATCCATCCTCCTTCTTGATGTGGGCGAAGTCAAATCCGCTGT
>JAPUDU010000103.1:22006-22303 GCA_027492935.1 Fimbriimonadaceae bacterium
ACAATACGCAGAAGGTTGCTATTACATGATCCTTGGTCTGTTCATGTGCCTTCAACTCGGATACACCAAAGACACCGTTTCTCGCTGTGTCCCGACCATGGAAAAACTCGCCCTGAGCCTGCGAGAACTCAACCGACATTCCCTCGCAGAAAAAGTTGAAATCGTCTGCAACGGAATGCTCGTCGATGTACGAAGCGAAGTAGACGACATCGAATCACCCGGTAAAAACATGCTTCCCAAGGTCTTGCGAGAAGTTTTGCTCCAATGCCTCCAACAAGGACTGCTCGACGATTCGTC
>JAPUDU010000103.1:22313-22555 GCA_027492935.1 Fimbriimonadaceae bacterium
GAAGAATTGGATCCCATCGTCCGCGATTGCGATGCTCTGCAAGCCGGTAGCTTCGATTACATACCCATCGTGCCGTTCATCGAAGCAATCCGCATCCGATGCAAACTACAATCAACCACTCCTGCCGAGCCCAAGAAAGTTGACGAGCCATCGACTTCTGAAGCAATCAACTAAATGGTTAATACCACTAACCATTTAGTTGGTTGCAACTTCAATTTAGCCCAATCTTAAACTATCGCGTT
>JAPUDU010000104.1 GCA_027492935.1 Fimbriimonadaceae bacterium
ACAGAAGCTGTGGGTTTGCGGGATCGCGTTGAAGGTTTGGTTCGTGATTTAGCAACGGCGGAAAGTGAAGCGACGGTGAGGGCGGATCGAATTGTTCAACTTGAGGAGGAGCGGGCGGTGGTTGAGGGTGATCATCGGGGTTTGCAAGAGCGTTTTCATGAATTAGATGTTAAGTTTGGGAAATTTGTGAGTGAGGCAGACGAACGAGAAAAAGCTCATTTGAAGGAAGTTGAAAAGCTAGAGGCGATGGAGGCGAAGCTTAAGGAGACGTTCGAGAATTTGAGCAATGAGGCGTTACGCAAGAGCTCAGAGGAGTTGATGAGGCAGTCGAAGGCGGTATTGGATCGGTACCGTGAGGCAGATGATGAACTTTCGAAATCGAAGAATCAGGAGATTGAGAAGTTACTTCAACCGGTTCAGGGCGAGTTGAAGCGGCTCGAAGAGTTTAATCGGACGATTGAGCAAGAACGATTGAAAGAAACGACTTCGTTGAAAGATCAGCTGACAGCGCTGACGAGCGGGACGGGCAAATTAATTTCAGCTTTGCAAGGGAGTGGCAGCGCGGGGAAATGGGGTGAGGTTCAGTTGCAGCGAATTGTAGAACTGGCAGGCATGACGGAGCGGGTGGACTATGTGACACAAGAAGCTTTGGTTGGAAGTGAGGGGGCGTTGCGGCCGGATATGCAAGTCTTTCTTCCTGGTGGGCGGACGATGATCATTGACTCGAAGGTGCCAATTCAGGACTTGGAAGAGTTAGAAGCCTTGACCGAAGAATCGCGAAAAGGGATGTCTTTGGCGGTTGGGAATAAGGTTTTGGAATACGCCAAGGGTTTAAACAAACGCGACTACGCGAAGCTTGAGAGTGCGCCTGATTTTGTGGTGATGTTTATTGCGAGTGAATCGGCTTTCCGTATGGCGGTTGAGGGCAAGACAGGTCTGATTGAAGATGCGATGAACTTGAATGTTGTGATCGCAACGCCTTCGACTTTGTTGCCGCTTTTGAAAGCAGTGAATTATGGTTGGCGACAGGAGCGATTGGCGAGTGAAGCTCAGAACATCATGCGTTGGGGCAAGGATCTTTACGATGCGCTAGTGGTTATGAAGGGTCACTACGACGATTTAGGTCGGCGCATCAATGCAGTTGGAAAGAAGTACAACGAATTTGGTGGTTCGCTTGACGCCACAGTTATTCCGAAAGCACGGCGTATGCGGGATGCGGGTTTGCCGGTGAAGGAAGAGATTGCAGAGAATGTGGCGGTAGTTGAGTTTTCGGAGCGGGAGTTACGGGCTCGAGATTTTGTGGCGTTGCCAGATGATAGTGTGCAGTTGAGTTTGGAATAGCCCGGGGCGGAGCCCCGATTTATCGGGGCGAGGGCTTGGCCTCGGGTCGGGCGTGTAAAAAGAAATCCCCCTTGAATCATTCAAAGGGGATTTCTTTTTACGGCTTAGACTTATTCGCCTTCTGTGCCCATTTGGGCAGCACTGCCACCACTCGCATTTGCAGCGGCGTTCTTGGCTGCTCCTTTCGCTGCTTGTCCGACTCCGCCACCGCCCCCACCTGAACCTTGAAGGTTTTCTGTTCCGGTTACAGGGGCTATTCCGCCTGCTCCAGCACCGTGGATTTGAAGACCAGATTCCCCACCAGTAGGGGTGGTGCTGGTTGTGGATGGAGAACCGGCTTCACCGGTGGTTCCAGTTGATGCTCCTTGATTGGCACCAGTGCCATCAACTTTGCCTTCGGGTTCGGGTGGTTGGCAACCGATGAGGGCAAAAGAGGTGAGTGCGATGATGGCGATTAGTAGATTTCGCATGCTGTAATTATAGCGTTTTTGGAGCAATGCTAAAAAATTAGCAATTTTATTTGCAATTCTAGAAATGTTGTGCTATATTTTTAGCAAGTGCAATTGCATGAAGATTCTTTCTAAGCGCGAACAGCAGATTATGGAGTTGATTTACCGACTTGGTCGGGGGTCGGTTTCTGATGTTTTGGAGGGTTTAACTGATCCACCAAGTTATAGCTCAGTGCGAGCGTTGTTGCGGATTTTAGTGGATAAAGGAGAACTTCGCCATGAAGATGTTGATGGCAAATATGTGTATTTCCCCGTTCAGAGCCGGAAGTCTGCCGGACGAGGAATGCTCTCTCGTGTGGTTGATGCGTTTTTTGGCGGAAGTCAGGGAGCGGCAGCATTGAGCTTGTTGGGGGACGAGAAGGTTCGACTCACTGTGGAGGAGATTGCGGAATTGGAAGAGTTGGTGCTTCGGGCTAAGGAGGCAAACAAGTGAATCTTTGGAGTTGGGTGATGGAAGGAGTGCCTTTAATGGCATTAGTCGCTGGCCTGGCGGGTTTGTGTGTTTACGGGGTTTTGTCGCTGAAACGTATTTCGGCTCGCGGACGGATTTCGATTACCCAAGGTGTTGTTGGATGCACGGTCGCGGGATTGATTGTGTGGCAGGTGTTTGTCATGATTCCAGTAAGCGAGCCAACTCGGGTTATGAAGTTTGGACCGAGTCAGGCGGAGATTGATCAGTCGATTAGCTTGAAGGTGGATCAAGTTTTGGGGCCAGCAGTTCCAAATATTCCTCGGCCAGTTGGACGGGTGGGTGAACAATTTCGGGATCAAGTCTTGCCAAATAGAAACATAAATCAGGTGTTGATTTTGGGCGCAGTTTTGTTCTGTGCGGTGTTTGTCGGCCGAATAACTCGGACTTTGCAGGCGATGGTTAGTTGCCGGGCGGCTTCGGAGCATATCTTGTCCGTTTTAGGTGACTTAGATCGATCTGAGCAAGTTGAATTTAAGGCATCCGTGGCGATCTCTGATCTATCAACCGTGCCTTGGTCGAGTGCTATTCAGAGAAGCATA
>JAPUDU010000105.1 GCA_027492935.1 Fimbriimonadaceae bacterium
CGCAAGGAACGCTGTCCATCCGGCGAAGTTCAGAAGTGCTTGTTTAGTTGAGGGTGATTTGAACACTGGTCAAAGAGTTGACGTTTGATACCGTCAAATTGTTAGACCCACTTAATGCTCCAAGAGTCGCATTAACCGTGTAAGTCCCGGCGGGAAGCCACAATTTGAACTGGCCCAGGCCATCGGCGGTTACTGTCCGAATCACAGTTGCTCCAGAAAGAACCTGAACAGAAGCTCCTGCTCCTCCACTTGCAAATGATCCATTGACATTAAAAGGCAAAGGCGGCGGCGTTGAGCTACCCGTTGGAGTAGCTGAAATCGATCCAACGTCCAACGTGCCTCCTGTCGGTGCGCCCGGCGGGCTAAAGAAGGTCGAGAAGTAACCATTTTTTTCGATTGATCCTTGCAAGCCCAAGAACACGCTCAAGGTGCTTGAAGAATAAGCGACGCCCGGCATACTAAACCGACCATCCGCTCCCGTGATCGCTGTGCGACCAGCCATCTTAACCGTAACCCCTGACACAGGGCCGGATGTTGTTGAATCAACCACGCGACCGGTTAAAGTCACTTGCTCCGGTCCGATGTAAACATCACGCAAATCAGTATCCGCTGTTACCGCGCCAAGTTCAAATGTGCGTACAACCGGGCTACCAGATGTCGGCGTATAAGTCACCGTCATCTGCAAGTTGCCTGCAGAAGTATCCAGCGTAAAGTAGCCGTCAATCGCATCAGTCAAAACCGATTGATCACCAATACGAACGGTTGCTGGGGGTGCAGGGGCTGAACCTGTTTCAATCCAAAGCACGTTGCCTTGAATATTCACTTCTGCTGGAGCGACTCCTCCGCCACCCCCACCGCATCCTAAGATAACGATAAGGAAAAGCGCAAGCAAAGCAATCAAAGTTTTGTTCATCGGTTCACCACCTGAAGAGTCACAGCTTGCTGACCAGCAACGAAGCTAATTTGGCTACCCGCAGTAACCGTAATCGTTGATCCAAGACCATAGATTGAGAACGATGTCGAACCTTGCACTGGCGTATTCTGAATCGTATAACGTCGGCCTGGAACCAATCCGGAAAGTCGAAGTGTGAACACATCACCGCGCAACGGCTTCTTCATCTCACGATAGAGTGATCCACCCATTAGCAAACTTGCTTGGAATCCTCCTGGACCCGTTGGCAACGGTTCATCAAGTTTGTCGATGCCTGCATTTGCCAAAGCATTCTGACCAACCTCAACCACCGAATAGTTACCCAGCGTGGTCGTGAACTCTAACTTAGAACGCCAAGCTCCCGGAGTAATGCTTGCCTCCCTCCAATTCAATTGTTCGCCAACCTGAGCCGCCGCCTGACGTCCTAACAAGCTGACCGATGAACTTGAGGTCAATGGTGTGCTTGCCGGAGGGCCAAAGATCAAAACCGCGCCATCGTTTGAAAGTGCCCGCACAAAGTAGGCTTGCCCCGGAACAAATGTTGTTGCCGGAACCATCGTTCCCAAATCTGGGTTTGTTGGATCCGGGTTATAGCGATAGAACGTTCCGCCCACAATCGCACCCGCCGCTTCCGTCCAAGTCGAAATCGCTTGCGTAGAAGTCGTCACCAATACATTCGCCGTCGTGAGTGTCGAATTCATTGGCACGGAAACCAAGTTCCAGCCCGGAACCAAGCTCACAGCGAGCGGAGTTTTTTCACTCGTTCGTCCTCGAACTGTGATGTTTGTGCTGGACGATGGCCGCACAAAATAACCGAGCCCTTGTCGAATTTCACCGTCATCGGGATAGAATTGATACGACCCAGTAAAGGAATTCCAGCGAGCCAACAACATTTGATTATTGTTCACTCCAAACATCCGTGCCGGATTCGGCCTCATGGGTTCAAACGGAACGGAGAACCCTTGCATTTTCGCTGCGATGTTCGCCGTGTAAGTCGGATATGAACCGTTCGACCGTAAGTCAATTGACAAATCTCCTCGGCCTTTATTAACGACCGAAGTTTGGATCAAGGCATTATTGGCCCCATTTCGCAGCTCAACTGTTACTCGTTGTTCAAGAATAAAGTTAGGGTCATTAATCAAGCTACCAAAAGCACCGTTGAATACCGGAATTGTCGAAGTTCCGCCGGGCCATGAAAGTTTAACAACCAAAGCGACCGTCGAATCATCGAAGCCAACTACTGTGCCGTAAGCATTTTTCGGCGTCGGGTTTGCCCCCGTCGAATAAGCCCCTGCCGGCAAATAAAGCCGCACGTTTTTCCCTTGATAAGGTAAATCAACTGCCGTTCGATAAACTTGGCTGTTGCCTTCGTCCGCAATAAAGTTCGGCACAACCGAACCGTAACCGCCAGCAACAGAAATCACATCATCCTGAGCTGTCGTAAAGAATCGAGTGAAATCCTTGCGCCAATAAATCGGATAAGAAGTACCGCTCAGCAACGTTTCATTACCATTAGGCGACGTCTTGAATGCGTTCAAGACAATCCCGAACACACCAAAATCAGATGTTGCTCCAGTCGCTATAAATGGGAAAGCCTCCGGAACCAAGTTCAAACCAGGATTAACATTGGTATCCAGAATTGTTTGTCTCTGCATCCACTCGGCAAAGGTCAATCCTTCAATTGTTGCTCCGCTTTGACCAGCCAACAGATTCAAAATCCCTTGACCAAGCCCCGAAAGTCCAGCTTCGCTCTGATAACTGCCGACCGCGCGTTGGTAGTAATCATTGAATGCTGCAATAAAGCCGGGATACTCAACGAGCAATTTGCTCCATGCTGTCCCCGCCATTTTGTGGCGAAGCAGATAAATCCCGCCCGTACTACCACCAACCGGCAAAGGATCATTCAGCAAGTTATCTGCAAT
>JAPUDU010000106.1 GCA_027492935.1 Fimbriimonadaceae bacterium
ACCTTGCTGGTTACTGTGTTTCGCATCATTCCACCAAGAACTACAGTTGAGCCATCGGCAACGGATACGGTTGTGAAGGCTTGTCGTTGGTTAACGATAGGGGCATTGAAGTCTGTGAACCCTTGAAGATCGTTTGCAGTTTGCGTGACATCGAGAGTTACAGTTCCGTTTGCGGTGATGCGGGGAACAACGTTGAGAACAATTCCGACATCTTGGAATGCGTAGTTGAAGGTGAGGTTTCCGTTGGCATCTTCTCGGGTGGAGAGGATGTACGGGATGCTCTGGGAAATATTGATTTCCGCTTCAACGTTATTGCTTGTAAAGATGCGTGGAGTGCTGAGAACTTGGAACTTGTCATCGGTGGCCAGGGCGTTGACGAACGCCGAGAAGTTTCCACCAGTGAGGGTGTATCGCAGTCCTTGGAGAGCCGGGCTTGCGGTTTGTTGACCGAAAGTCGTTCCGACATTACCGACGGTGCCCTGATTACCAAACGCGGGAGTCTGGTTGTAATTCCATTCGACACCCAGCTTGAGTGATTTATCGAGGGTTGCTTCCACGATCAAGGTTTCGATCATGACTTGCTCCGGAATTTTGTCGAGTTGACCGAGGATTGATTGAATCAATTCCATGTTTTCCGGGGCGGTGACAATGATCAGGCTGTTGGTATTCGGGTCGGAGATGATATTGACTTGTCCGCTGAGATCGCGAACGTTGACCAAGCGACCATCTGCGCCGCGAGCTACGTTTCCGGAACTGCCTTGTTGATTTTGCTGACCAAATCCACCGAAGAATCCTCCTTGTTGGGTTCTTACTTGGGTGTAGAGTTCGCTATCGTTGTCTTCAAACTCCATGACGAGTTCGTTTTCGCCTTTTGCATTGGCAGAGATTCGAGCAGGGACATCTTCGACCCCTCTTCCACCATTTAAGCCACCACCACCGCCACCAGTATTACGATTGTTGTTATTGTTCGTGTTATTGCGGTTAGTGTTGTTTCCAGTATTGTTGTTACGATTTCCGTTTCGGTTGCCTGAAGAACCGAAAGCGCTTGTGAGCAGGGTCGCAACAGTGTCTGCACGGGCGTTTTGAAGGGGGACAACGAATGTTGTATTTTGAACTTCGACTTCTTTATCGAGTTCAGGCATCAACTGCTCCATGATCTTGTGGTTTTCAGAAGTTGCCGAAACGATCAAAGAGTTAGACCGACTGTCTGCCGTAACACTCGCTTCACCAGCTTGAGGGCCGGTAGCACGACGAATGAACGCTCCGAATCCGCCTTGGTTTTGCTGTCCAGTGTTGCCGCGACCTTGAGGGGCGTTGGCGGTAAGAACGGTTTGAACCGTCGTTACGAGGTCGGTTGCAGCCGCGTATTCGAGCTTGTAAATTTTGGTTTGGAGCGGTGCGTCGGTGAGTTGGTCGACCTTTTCGATGAGGTCTTCTACGTCACGTTGCTTATTTTGAGGAGCGTTGACGATGACCGAGTTACTGAAGTCGTCGGATGATGCTCGAACAGACGGGCCTTGTTGTCCGCCACCAAAACTTTGACCACCGAAGGAGAATCCACCGCCGCCATTTCGTCCACCGCGTTGGTTTCGGTTATTGCCACCGCCACCAAACATTTGCATGAATGGGTTGGCTGCTTGTTCTTGCTGTTGAAATACTTCGTTGATGATCCGCGCAACTTCGGTTGCGCTGGCGAATTTGATGCGATAGACTTCCAGCGTTGTTGGGCTTTGATTTTGGCCCTGTCTCATCATTTCCGCGATTTGCTCGGGAGTCATGCTGCCAAATCCACCGCCTTGGCGTTCTTCCTTCTTTTTGATGACAAGAAGGTTTCCTTGCTTGACAATTTCGTAACTGCGTACACCGAGAGCGGCGTTGAGGATTTCGAATGCTTCTTTAATCGGAACTGCTTTGGCGCTGCTGAGCGACATGGGTTCTTTGAGGTTTGGATCTTTAATAATTGTGATTCCGGAGACCTTCATGAAGAGGTCAAGAACGAGATCAACATTTGCATTGCGGAAATTGAGTCGAACAGTTTTATTGGGCAACTTGAAGCCGTCTTCCCAAGCAGGTTTTCTGGTTTGGGGTTGCGCCGAGCCAGTGGTGAATTGTGGCTTGGGAGCCGGGGGCTCATCGCCGACTGCGAGTGCAGGACTCACAATGGACAAAGCCATTGCGAGGGTACTAATTAGTTGCATTCGTTGCTTCATTTCCGTTTCCTTTTTTGTTATCTTGGGCGACGCGATTATTAGACGTGTTGTTGGGTTGTGAGATTCCGATGGATCCAACAAGAGGATCGAATGGTGAGTTGTTTGCACTCAGTTGACCATCGTCAACGATGGGTCGATCTTCGAGGAGGATAAATGTTTGGGTTAAACCGTTTGGCCCGGCAAGGGTGATGGAGTTTCGAGTGATGTCCATCAGCGTTGCGCTGCGTAAGGTTTGTCCGATGCCGAGATAGAGGCCTTCTTTTGTACTATTGTTTTCGAGAAGGGCTTCGTTCTTGCCATCAAAATTGACTATTCCGGTGAGGAACCAACCTGATTCGCCATTCATAAAAGCGGCGGGGATTTGGTTGGGAACATCGACCGAACTACTTGATCGTGTGGTTTTATTATCGACGACCGCTGGGGTGAACGAGTTGTGAAGGGGTTCTTCGAGTCGAGCAAATTGCGCTTTCTCATCCTCTTCGGTGAAAGCTTGCACTTTCGCACCACGAGTCGAACTTGAGGTGGTCGACTTTTTAATTGCGACCTCGGATGAATCAGCTTTCGGTTTTTCTGGCTCTGTCAGAAAAAACCCAGCGATTCCCAATATAGCGATTCCCCCGTAGAGGA
>JAPUDU010000107.1 GCA_027492935.1 Fimbriimonadaceae bacterium
ACGCGTTTGAGCAGGAGATGTTTGATCAGGCAGACCAGCGAAAAAGAGCAAAGAGATAGTACTCATGGCATGGCAAATATGATCCTGACACCAGAATTATTCGGGTCGAAATGGACTTTGAACGAAACGGGGAAGTGTTCCAAGAAGTCCATATTCAACGAGCTCACTCAAATGAAGAAATATGCGAAGCAATTCGAGATGCCGGATTCACCTCATGCACCTCATACGACAGTTACACGCTTGATCGCCCAAACAAGCAAAGCGATAGAGTTCACTACGTCGCAATCATGCCGGACTAGTACGCTGGGGATACGCTAAAATCTAATCATGCTGATCCCGGCAATCTTTTTGGGCTCCTTAACGCAAAATAACCTTGCGACAAGCGTTAATCGCGCCACCCTGGCTCCCGTACTTGATACTTATATCGATCCCGCCGCACCAAACGAAAACTACGGTCGAGAGCCGTCACTCGTTCTTGGTAGCAACCGCGCAATCCTTATCGACTTTCCTGAACTCACTTGGAGTCGATATTCTGGTCGACGCGTTCAGTCGGCAAAAATGATTTTCACCTTGAGCCGAGGTGCTAATAACATTCCTCTCACCATATCCCTCATCAAAAAGCGGTGGATGGAAGGAGAGGGCCGCTCGCTCAGATTTGACCGTCCCGACCCCGCAAATCTTCCCTGGGGAGGTGCAAGCTGGAACTTTGCCCAGCAAGGTAAAGATGGATTCAAATGGGCATCCGGTGGTGGTAAAGGCGCAGGCGACACTGCTCCAGTTGAGGGTTTAACCGCCGAAGTTGTTGATCGAGAACTCATTATTTCTGGCCTCGGCCCGACCATTCAAAATCGGCTTAATAATCCGTGGTCTAACTACGGTTTTCGAATTGAAACCAATGCAGATGCCGCATTCTTCAGCGGTGAATGGAGCAACGAACGACCAAGGCTAGAAATTCAATGGGAGGATGCAAGCCCTGCTGGCCCCGATCTCGCCCTTATGACCATCGCTAAATCAGCGGAATCAGGTCAATACCGAGCAATAATTAAAAACATTGGTAGCGAATCAATAGCTAGTGCTACCCTTGAAGTCTCTTCAAAAGGTTCCGATTCGCAGCCGGTTACAGTTGCTGGCCCAATTGAACCTGGCGCAACTAAGTCCGTCACATTTAGCACTGCAATCCGCGAAGATTTAAGCGACCCCAGAAAAGTTGTTATCCAAGCACATCTTGTTGCAACAGGCGACCTGAATCTTGGAAACAACAACCTTGACTTCTATCCCGCCGGCCGCACAATTGCATTTGAGGCAACCGATGAAACTTTAGAGGCACTCAAGGCCATCAGCCCTTCAAGTGACGCCATAATGCTTTACCAAACGGTCTTGGCCAAAGTTAACAACTTTGCCATGCCTTTTAGCCGTTTCCTCAAGTCTCCAGAAGGAATCAAAATGCGATTCAATCTGGCACTTGATCCCGCCACTGCTGACTACAGAGTGAATCTCAATAATCTCAAAGAATTTAACACTGATTCACTAACTAGAATTACAATTCAATCGATTGTTCCCTTGAGTGAAGCCTGGCGTAATCCTCCCAGCGATGCCGCGCCATGGCCAAAAGCACTCAACTTAAACTTGAGTTGGTTGCCTGATACACGCGATGATGGACTAAGACTTTCTGGTTTAGAATTACCTGCCCTAGGATTCGAAAACACAAGCAACCCGATTCCTCTTTGGGAGAATGGCCTCGTGAGTCGTGTGGAAGCTGCATTCCTCCAATCTCAAGTTGGGAAAGCAAAGCCGACCAATGAGTTTCTTTGGTCGTTGATTAAACCTGGCGTTCTTATTAAAATTGTCGGGGCAAACGGTGAAGATTTAAAAAATACAGAAGTCAGCCTTTACCGACCAGGCACAAATTCACCTATCGCCACGGGCAACAGTTCCAATGGAGCAATTGTCTTTATCAGTGGCGATCAAATTCAAGGAGGCAAGCTTTTCCCTAGCCCAGCAACCAATGGTGCTGATGGCTGGTTACTCGCAAAAGCCACTCGAAGTGGTGCTTCCGCAACATCCTGGCTTCCAGCATGGCAAATTTTAGACTGGTCAATCCGAGGAAACGATAGCATCCCCAATGTTGAATTGCGATTCAACATGCCGTCTCAAGCACTTGACTCTTCCCAAAATTTGGCTAAAGAAAGAATCGTTACTGATTCGGCCGGAAGGTTCCCGGCACAACTTGCAACGCTGGTCGATGAACAAGTAGGAACCGGACTTGAGTTACTCCCAAAACAATGGGTTGAAATTGATCTTGGTCGAGACCGAATGATTGGCGAAATTGATTTGGCCCTAACCGCCAAAGAGTATCCGAACCTCGAAATTTTTGGCTACGGAACTTCGCAAAATGCCAACGCTGCAATTCGGTGGGTTGGACTTTCTAATCTTGCCCAGCTTGCCAATATTTACGGAATCGAAGATGGCACCACCATCACGATCCCAATTATTCATACAGCAATGCAAATGCGCTATGTTCGCATCATTAACCGAGGCGAAACTGCCGCTCAAATTGGTGATATTAAGGTGATTCCCGTCAAAGCCCAAGCTAATTGACGGGAGACATTTCCATCCAGTTCGATCCGAACTTGCTATCGACTTCGATCGGAACAGACATTGGAATCGCATTTTCCATTTGAGACTGAATAGTCTCTTTGATGTCATCGAAGTCTTCTTTGCATTCAAAAACAAGCTCGTCATGAACCTGCAACAGCATTCTTGAATCTTGCCCAGCCATCGTTTTGTACACATCAAGCATTGCCAGCTTAATCATGTCTGCA
>JAPUDU010000108.1 GCA_027492935.1 Fimbriimonadaceae bacterium
CCTCAATCGCAAGAACGCGTTCTCTGGGCAACTTCAATCTAGAATGCGAGTGTCTTGAAAGGAAGAAAGGTTCCGATCCAAAATCCAACTGATTTAAGCCAAGCTCGAGAGAATTTCCGATGTCTCTCCCACCGCCGCTTCGAATATCTCAAGTGCTTGCGAAATCTGCGACTCATTAACAATAAGAGCCGGTTCCATCCGAATCACACGGGGATTATTAAGCGTGTAAGCCGCTACCAGCCCCCGCTTGACCATCTGGCCGATTACCAATTCCCCAACTTCATCTATCGAGAACTCAACCCCCACCATCAGCCCCTGACCTCGAACCTCGGCAATCAGATCGTACTTCTTGCCAATCTCCCGCAAGCCTCCCATCAAAATCTCCCCTTTCAGTCGCGATTGCTCAACCAAACCTTCTTCTTCAATCACCGCAATAGTTTCTAATCCCGCCGCACAAGCCAGCGGAGCACCACCAAAAGTTGATGTGTGCATCAATGGATTTTCGGAATAAATCTTCTCGCAGATATCGCGAGTGTAAGTCGTCGCCCCAATTGGCATCACTCCACCCCCCAAAGCTTTCGCCATCGTCAAAATATCCGGCGAGACTCCCTCATGGTCGCAACCGAACATTTTCCCCGTCCGACCAAGTCCAGTTTGAACTTCGTCAACTACTAACAACGCACGAACTTCCGTACAACGAGCTCGAATCGCCGTCAAATAACCCACCGGAGGAAGATGTATTCCTCCCTCGCCCTGTAATGTCTCGACAATAAAACAAGCTGTATTTTCATCAATCGCCGCGCAAGCCGCTTCCGTATCGCCATAAGCAACAAACTCAACTCCGGGAATCAAGGGTTCAAACGGCTTTCTATACTTCTCTCGACCAGTAACCGAAAGTGCCCCCAGTGTCTTGCCATGAAAACCTCCAACCGTGCTAACAATCTTGCTTCGCCGAGTCGATCCTTTTGCAAACTTCAACGCCGCTTCAATCGCTTCCGTCCCACTGTTACTAAAAAACGTGAACTGCAAACCCTCCGGTGTAATTGCCGCGAGTTTCTCCGCCAAATCCGCCTGCTTCTTGCCAAAAAATGTCTTACCACTCAAAGGCATCTGATCCAGCTGATCTTTAACCGCTTGAACAACTCGCGGGTGACGATGCCCTAACGAAAACACCCCATATCCCCCCAAAAAGTCTAGAAACTCGCGCCCATCGTGGTCGCGCATAATGCACCCTTCCGCCTGAACTTCCACTCCGAACCCGGCAAAGTTCATTAGTTTGGTCAAATAGGGATTGATGTAGTCGGCATATTTGCCTACCACTTCGGCGTGGAGCGCGTCGGCGTTCATACGGTTGATTATACGGTCGCGCCCGATTCCGGGTTCGGTCACTCCCCAGTTGGTTCAACAATTGGGGGTTCAGATGATCGACCGTTGACAGGCGCCGGCAAAGTAGAAGAATTGGTACCTTCCGCCGAACTTGGATCAGTAACGATCCGCTCGATCGGCTCCGCTTGCGGACTAATCTCATGCAAATACCCTTCCGCGGTTGTTTCTTTGGTTAAGAGTGATCGCACATGGAGTTCGACTCGGCGTCGGCCGGTATCACCTATTCGCGATTCGAGAATTGCCGTTTGTTCGGGCGTGATTGAATTAGGAGTCGAAACTACAGCAACAACAATCGTTTTGCCACCAGATTCGACATAGCGTACATCGGTGAGATAGGCACCCGGGATTGTCCGTAATTGCCGTTCCAGATTGACTTTAATTCCCTGCTCAAACTGCTGATTTTCAACGGTGGAAATAAGTTGCTTACTCAAGAATATCGCCAATAACAAAAAGATCAGGGCATCAATCGCCAGACGCTTCGCAAAATTGCCGTTGTCTTCTTCGCTCCGCTCGGTGATGCGATGGAATCCAAAGCAGTACAGCACTACCGATGATGCACACTGAATGGCGATGAGGTTTGTGGCAAACAACAGAAACGCTCCACCCGCCTGCGGATACAGTCCGCGGGAAAGACAGATCCCACACGACGCCAGCGGCGGCACCAAAGCAGTCGAAATCGCCACGCCCACCAATCCCGCTGAAACCCGTGGAGAAAGGGTTGCGTAGGCTCCCGCGGCGCCGCCAGCAATAGCGATAAACATATCAAGCAAGTTGGGCTGGGTTCGAGCAAGAATTTCCGGCGTGATCTCAAAGTCTCGGTGAATTGCGCCAAGCGCAAATCCGATCGCCGTCACCATCGCAGCACCTACGACCTCAGCCGTAATTGCATTTCGCAAGAGCCGGGTGTCTCCATCAACCATCGCCAAGGCAAGACCAATAATTGGCCCCATCAGCATCGCAATGATCATCGCGCCAATAACAACAGCCGTGCTATTGGTGAGCAATCCATAGGCGGCTACTGTGGTAGCCAGCGCATTCATGATGATGAAAGGCGCGCTAAGTTGGGCATTCACAGCAATAGTGCGCCGGATCTTTTTTCGCCGGTCGATTGCCGCCGGTAGCACCGTGGATTCTTGGCTTAAGTCTTGGGTGCCCATGGTGGTTAATCCAGACGTTAGAGACGGTTTGGTCAGTTTCCCCGTTTCAAGTTAGCGAATGTTGAAGTACTTCGCTGCGGGGTGATGCACCACGATCGCACTCGTCGACTGCTCTGGTTCTAGCATAAATTCTTCACTCAACTCAATCCCGATATCACCCGGCTGAAGCAGCTCCATCAACATGGTCTGATCTTCCAAGTTCGGACACGCCGGATAACCAAACGAGTACCGCGAACCCTGATACTTCGCCCCAAACA
>JAPUDU010000109.1 GCA_027492935.1 Fimbriimonadaceae bacterium
GCCTTGTCGGGTGATGGTGGCGTGGAGGGGGGCGACATTGTTATCGCCAAAGAGAGGGACGTTGGCGCGCTCATCACGACCAAGGTGGGTTTGCACACCATCGATGGGCCACTCCTTTCCTTCGTTCCTACCGAGAATGAGTCGAACCCATGCTTGGCGGGTGGCTTGTTCGAGCCATGCGGTGAAGAGCCCAACCGTGAATCCCATGAGGGGCCACATGAGGGCACGTCCGGCGAATCCGCTTTCGCCGCCCTGGCTGAGAACGTTACCGATTGCCATTCCGAGAGGGTCGAAGAAGAGACCTGCAATTCCGCCACCGATGAATCCACCAAATACTCCGGCGAGGATTATTCTGGTGCGGAACTGGGTGACGCCTACGCCAGCACCAAGAAAACTTCCAATGAACGCAAATGTGATAGCGCGGGGAATGATGGGGAATCCTCGAAGAGCCCATCCGTCACCGAAAATTGCGGTGCTGATTGAGCCACCAATTTGGTAACCGAGAAGACCTCCGAGCGTGCCAAAAACGAGTCCGAGGGCGATACCAAGAAAAATGTTTCTTTTGCCGCCTTTCATGTATCCCTGGTGGAATCCAGCTGCGAGTCCAATGAGGAGTACGGCGATGAAAACCATGCGGAATTCAGCGCGCTGCCATTCTGCGCTTGCGAATTCCTTGGGAAGCAATGGTTCGGTTATAAGCCAACCGATTAAACCAGCGACGGCACAAAGAAAGGCACGACCGAGCATTTTTCCCATAATTCTTTTATCCGTTCACTTTACTTATCGCATTCCCCGGTGAGATTGCGGTGAGTTATTCTTCATATCGGTACGCAACGGCACCAAATTGAATTGTGTCCCCTGGGTTGAGGACGGTGGGAGAGGCGATCTTGGTTCCGTTAATGTACGTTCCGTTTGTGCTTCCGGCATCCGAAACAGTGATCTGGCTACCGGATCGGGTGATATTGGCGTGGAGTCGACTCACGCTGGACTCACCGGCGAGAGTGAGGTCGGCGGATTCGCGACCAACAGTTTGAGTCCCTTCGGGGACAAGATGGATATCGCCAGATGCGGTGACAAGGCGGGGATTCTTTGCTATTGGAGCAGTGGCTATTGGAGTGATTGGGTCGCCGCCCATCGCGTTTGCAGATGAGCCGAGGTCGATTTTTTGAAGGTCTTTCTTGACTGGTTCTGGCGGCAATGCTCCGGTTGGATCAGGATTTTGGCTGGGAACGAGTCCGGCTTGGTTAGCCATTTTCTCGACGATCTGTTGATTATTTTTGTAGTAATAATAAGCTCCGTAACCAAGACCGCCGACAACGGCGAGGCCAACGATTAGTCGGAGGAATGACATAAATGGGTTTTGCCCGGTATCAGCTTTTGGTTTTTCTTCGGATTTATTGTTTGAACCGGATGCATCTCCCGATTTAGGATCAGCTGCTGATTCGGCTTTGGCGAAATTTTCATCAACGTCGATGATGAGGGGAAGATTTGGATTGGCTGAGACGTATGCGAATTGCGAAGATGTTTTGAGTTTTTCGCCATCTTTGTTCGGGTATTCAAACTCGAAATCGAATTTTTGATCAACGAAATAGAGGGTGACTTCGTTTTTATCGCTTGGCGTTAGGAGTACTGTTCTGGGTGGGGTGGTTTTTAAAAGTAAATTGCCGGATGAAAGAATTCCTTCGTTGGCACCGATTTGTACTTTTAGCTCAGCGACTAGCTTGAACTCGTCGGATTTTGGGGCGTATTTCTTTGTTTTGAGAACCTGAATGAGGTCAGCGGATGCCGCGAGATTGATGGCCCCGTCGATGAGGTAGACCTTGTATCCGTTGGGATCTTCCGGGGCGGCAACTTCGGCTGATTTGCCTTCGATTGCGATCGGGTCTTTGATTTCTTCGCCTTTTTGGAGGACGTAGCTAAAACCACCTTCGCCGGGAGGGGTGATCGTGAAAGTTTTGAGGTCTTGAGCAAGGCCGAAAGTGGCGAAGATAGTGATGAGGAGTAGGAGGACCGCTTTTCTCACGATGATGTGAGTTTAGCCCGTGTGCGGGGAAGATTTTTTATTAAATCGGTGGTTGTGTATCCGGCAGCGCCGATTTCTTGGGCGCATAGATTACCGGCGAGTCCGTGCCAGAACATTCCGGCGATGGCCGCTTGATGGGGTGTATGGCCCTGAGCGAGGAGAGTACCAATGATTCCGCTGAGGGCGTCACCCATTCCGCCAGTTGCCATTCCAGAGTTACCTGTAGAGTTGATGTCGAGAGGCTGGTTAGGGGTTGAAACGATGCTGTGAAGCCCTTTGAGAAGAACGGTTTGATTGAAAAACTTGGAAGCTTGGTGAGCGGAATCAAAACGTTGATCTTGGATTTGTTCGTTAGTTGTTTTGAGGAGTCGGGCAAGTTCTCCGGGGTGAGGGGTGAGGACACAACTAGCAGGTGGGGGAGTTATTCCTTGGCTGATCGCGTTGAGGGCATCGGCATCGAGAACGCATGGGATTTGGCAGTGGGGCCAAATTTTTGAGAGAAGTTTGGTTACTTGGGATTGAACCGTTAGGCCAGGGCCGAAAACAATGGAGTTCTGGCTGGAGATGACGTCAATCAGGGTTTGTGATGCTTCGGGGGCAATGAAGCCTTTGAGAACGGGGAGGGGAAGGAGGAGTATCTCAGGAAGATGGTGGCTGGCGGCGCGGCAGACTTCGGGGGTGCTGGCGAGAGTGACGAGTCCAATGCCAGATCGGAGAGCGGCGTGGGCGGTGAGGATGGCCGCTCCGGGCATGTTGTCAG
>JAPUDU010000110.1:0-2177 GCA_027492935.1 Fimbriimonadaceae bacterium
GGACGGAGAAGATTTCTTCTCCGCATCACGTTTCTTTGCAAACTCTTGAGGTGCGCCATACAACGGGTACAGGGGCCAAGGTAGGGGATCGTGTCACGGTGCGGTACCGATTTGAATCTGAAGGCAATCTTTTAGTGGATTCGGAACGATTGGGGGTTACTTATACGTTTGTTCTGGGTGATGATGAAGTTCCTGCGGCGTTCCAAAGTGGAGTTCAAGGTTTGCAGTTGAAGGGGTATCGCAAAGCGAAAGCAAATCCTTCAGCTTTTGGCGATGGGTTTACTCAACGTTGGCCTGATTTGAAGACTCCGGTGACGTTTGAGATTACAGTAATTGGGCTTGAGCGTCCGACAGTTCCTTAGGGCGAGTAGAATCGGATTTATGTTGGCTGACCTTAAGGAGCTTTGGCGATTCCGCGAGCTTCTTTTTGCAATGGTCGAGCGGGAACTGCGGATTCGTTATAAGAATTCGGCGTTAGGTTTTTTGTGGAGTTTGTTGAATCCGCTTGTCACAGTGGCGGTTATGTGGATGGTTTTTACATTTATCATGGGGAGCAATACGGACAATTACAGCGCGTATATTTTGGCGGCTTATTTGCCATTCTTATTTTTTAACATGAGTTTGATGGACTCGTCACAATCCGTTTTGGTTTCGTTGCAGGTCGTGAAGAAGGTTTACTTCCCGCGTGAGATTTTGCCGATAGCGAGTGTGATTAGCAACTTTATTCATTTTGTTTTGGCGTTAGGGGTTTTCTTTGTGTTCTTGTTGGGGGTTTGGGTTTTCAACGGTTTTGGGATATCACCATTTACATGGAAGTTGCTGGTTTTGCCTTTGCTTTTGGTGCCGTTCTTGGCTTTGGTGATGGGTTTTTCATTGATGTTGAGTGCGTTGAATGTTTTTTATGAAGACGTGAAATACATTCTTAGCGTGATTTTGTATTTGCTCTTTTTTGTGAGTCCGGTTATGTATTTTAGTGAGACGGTGAAGGCTTCTTCGGCGAAGTTTGCGAATGGGAATCTGATTTATACGCTTTACCATTTGAATCCGATTGCGACTTGGATAACGGCGTTTAGGAAGGTTCTGGTGCCGGAAGGGAAAATAGAGGTTATTCAGAACGGAGTGGCGGTGAAGATTGGGCCTGATCCATTTAATTATCCGATGGTGGGATTGGCTTGTGTGACAAGTTTTGGGATGCTGATTTTTGGTTATTGGCTGTTTAACCGAATGAAGTGGAGGTTTGTAGAACGGCCATGAAAACGGGAGTGGCGATTGCGGTTCGGGGTTTGAAGAAGAATTTTGTGTTGAGCCATTCGGGCTCGGCGAGTTTGAAAACGGCATTGCTTTGGTGGAAGCGGAAGCGGGTTGAGAAACTGGAAGTATTGAAAGGACTTGATCTTGAGGTTAAGCATGGCGAGTGCGTGGCTCTGGTTGGTCGGAACGGGGCAGGGAAATCGACGCTTTTGAGTTTGCTTTCGAGGATATATAAGCCAACGAGTGGAGAGATGGTCGTGGATGGTCGGATCGCGCCTTTGTTGGAGTTAGGGGCGGGTTTTCATCCTGATTTGACGGGGCTCGAGAACATTCTGTATAACGGCATGATCTTGGGATTAACGCGTAAAGAGGTCAATGCGCGGATGCAGGCGATTGTTGATTTTGCGGAGCTTCAAAGCCATATTGATTCTCCGGTTCGGACTTATAGTAGTGGGATGATGGCGCGGCTGGGTTTTTCGATTGCGGCGCATGTTGATGCGGATATTTTGATTGTGGATGAGGTTTTAGCGGTGGGGGATTATGCGTTTGAGAAAAAATGTTATGACTATATTGATGCGGCTCCGCGCACGGGGGGCACGATTGTGTGTGTGAGCCATAACGCAGATGCGGTGCGTAGGGTGGCGGATCGGGTGGTGTGGTTGGCGGGGGGTGAGGTGCGAATGGACGGTGGGGTTGAGGAAGTATTGGGAGCGTATCTTGCCGCCGGTGAAAATCGATAATGTTGATGAACTGAAACGGATATTGTCCGTTCATTTTGGAGTTGACGCCGTTTCTGTTGAGCAAGTGGACGGGGGATTGGATTCTAATGCGACGCGGTGGAAAGTTGTGGGCGCGGACGGCGGTGAGTGGTTTGCTAAGGTTGGCTGCAAACGATATAGCATCTATCGTGTGCTGCACGCTATTGC
>JAPUDU010000110.1:2187-2778 GCA_027492935.1 Fimbriimonadaceae bacterium
ATTTTGTCGAATAGTGAGGCGCATCCTTGGGCGGGGGAAGACGATTATTGGGTTCATTTGTTCCCGTTTGTGGAGGGGAAGAATGGCTTGGAGGAGTCTCTGAGTTTTGAGCAAGTCAGGAAGGTGGGCGAGGTTCTCCGGGATATTCATGATAGTCAGCTGACGGATGATGAATATTATTGTGTCGATCCATTTGACTTTGAAACTGATTGGAGCTCGGCTGTTTCAACGGTTATGAGTGACCTTGAAAAAATTATCGAGCGATCTCCGATTCAGCAGAGGTTATTTGATGTTCTATCAACGTACAGCGAAGAGTTAGAACGTGTGGAATACCAGGTGGCTACTCTTGAATCGACATATCGTAAGTTGAACCCATTGCGAGGGCTTTGCCACATGGATTTACATGTCGGGAACATTTTGACATCAGGCGGTGTGGAGATATTTTTGCTTGATTGGGATACCGCGAAAACAGCACCACGGGAGGCCGATCTGATTTTCTTTTTAGAAGGAGGAATTTTTGATCATGAACCACGGTTTGAGGAAGCTTTTTGGAAAGGGTACGGACGAGTTGGTTACGATAAGAAACTGTTG
>JAPUDU010000111.1 GCA_027492935.1 Fimbriimonadaceae bacterium
TCCTTGTTGATCTTTTGGAGTTCCTTCTGCGAAGCTTTGCCAACTTTCGCCGTGAACGAACCATCCTTCAATCCAGATTGCCAGTAAGAATTGATGGAATTGGATTGTCCAACTACCATGCTTGCCAAAACTGTTGCCGTCAAACTCATTGTTCTAAAAATCTCCGCAGGCTCTTCCTGCCACTATCACTACAGACGAGCCAGTCGCCAAGTCGTATCCTCTATTGGGTCAGAAGGTACGATAATGAAGTAAGACCCGGACTGAACGCATGGAGCTCAAGGATCCCATAGAATTACATCTTCAACGAGTGAATTCCCTGGATCGCCGTCAATTCCTGCGGCCTATGAATTCAAGCGAAAAACTTGAGCGCGCCGCCAGAATTTATCAGCTCTCAGCTCGAAACATTCTCGGTCAGACGATTATTCCTTCCCTGTTTTGCTTTGTGAGTCTCATCTTCGGGGCGACTTTCCTCTTACCGTCGTTTTTTGTCATTGTCGGAGGAGAGCAGTTGAATGAGGAATTGGCGCGGGTTGGTATCTCTACGCTTATAACCATTTTTCTGGCTATTCCCCTGTTTATGTTTGGAGTCAGCCGATGTTTTGCCATCGCCGTTTCCGAAACAAACGACTACATAACCGGCGACCGACTACCGGGTGAACCACCCGCGACTAAACTTGACTTACCTCACCCTTGGAAGTTCACAAGCCTCCTCTCAATTGCCGCACTTGAAGCATTCTTCCCGCTTCTTATCGTTACTGTCTGTTTTATCCTCGGGGCAATCGTGCAAAGTACAGTTCCTGATTCAGTTATTCCTGGACTCCTTGGCATCATCGGTTTCTTTATCGGAATGGCCGGTTTCGTCATTACACCAATCATTTTTTGCCGAAACAGTTTGATTCCTGTTGTTGCTGTTCTTGAGAAAGGGGATGGAGCAACAATTCGCAAAAGGGGGCGGATGCTTGCATCACTAAAAGGCAACATCCCTGGCATTGGCGAATCGATGCTTCACGCAGTCGTTGTTCTACTCTTCGTTGCCGGAGGACTATTTGCATCGTTTCAAGTAGGAATCTCACTCATTCTGGGCATAGGCACGGTCAGTAACTGGCTCGGTTCAATCATCTTCGGCGACCTCATCAAGTCTGCAATTCAGATGCTTCCCCTTTACGTGCTTTTTTGGTGTCTCACTCCATTTTGGGCTGCCCTTTGCACGGTGAACTACTACGATCGCCGGATTAAGCTCGAAGGATTTGATATCCGCATCCTCGCGCGCGATGTTCTTGAGGTACGCGAGTGAGAAAATTTCTTATTCTGCTCACGGTTCTTTTCTGCGTCAGTTTGGGATTTTCCCAAAAAAGTGATTCAGTTTCTTCCTCTGACCTTAAGAAGCTTCAACAAGAAATCCTCAATACAAACGTTCCGACAGGCACTTCAAATATCCCTGTCTCTGAACCCGCGACTCAAGCTAAAGAGATTCTTTCTAACCCCCTCTACCGTGAATCTCTCGACACAACAAAAGGAGAATCTTGGCTTGGGAAGGCATTAGAAAACCTTTTCGAGAAAATTGGCGACTGGTTTTCTAACATGTTTAAGTCGAAAGAAAGCTCACCTTCAATTGGTGGACTAGGTGCAGGCGAGTTTATTATCCAGGGCATCATAGTCATCCTCATCGCCATTCTCATCGGATTTTTAATCTTTATGATCGCTCAAATCAGGCTCAAAAAGAAATCCAGTATTGTCGGTGAAGAGGGTCTCGTATCTGATGAAGAAGCCAAGCGATCCGCTGACCAATGGATCCGGGAAGCAGATCGACTGGCCGCTGATGGACTATTTCGAGAGGCGATCAGGTGCCTTTATCTCGCTTGCCTAATTCGCATGGACGAACAACGAGTGTTGCGGTTTGAACGCCACGAAACAAACTGGGAACACCTCCTTCGTTTCCGCGATCTTCCAACCAAACCCGGGGGATTTGATCTTCTCCCTGCGACTCAAAAGTTTGATCTCGCATGGTATGGACTTGTCCCACAGGCACAAAGTGATGTGGATTGGTTTAAAGAAGAATATCAACAGCTTTTGAACGGGCTAAGGCAGGCACGGACATGAAGCAGTTCAACCGAGTGGCCTCCGTATTAGCACTGCTGTTAATCTTGGCCGCTGTCTTATTTGTTTTCGGCAGTGGCACAGGCAACACAACTCCAAGTTCAATTAATACGCGCGGGCTCGGAATTGCCGCATACGCCGAACTCCTCCGCAGAAACAACATCCCGGTGAAGATTGATCGTTCTCCCGTCCTCACATTAAACAAAAATGATGTGCTTTTAACGGTTACCGACAACGCCAAATACTTCCAATGGTTTTCCGAGGACAACGCCCAAGAAGACGAGGAACTGAAAGGAGAAAAGTTCAGTAAAGAGCCTCCGTCTCAATTCCAATCCTCAATTGATAAACATCTCAAAAATGGCGGACGAGTGATGAATCTTGTCATGCCATCGAGCCGAGAGAATTACCAAGCCGGCAAACAAGCAACTCTAGCCTCTACTCCTAACAAATCAGAGTCTTTCCGCGTTTTACTCAGCGAAGAGCCCTATCTCTTTGAACAAATAGATAAAGGCAAAGAGCTTCCGCTTATTGTCGAAGGAAAAAATTATCTCGCATACCTAACTGAAGAATCGGGTGGTGTTTATATCAAAGTTTACGATGCAAGCTTCTTGAGAAATAGTTTTATTTCCAAAGAAGATAAAGCCAAGCTGGGTATCTGGCTA
>JAPUDU010000112.1:0-18438 GCA_027492935.1 Fimbriimonadaceae bacterium
CGGGAGCGAATTGGTATTCAGGATCACGAGGCTAATGTTCGGGCGGCAGATTCAAACATTGCCTTTAAGGTTGGGTCAGCATGGACTCGTGTGCGGCGATCAGCTTTGATTCCACTCGTCGATTCTGCGCTAGTGAGAGCGGCGAAGCAGGAGGCCGACCGAGGAGTTTCCGTTCTAAGCAAAAGACAGCGGGAATACGGAAAGTATTTTGATGGTGTGGTTGTTGGGACAGGAATCTTAATTCTTGGAACATTGATTGTTTCGGTGCAAGCGTTGCGAAGACGGGCGACGACACTTGTGGTTCAAAGTTTGGCTCTGGGAAATTCTGCCGGTACTTACGCTGATGTTTCGGCTGGTAGCTTGAAGGAATCGGAAGCGATCACGAAGGCAGTTAATCACTTGCCGGTTGCGGTGATTGAGTTTGAGTCGGATGGGAGAATTTTACGTTGGAATGACCAGATGCACAACTTGACTGGAGTTTCGGCAAACGAAGTTGTGGGACGCAACATTATTGATTGTGTGCAGTGGGGCTCGACAAGCGAAGCGGCAAAATCGACCATCCGTAAGATATTCTCAGGAGAATCCATTCCTAAATTGGAGTGGTCCATGAGACATTCTCAAGGTGAGAATATTGAGTTGCAGGCAGCCATAAAGCCGGTTGTTGATGGTGGTGGGGCGGTTCGTAGTGCGGCGGCTGTGATTCGTGATGTTACTTCGGAGAAGTACGGCAGGGAGTTACTTGTGGCGAACGATGTTGCTCGGCTGGCGATTATCAAAGCTTTGCCTCATTCCTTGCTCCGATTTGATTCGAACCTCAATTTGGTTGAGATTCATGACAATTCGCATATTTTGGTTGAAAAGGTGAATTCTATTCGGGGGGGGAAATGGCGAGACGGCTTTGGGGTTGATCTTGCGGAGACTTTTAACAAGGCGGCAAAGCAGGCTCGTTTGAGCCAGAAGCCGTATGTATTTGAGTATACGGGTGAGCTTGCTGGGCGGTATGTCACTTTAGGATTTCGGGTGACGGTTGCCGGACCAACAGATATTCTGGCTGTGGTTACAGATTTAAGCGATCGCCAACGGTTATTGGAAGCTGAGAGCAGAGGGGAAGCTAAATTCAGAAGTTTGATTGAAGGATCGGCGGATACCGTGATGATGGTTTCGGCAGAAGGAATTATTCTTTATGCATCGCCGGCGGTGAGAAGCATTTTAGGGATGGGAGTTGAATCGGTGGTTGGGCGCAACTGGTTAAGCTTGGTCGATAAGGATTCAAGGGAAGTAGCGGAACTGGGTTGGCAAAACTCTCTGGCTGGGTCGGCACGGTTTATCTTAGATTTGATTCGGGATGATGAACGGCGCACGGCGGAATTGACGGCTCGGAATCTCTTGGACGATGAATCGGTGGGAGCGATTATTTTTAATATTCGTGACATTACTGATCGTCGACAGTTAGAGATTGAGTTGAAGGCTCGGTTAGAAGAGTTGGAAGATCGTGCGGAACAACTGCGTGATGCGGCGATGCGTGACCCGTTGACCGGTGCACTGAACTATCAGGCGTTGTTACAGTACTTGGATGCAATCTGTGAATATTCGGGGGAAGGTGGGATGTTTAGCGCGATTTTGTTTGACATTGACGAGTTTAAAGAAGTCAATGCTCGGTTGGGATACAAAGCGGGCGATGAATTGCTGTGTAACCTGACGGATTCAATCCGGTCGGTTTGCCGCGAAGAAGACGTTTTGGGTCGAGCGGGCTCGGAAGAGTTTTTGCTGATTTTGCCAGAAGCGGACGACTTGATTGTTCAACGAGTTTTGAATAGCGTACGGGAAACGTTTGAATCGATTGCTAATGGGATTACGACTTTGAGCGTGTGTTCAACAGTTAAAAGTGATGTTGCTTGTTTGCCGACTGATATCTTGTCGGAATTGAATACTCAATTAGTCGAGAATCGAGATAGTCATTCTGAATCTGTGGCTTGAGAGAGCTTTTTGAGTCGGTTTAAGATGGCTGATTTTTCGATATCGTTCAGGGTCGGCCAATCAATTATTTCTTGAATTGTGCGCTGGCACCCAGTGCAAACTTCCTCGGCATTGAGCGAGCAGATGTGAATGCATGGTGATTCGGGCTGAGGGTGCATAAGTTGTTTTGTTTTGGGAAGAAGCGAAGCTTGACTGAAATGAAAAAGCCCGGAGTTCGGATTTATTGAACTCCGGGCTTTTTCTAATCTACGATCTAGTGATCGTGATCGTCTTGAGCGGTTGCACTGGCTCCGCCAGCAGGGGCGGCAGGCTTTGGAGCGCGGGGCATGAGGGTTTTTGCATTGGCGACAACATAGCATGCAACAGCACTATTGGTTGCGGACTGCACCATATAGTTGTACGGTACAAGTTCAATCTTGTCGTTTTGAGTGTGGTGGACAAATCCGTAATCAAACACTCCGGTTTCATCCCAGAAGAATCCTGGAACACCGACAGCATTGAAAGGAACATGATCACTTCCACCTCCGCGTGGCATGGTGGCAACAGTTCGCATCTTAACGGGCATGTTGGGGAATGCCTTGTTCATGGTGGTCATGATTTGCTCAAACATTGGCAACATGCTTTCAAGAGCATAGGTGCCGCCTTCGTAGTTGGCTCCGCCATCTTCGATAAAAATACAGGAGATTTTGTCCATTTCTGCTTTGTGCTGTTCGACATAAGCTCGGGATCCAAAGAGGCCTTGCTCTTCTCCGGTGAAGAGAATAAATCGGATGGTTCGCTTTGGTTTTGCGCCACTTGACATGAGGATACGGGCGGCTTCGAGAACTGTGCTGGTTCCTGTGCCGTTATCAGCGGCGCCTTGGGAACCGGGGCCATCCCATGTATCAAGGTGGCCGCCGAAGATGACGACTTCATCAGGTTTTTCGGTGCCTTTGATTTCGGCAATAACGTTGTAGTTCTTGCGGGGGCCAGCGAACAGTTTATGATTGAGGTTGAACTCGAGTTCTACGGGTTTTCCGCCGTCCAGTTGTTCAAAAACTCGATCCATATCGGAGCGGCGGACGGTGATAGTTGGCTCCTTTGGAAGTTCGTCGATTGACTGGACATTGTAGTTCCCAGAGGTGATGACGAGTTCGTTTCGGCTCGGTACGATTCGGCCAAGAATGCCTGCTGATTTCAATGCTTCTTCTAAAGCTACGGCATCCTTTTGCTCGGGCGTTAGCTCAGGTGGCGTTGCTCCTTGTTGAGGCCGTGGGGCACGAGGTGGAGTGGACTTATAGACAAGCCATTTTCCGGTGTATGCGCCTTTGAATGTTTGGAACTCGGCGAGATTTTTTGGGGCAGGGATAGCAAATCCGCGAACGGGGCCATCGGTGCCGCGAGTCCAAGATGAAGTTGTGAATTGGAATGTCGTCTCGATTGGAGCGACCATTTTTCCGGTGCTTGGACCACGGTCGAATCCCATGGGCCACTCCGCCCATTCTTCGAGATGAACGTTTGTGAGGCCGAATGATTTGAACTTCATTTGAGTCCATTCGTAGGCTTTATCGAGGTTTGAGGAAGCAGTAAGACGGTGACCAATTTGCAATGATAAGTGTTGCAAATGCTCCATGACTTGATTGTTCATTTTTCCTTCTTGAACGATCTTGTCGAGTGTTTTTTGATCGGCTTGAGCATAGCCAAGAACGGTGAGCCCGATTAAAAGTGCGGCAGGAATTGCACGTCGCATAACCATGTTTTTGAGGTTAGCAGGTTAAGGAAGCTAAATTCGAGTTTTTATAATTTAAGCAAGAGAAATCGCGGGTTTAAGTTCAGGTTCAGGGCTGTGATCAATGGCCTGGCTCGGAACTTTGAATGGGATAACGGTGCTACATCCGGGCTCTTGCATGGTTACACCCATCCATACATCGGCGGATTCAATGGTGACATTGTTGTGGGTGATGAGGATGAATTGAGTTTGGTCGTTGAACTCGCGCATCATGCTGATGAATCGTTCAACATTGCGGCCATCAAGGGGAGCATCGACTTCGTCGAGGATGACAAGCGGACATGGCTTGACTTTGAGGAGGCTAAAGAGAAACGCAATTGCGGACATTGCTCGTTCGCCTCCAGATAGGAGTTCGAGTCTTTGTTGCTTTTTGCCGGGGATTGTGACGCTTATTTCAACGCCGGAATCGAGGATGTTGGCGGGGTCAGTGAGGCTGATACTGGCTTCGCCACCGCCGAGGAGTTTCACGAAAACATCGCCGAATGCAGCTTGGAGTTTTTCGAAGGTTTCAACGAATCGGACACGGGTGAGATCGTCAAGTTCCTTGATGGTTGATCGGATCTCGGTCATGCCTTCTTCAATGTCGGCGGTTTGGTGGGCTAGTTCGTCGTGGCGTTCGGTTAACCGTTCGTATGCTTCGATTGCGCCGAGGTTTACATCGCCCATTCCTTTGAGATCGCGGCGGAGTTTGGCAACGAGGGCAGGTGCATCAGGGGCGATGAGGGCATCTTCAGATTGGGCGATGGCTTCTTCGGGGGTGAGTCCGTATTCTTCTAAGACGCGTTCGGTCGCGGTGGATCGACGGCTATCTGCGCGGGCACGTTTGATTTCGCATTGATGGAGAATTTCGGCCCCGGACTGAGCGGATTTCTGTGCTTGTTCGGATTGGATTGTGAGGTTGTCGGCTTCAATCGCAAGCTTTTTGCGGTTATCAGACAAGGCGATGGTGTCTTTTCGGAGTTGAGCGACTTCGTTTTCTCTCTTTTCTTTCTCAGTTTTCGATTCGGCGATGAGGACAGTGAGTCGCTCTCGCTCGGGATTGATGTTGGCTAATCGGGCTTGACGCTGTTCGGCGTTGCTCGACATTGCGGATAGACGACGATCGGCTTCGGAGTAACGTTCGGCGGATTCGGCGGCGCGTTGACGTGCTTCTCGTATGCGTGCTTGGGCATTTTCGGCATCGCTTGATTTGGATGCGAGTTGGCGCATGAGGTTATCGCGTTCGGCTTCTATGGCGGGGACGTCAATCGCCTTGAGATCGGAGGATTGGAGTTTTGCGAGTCGGTCGTGTTCGGATTGAAGCTTGTCGCGGCTAGATTCGGTGGTGGTGAGCTCGTGCTTAAGACTCATGAGCCAGGTGCGGGCTTCATCGAATTCGGATTGTTGGTTGGCGAGTTCGGTTATGAGTGTTTGCCGCTGTTCTTCAAACTCTACTTTGGCTTGCTCTTGGTTCCATTTTTGGGCTTTATCGAGCTTGGATTGGAGGTCTTGCAGGTCTTGCTCTACTTGATCCAGTTCGGCTCGGCGTTGCACAAGGCCCGTGCCTTTGGATTTTTGCGCGCCCCCGGTGACAGCACCTGATGCATGGATGAGTTCGCCATCAAGGGTGACCATTCGGCTCCAACCTCGGGTTCGAGCCAGAGCAAGGGCTGTATCAAGTTCTTCGACAATTACAGTGCGCCCGAGAAGGCTATCAATAACGGGGCGGTGTTTGGGATCGCAATCGACTTGTTCGCTGGCGAGGCCAACAACACCCCTTTGGTTGAGCATTTGTCGGAGTTCGGGCGATGTCGACTGGGGCCGCATTAACGGGATCGGTTGGAAGGTGGCCCGACCCGCGCGAAACTCTTTTAGAAACTGGATTGCGGCTTTGGCAGAGGATTCATTGGGAACAATGAGATCGTTTCCGGCAGCGCCGAGAGCGGTTTCTATTGCCTGGACAAGATCGCTTTCGACATGGATGGCGTGGGCGACGGGGGTGTATTCGTTAGGGAGACGGCCGGCTTTAACGGCTTCCATAACAGCACGCGAACCTTGGGCGAGACCTTCGTTAGCCTCAATGGTGGCTTCGATTCCTCGCCTTCGACCATCGAGAGCGGCGATTTGAGCGAGAAGCTTGCGGGATTCTGCCGCGTGTTGATCTTCGGCCGTTTGGAGGTTACGGAGGGATTGGTCGATGCCTTTAAGTTGTTCTTTAATGCCTTCGACTTTGGCTTGAAGTTCGTTAGTGGTGGTTTCGTTTTCGGTGACGGCTTCTTGAAGATCGGGGATGGATTCGATTACGCCTTGAAGTTCTTTCTTCAGGTCTTTGATTCGGGATTTTGTGTGTTGGGCTTCGAGCTGGTGGCGTTCGTACTCGGTTTGGGTTTGCCGGGCTTGGTTCAGTTCGGCTTCTAAAGCTTTGAGCTGGGTAGCGAATTGTTTAGCTTCGGCATCGACATTCCCCAGGGAGGCTTCGAGTTCTTCAAAGTTCTTTTGGTCGGCTTCGCATTGAGTTTTTGCTTTGGCAAGATCCGCTTCTGCAGCTTGGATTTGGTCGGCGGAGGAATCTTTTTCTTGACTGAGTGTGGCTTCGAGAGTTTTGAGACTTTCTAGTTTATGTTCACTCAGTTGTACTTGGCTGATCGCTTGTTCGAGCTTAGTTTGAGCGGCAAGGAGAAGTTCGCGATGGCGTTCAATGTCGAGATCTAGTCCGTCGATTTTACGGAGAGTTTCGCGATGCTCGGTGCGAAGTTGTTCGGCTCGGTCGTTTTCGCGGTCAACATCGTTGAGAGTGGCATCAATGCGTTTTTCGAGGTCTTCGATTTCGGCATAAGCTTCGGCGAGTTCTTTCCCGAGAAGGGCACATTCAATCTCACGTAGTGAGTTGAGTGTGACTTTGTATTGCTTGGCGGTTTCGGCTTCTTCGCGGAGGGGTTCGCGCTGAGTTTCGATTTCGTGAATGATGTCGTGGACACGCTGCAGATGACTGGTGGCGTGGTCGAGGCGTCGTAGCGATTCGTTACGTCGGGTTCGGTAACGTTGTACGCCAGCAGCTTCGTCAATCCATGCACGTCGCTGAATGGCGGATGCGCTGAGAGCTTGGTCGATATCACTTTGGCTTACGATGGCGTACCCGGCGCGTCCGAGGCCAGAGTCAGCAAGAAGCTCGTTGACATCGCGGAGACGGCAGTTGCGCTTATTTATCGTGTAATCACTATCACCGGCGCGGTTGAGGCGGCGGGTGATGCTTACTTCGCCGGCATCAATTGGGAGTGAGCCATCCTCGTTATCGAAGAGAAGGGCGACTTCGGCGAACCCGAGGGATTTTTTACGACTTGAACCAGAGAAGATTACTTCTTTGGCGGTCTGGGCACGGAGATTGCGGGCGTTTGTTTCGCCGAGTCCCCAAAGAATTGCGTCAACGATGTTGGATTTGCCGCAACCGTTCGGGCCGATGATGGCAATGATGTTGCCATCGAGTTCGACCTCGGTGCGTTCGGCGAATGTTTTGAATCCGAAGATCTTGACGCGTTTGAGTTTCATACTGGCGCTTTGAGCCTGAATAAGAGACGAAAGTATGGGAATGGAAGGCGGGGGAGTTTGGTTTTGTTTTCCACAGGTTATGCGCGACTTATGAATTGGCGAAGCGAAAGAGTAGTATTGGGAAATGAAATCGGCACAGTATTTGGATGATTTGGAAAGTCGTCTGCGAGCTCAGATCGAGCGATTAAAGCCGATTGTCGATGGGCTGAGCGATGAGGAGATGGCCCGAGAAGCCGAGCCGGGTGTTTGGGGAGTGGGGCAGATTTTGGCGCATTTGAATTTGGCGACAGATGACTATATTCCAGCCATGGGGGCGACAATTAGTCGAGGAGTTGAAGACAAGGGTGGGGAGCCGAAACACACTTTTCTGGCGGGTTTTATCTTGAAAGGGATGTACAAGCCAGGGGTTCCAGTTCCGAGTTCAATGATTCCGAGAGATGTATGTTCCCGAGCAGATTGGGATCGATGGAAAGATAATAGCGAACGAATTTTGCAACTGTTTGCGCAGGCGAAAGGGAAAGATTTGGTGGCAAACAAGTTTAAGCATCCTTTGTTGCCGATTTTCAGTTTTAATCTAGCGGATGCCTTTGAAATTATTGTTGAACATAACGAGAGGCACATTCGGCAGATTGAAGAGCGGATTGGCAAGATCAAGGCAGGTTCGGTTTAAACAAAGTTGGGTTCGTATCAGATGATACGAACCCAACTTTATCTGTCGTCACTACTTGCGTCGCTTGCGGAGCAGAGCGATTGCACCGAGGCCAAGGATTGTCATTGTGGCCGGTTCGGGGACGGCGTCGGGAATGTAGGCAAGTCCGAGAAGATTGCCAGAGCCGGTTGATCCAACTACGCTCGCTACTCCAGTTGCAGTGTTAATCGTGTAGAGGTTATCGGTTGTGTTATCCACGAGATAAAGCAATCCATTATCTGTGTTATATGCAAGACCATTTGGATTTGTTGGGCCAGAGAGGGCGCCGATTAAAGTGGCTGCGCCGCTGGAAAGGTCTACCGAGTAGAAGCTGTCTGTTCCGGAGTTGGTTGCGTACATTACTCCCGTACTTGAGTTATAGCCCAAGTTGGTGAAACTGGTTAGAGATGATGAACCCACGAGAGATGCAACACCCGTCGTGGTATCAATACGATAAAGTCCCCCGTTGTGGCTTGATTCGCCATAAAGAGTGTTGTTATTGCTGTTCCACTCCATGCCGTGCATGACGACTGCCGTATCGCCATAAGCTCCGACAAGAGTGGCGGTGAATGTGGTCATGTCAACGGTATAGAGGGAATCATTTCCCGTTGAAGTGAGCCAGAGTGTGCCGGTTGTGGCGTTGTATGCTAGCCCACCTGATGTTCCGGCGTTCGCACTTACGGTTCCCAGAAGAGTTTTCGCTCCGGTCGTCATATTGATGTCGTAGAATGCACGTGAGCTATCTACAGCGACAAGGCGACCTTGGGCGGCAGAGAAAGAAGCAGTGGCGATAACGGCAACCATTAGAGTGGCGCGGGTGATTTTGGTGCTCATTTGTATATCCTCATTTGTATTGCAAGTGCAACGAACAATCAGAGTAACAGATTTGGCTTTGTTGTAGCCGTAACTCATCGAAAAATTTAGAAGAAACTTATGAGGGGGTGGGGCAAGGGTTGGGCTGCGTATTCAATATGGATAACACGGCGTTGATTTTGGGAAGTGGACTTTCCGGACGCATGGAGAGTGAGGGGCTTCATTAAGACGACATCGCCGGGTTGCGCGAGGGCTTGAAGCTGACCGTTTTGGCTTACAATTTGATTTGTTTGTTCGGCAGGTATGAATCCTCGCGTATGGGTTCTCGGCGAGATTAGGAGCGGGCCGTTTGTTTCGTCGTTAGGATCAAGCGCAAGCCGGAGAGCAATCATATCTACGAGGAATTCGACGGGAGGCCGGCAGTGGGGAATGCCTTCTTTGACTGACCAATGGGAAAAACCGGGAAGATCGCATTGCTCAGTGACAGGTATTTTAGTATCTTGGTGAAAGCCGAGATTCCAGTTTACGCTGGGGGATTTATCGAAGAGGATCGCACGCATCGGGTACGCGGTTGGCCCAATTGCTTCTTGGGCGAGAGGACGAAGCTGATTGGCAATTTGTTGACCCATTTCGGTGCTGAGAAGGGTTCGGGTTCCAGCGTTTGTGAGCGTTGGGAGCTGGGCGATTGTTGCCGGTATTTGGTCGGCGGGGATAACGCTAGACAGTATGGATGCGCCTACTTTGTTTAGTTCATTGATGGCGTCTTTTGCAACTGTGTGCGGTTGGAGAGCGTTCATTTTGAGAGCGTTGCGCTGATAGAGATATTGGTTTTACCGCTGATTTTTGAGGCGACAATAAATACTTTTGCGCCTGTTTTTGTGACACCCCCAACAACTGCAGTGGTGGATGTAATTGATTTACTTTTGTTTGAAGTGATTTGATCAGCGTAGAAATCAGCGACTTTTTGAGGAGAATCCTTACTGAATACAGTCAGTGTGATTTCGGTGCCTGCATCGGTTGTTTTGGACGATGATTGTGGATTCCCGGTTGATTTGATCAGATTGGGATAATTAGTTAGGCCGAAATCTTTGAGCGATGGTTCTTTACCCACGCTTACTTCTATTTTTGGCGCTTTGGGAAGCTCATTGCTTGGTTCAAGTTGAGATGATTGGGGGGCAATGGCAATAGGGGCATCATCCCTTTTTGTAACTGGAGCAGGAGAAGGGGTGTCTGGAATTTGAGCTAATTGTTCTTCTTTTGGGGCACACCCGGTGAGTGCACCCATGAGAAGAAATGCGATGAGGAGATGTTTCAAGTTGGCGTGAATTACTCTATTGACGCGCTAATTGAAACTTGTGTGTTCCCATCGGCTTTACTGATGATAATGGCGACTTTTGCGCCGTTGGAGGTTTCGCCGCCAATGATTGTTCCTTCGCCGGTTTTGGTAACAGATTTGTTCTTGGGGGTAAGGAGAGGTTCGTAGAAGTCTGTCACTTGAGTGGTTGAATCTTTTGTTGTAAACAGAACTGCGGCGGTCTTGCTTTTGCCGCTTTCCACCCAGTTGTTTTGAGCCGTGTCGCTCGGGATGATATTGGGATATTCCTTTAATCCAAACTGGGCTAAGTCGATTGATTTGTTGGACATTGAGAACGATTTGCCGTCACTGGTTGTCCCAGAGACCTCGGTTGAACCATCCTTTTTGGTTTCGGTGACAACTTCATTTCCTTTGCCGTCATTGACGCTTACTGTATTGTTATCCGGGCTAACTTGGACACCAGGAGTTTTGGGGGCACAAGCGGTGAGTAACGCAAGAGCGAGGATGGCAATAGGAGCGAGTCGCATCATTTTATTTTACGAGGTTCATAGACGTTAAAAGCGAAAAAAGTTGAGAATTAAAATAAAAAGACCAGAGACAAATTGTGCCTCTGGTCTTTCACCTAATGATTAGGCTTTGTGAATGGCCATACCATGAGCGTCTTCGTATGCTTCGAGGACGACCTCAGCCATGGTGGGGTGAGCGTGGATTGTCATGAAGAGTGATTCGAGAGTTGCTTCAAGATTGATTGCAACCGCACCTTCGTGAATCATGTCGGTGACATGGGAGCCGATCATGTGAAGGCCGAGAAGCTCGCCGTATTTGGCATCTACAACGACTTTCACGAAACCATCTTGGTGACCAGAAGCCATTGCTTTACCGTTGGGTCGGAACATTCCTTTTCCAATTTTGACTTCGTAGCCTTGAGTTTTGGCTTGTTCTTCGGTAAGGCCGACGCTGGCGACTTCAGGAACAGTGTAAACGCAGTTCGGAACTGACTTGTACTGAGCCTTTTCCTTTTTATTTTCGATGATGTTGTGGACAGCAACGATGCCTTCGTGGGATGCGACGTGGGCAAGTTGGATGCGACCAGTAACGTCACCAATTGCGTAAATGTGGGGGACGTGGGTGATGAGAGTGTCATCGACGACTTCAACGCCTCGGCGGTGAAGTTTGACTCCAATTTTATCGAGGTTCATGCCTTCGGTATTGGCTTTACGGCCGACGCCAAGGAGGACAACATCCACTTCGATTTGTTCGACGGCGTTGCCGGTTTTTACATGGCAAACCCAAACATCGCCTTTCTTTTCGCATTTTTCAAGAGCAGCGCCAGTTTTGACTTTGACGCCGACTTTGGACATTTGCTTGCCGAGTTCTTTCCCTAGTTCTTCATCAAACATTGGGATGAGGTTGGGCATCATTTCGACGAGGGTTACTTCGGAGCCGAGGCCACCGAATACGTAGCTGAATTCGCATCCAACAGCGCCACCACCAAGAACGAGCATGCGCTTGGGCAGATGGTCGGCGGTAACAGCTTCATCGGATGTCCAGACGCCATTTTCACGTCCACCTTCCAGACCAGGAACAGGGATATGGATTACAGATGATCCCATTGCAAGGACAAAATTCTTGGCACGGATTGTTCGCTTTTGTCCGTCTTTTTCGACTTCGATGGTATGCGGATCTTTGAAGCTCGCGAATCCTTCTACATGTTCGACTTTATTCTTTTTGAAGAGATAGCCGACACCACCGCGTTGGGTTTGGACGATCTTCTCTTTTCGCTCCATGATTTTCTTGAAGTCGAAGCCGACTTCACCGGAGATGGTTACGCCGAGATCAGCGGATTTCTTGGTGTCGTGAAGTCTTTCCACGGAGCCGATCATGGCTTTGGATGGGATACAACCCCAGTTAAGACAAGTACCACCGAGATATTCTTTTTCGACGCAGATTACTTTTGCGCCGAGTTGAGCAGCTCGGATTGCGGCGACATAGCCGCCAGGGCCAGCGCCAATTACAACAATGTCGGCATCAAAGTTTTCAGTAGCCATGGGTTGTTCTTTTTCCTGAGGTGGTTTGAGTTCACTGATCTCCCGAATGAGACTTTCGAAGGTCTGTGGAAGTGTGACGGCGGGGCCGGCAGTAGGCTGCTCAGCCGATGATATTTCAGTTTCGTCACTGTGCGAACTTTGCACCTGTTGAGTTTACCGATGGGGGGCGGTGTGCCCTGGACTTGATTGCTATTTATACTCGCGATCTTTGAGTACTTTATCTAGAGCAGCGCGGTCAAAGTGGGTGCCTTTTTGGAAGACAGTGTTAATTTTGAGTGTGTTGTTGATATCGGTAAGAGGGTTTGCATCAAGGAGGACGAGGTCGGCGGTTTTACCGATATCAACGGTGCCTGATGTTTTCTCTTGACCGAAGAATTGTGATGGGTTGATGGTTGCAGTCGCGAGGGCTTGAGTGGGAGTCATTCCGGCTTCCACAAGTAAGGCCAATTCTTCGTGAAGGCTGTATCCGGCATAGACATAAGGGTTAAGACAATCTGTGCCGGCTAAGATTTTTACATTCGCTTTGATCATTTGGGATGTGAAGGCGAGGGAGAAATTGTAGGTTTTGCGTGAGCGCTCCCAATCGGCAGGTTTTCTATCTTTTAATCGGAAATCGTTTTTGGGATCCCATTGGGCTTTTAAGAAAGGCATAACATATTTGTTTTGAGCATCGTTGCCCATACCCGGCTGATCTAAGTTTGCAATGTTGCGAAGTACGACGAGGGTGGGGCATTGCCACATTGTCCCTTTGGCGAGACCATTGATTAGCTCTTGTAACTTGGCTTGGCTGAATGATTCGACGATTTGAGGGGAGAGGGCGGTGCTTGTTTCGGTGAGCTTTGCCCTTCCTTCTTGGGCAGCGGCTTCGATCTTGGCTCGATATTCCTGGGGATGGTCGGAACATTCGAGCTCGACACCCATAATGTGCTCACTTGTGCGTTGCCCAGCGGCTTGGGCTTCGAGTATGCCGACGGAGTGGGGAACATGACCAGCGAAGTCGATGTTTTGCTTTTTGCATTCATCGGCGATGGCGAAATAACATTCGCGGGAGAGGAGGCTGTAGACCTTGACGAAATCGTAGCCGTCTTTTTTGATTTTTTGAACTGCGGCACGGGCTTGTTCGGGAGTGGAAACAGCTATCGATCCTGGCCAAATTGGTTTTGGGCCATCAACAATTGGTCCAGCAAGAACCATTTGCGGGCCGATGGTTTTGCCTTCTTTGATTTTGTTTCTCCAAAAGAGTTGGGTTGGGTTGCCGAATAAGACTCTGACACCGGTGACACCGTTTGCGGTGAATAGCCCAAGTGATTTTTCGTCAGAGAGGTGAACGTGCATGTCCCACAGGCCGGGGATAAGGAATTTGCCTTTTGCATCAATTGTTGTGGCTGATGGGTCGCTGTTTTGTTCGCTCGTTGGTTTTATCCAAAGAATCTTATCGGTCAATGCAACATCTTGGTGCTCGGCTACGACTTCTGAGCCCGGAGTGATGATGGAGACATCTTTGAGAATGTAAGTTGGTTGCTGGGCGAGCAATTTTGATGCTATGAATAAACTGAGAATCACTAGAAAGAAATGACGGAAATTTTGAGATTTAGGTTTCTGTGGATGCGGTTGCAAGTGAGGAAAATCACGAAACTTTTTGTTTTGGATTTGTGATAGTTGTTATGTACAATCATTTATAACTCAACGAAGAGTTTGAGTTATCTGAGGGCAACAGATGGCAGGATACTTAGAAGAAAGAACAGGCGGAGATGGTCACACTTTGAGTTGGCAAACTCCTAATCGTCAGCGGCTATGGGGTTTGGTTGCGGCGATTCCGGCAGCGGTTATGGTCGCTCATGGGTTATATGGAACAAAGGCTGTGATTGTCGGGGAAGTCATCGCAGGTAGTGTTTTGATGTTCGGAGCGTTTTTGGTTGCAACTTGGACGGTGAAGTTTAGTTTGAACTTGCAAGATGGTACTTACCAATCGGTTCGCGGGTTTATTCCTGCACTATTTGGCGAACGTGGCCCAGCGAAGGATGCTTTTCAATGTGTAGCGGTTCGGGCGGAAGTTTTTACTGAAGCGGTTAAACATGAAGCGGATGCCGAAGAGTTTGAGCAGTTTCGTGTTTTTCTGGTTTGGAAGAAAGCAGGGCGAGAAGCTATGCTTTTGGATACGATTCCGGGGAGCTATGAGGAAAGTCTAGATCGGCGCGATCACCATGCCTTGGCGATTAACCATGCAGATAGGATTGCAAAACCTCTTGGTCTTGAAGTTTTAGATCAGGCACGGATTCGAGCTGTGGTTATGATTCCGGATGGAATCGAAGAGGAAGTCCCGAGCCAAGCGTAAGTGCGGATGACCAATTTCTAACTCATTTTTGAGTTAGAATTGTTGCGTGGAGTTTGAAAGCAACTATCCTCGGGAAAGGGCTCTTAAACAGAGTGAGGAGTTAAGGATTCTTGAAAGAGCATATGCTTTTGGTAGCCTCGCAGGGCTGGCGGCACTTTTTCAGTTTCTGACAATTGGGTTGTTTATCAGGCAGTCGGTTTGGCTGTGGGTTGTGGGTGGAATTGGATATGTTGGTTACTTGGTTTTGGCAGTGCTCACGGCTCGGGAATTAAGGAAGCTAGATAACTTTCGTGCTTTGCCCGTTATACCGATAGCGGTGGGATCAGGGCTATTTTTTTGTGTTGCGCCGTTTACAACTTATCTTGTTTTTGGAATTTGGCTTTCGGTGAAAGTATGGAAAATGGGGGCCAAGATATCTTTTCGGCACTGGTCGGGATTTGACTTTAAGGGCCGGATTAAGCAGTTAGAAGCTGAAGGGCAGTAGTTGATTACTGCCGTAGAATTTTTTCCATTGCTTTGCCCTTGGCTAACTCGTCGATGAGTTTATCGAGATAGCGGAGTTTTTGCATTGTGGGTTCTTCAATATCTTCGACTCGAACACCGCAGACAACGCCGGTGATGAGATTGCAGTTGGGGTTTATCGCCGGGGCTTCCGCAAAGAATGTTTCGAGGTCGTTTTCGGATTGCAATTGTTTTTCGAGCCCAGCTTGATCGTAGCCTGTTAGCCAACAAGTGATCTGGTCGACTTCTTCTTTCGTGCGGCCCTTCTTTTCTGCTTTTTGGATATACATTGGGTAGAGTCCGGCGATTTTGTATGCGTAGACTCGTTTGAGCGTTTTCTCGTCCATTTTTCCCATGATCGTGTTCATTTTACCGGAGTGATTTACAGAGGTAATGTTGAGGCAGGAGAAGAAAATGGAGCCATTTAAGAATGTATACAACCGTGAGTGGGTGGCGTTGCTTTGCTCGGGGATTGCTGGGGTTTGGAGCGAGTTTGATGCTCGTTGTTTTACGGAGTCGGTGTTTGCGGGAAATTGGGAAGCCCGGGAGTTGAAGGATAGGATGCGGCACATTTCGCGGACGATGGGCGCGTTTTTGCCAAAGGATTATGCGGAAGCGATTAGGATTGTGCGAGCGTCGGCACCGGTAATGGATAATTTTTCATTTTCGGCGATGGTGTTTCCTGATTTTGTCGAGGTTCATGGGATGGAGGATTGGGAACTTTCGATGGGGGCTTTGGAGCAGTTCACTCAGCAGAGCAGTGCGGAGTTTGCGGTGAGGCCATTTATTGTTCGGGATCAGGACCGGATGATGGCGCAGATGCTAGTATGGGCCGGGCATGAGAGTGCGGATGTGCGGCGGTTGGCGAGTGAAGGTTGCCGTCCACGGTTGCCGTGGGCGATGGCGTTGCCTGAATTAAAACGTGATCCAGAGCCGATCTTGCCGATTTTGGAGAAATTGAAGGGAGATGAATCGGAATATGTGCGACGGAGCGTGGCGAATAGTTTGAACGACATCGCGAAGGATCATCCGGATTTGGTTGTTGATATTTTGCGCGAGTGGGGAAATGATGATTCAAAAGAAATGGTCAAACTGAGCCGTCATGCACTACGGAGTTTGTTGAAGCAGGGGCATGGAGGAGCCATGGAATTGGTCGGTTTAGGATCGGTTCCTAATGTTGTGGTTTCAAATTTGAGGGTGGCTGAGTCGGTGGTGCGAGTCGGGGATTCTCTATCTTTTGAATTTGAAATAATTAATTCTGGGGAGTCGGCGGCCAATTTGATGGTGGATTACGTAGTGGGGTTTGTTTTGGCGCGCGGAAAGGTGGGGCGGAAGGTTTTTAAGCTGTCGAAGTTTGTTTTGGGGTCGGGGGAGCGGCGTACTGTTAGCAAGAGGCACAGTTTTAAGCCCATCACGACACGGGTTTATTATCCAGGCGTGCATTCCATTGGAATACAAGTGAATGGATTTGTTTTAGTTGAGACTGAGTTTGAATTGGCTGGGGTTTAGCGAAGCCGTTTAACACACCAGTTGGCGGCGGCGGTGGCGATTTCGGCCCGACGGTGACCCATGAGGGGGCCGATGTGGCTGGTTTTTGCGTAGGCGAAAGTGTCGGCGCTGGCCCAGGCGGCGAGAGCTCGAGAAGTGGCGGCGGAAATGTCGGTGTCATCTTCGCCGATGATGACGAGGACGGGGCAAGCGGGTTTAGTGACTGTGATTCCTTGGCGGATAGCGTTCATGACTGTGCCGGATTCATTGCGCCATTGGGGATGCGCCCAGGCGATAGTGGCTTCATCGCCATCCGGGAGGGAAGCACGGGTGTCTTCGATGGGGCCGTTCGCCCATTCGACGATTGATGGATAGGCTTTGGATTCTTTTTGTGGCCCGATACCTTTTGGTGGGACGGAGTTAATGAGGATGATGAGGTCGGGGTGGAGGGTTTCGGCGGATTTGAGGGCAAGGATTCCGCCCATGCTGGCGCCGATGAGGACGAGTGGCTTTTTGCTTTTGCCGTGGATTTGGATTTGGGCGAGATAGTCAGGGAATGTGGTTTTGGCGTAATCGTTTTGGGTGGGAAGGAGGTCGGGGGCGATGACTTCAAAGCCAGCATCTTTGAACGGTTGTTGCCAGTAGTGGTATTCCCAGCCGCCGCCTCCGGCACCGTGGATCATGAGGGCGACGGGTTTCTGCTCGGGGATTATTGTGAAAGCGGCGAGGAGTGGGAGCATTCGTCTATTTTTACATCTTTAATGAAAGCTATTCTGAGATTCATTCAAACACATGTTGGAAAATCATCATTTTTTTATAGAGGTATTGCAGAGAACGCGCGTATTTAGATAACTTGTCTAACTCATGAGTCAAAATATATGGTGGAAAGATGAGCCGATAGAACGCTTTTGGCTAGAGGTTAGAAAAGTGCCGGGAATCGGTGAGTCACTTTATTGTCCGACTAAGAACGCAAAAGGAAATACCGACTCTAGTTACGAACTATTACGCCATGTGCTACCGGGAGATGTGATTTTTCATTGGAATGTAAAAGAACAGTTCTTTTGTGGATACTCATATGCCGCATCGAAAGCTAAAGAAAAAAATGGAAAATTATCTGTAAAATTAAAAAAATTCCAACGATTTCCCATTGTAGTTACTCGAGATCATATTCTAAGAAAAAAGATTGAAATTGAGCATGATCTTCAAGTCATAAAAGCCCATGCAAATGGTGCTACCTACTGCCCAATAATAATTCAGAATAGCATGCCACAAATGAGGTCAAACTATTTTGGGAAATTTCCGGCTCGTTTAGTAGATACACTCTTTGGGGCTGAAGTCGCAAAATCTCTTATTGATGAAACAGCGTATGAAGTGATAGCGAAAATTCATGGCATTAAGACATTGAGTGCATTTGAACAAAAATCGGACGCTGAGTACATCTCAACAATTCAGAGTGGGGTTCGATACTGCACGAGAAAACATGAAACCTTGGTGAACGAATGCGCTCATTGGCTAGAGTGTAAAGGATATCAACCTTTACGTAGCTTATTCGTGGATTTAGCGGTCATGAAAAAAACCACGGTTATTATTGAGGCAAAGCTAATAAAAAAAGAAAATCCTTCAAATGCTGTGCGTGAAGCCATTGGGCAGTTGCATGAATACAGGTACTTTAATCATCAATATGCCGGAATGATTATGCTTACTTCAAAGAAACTTTCACCAGAATGGGTTAGGTACTTGGAGAATGATCAAAAAATTGGTGTTATTTGGCCAGCTAAACAAGGCGAATTCGAACTATCAAATCTTGCAGCAAGACTGCTGGCGGACTATAAATGAGAATATTGAATTAATTAGAGATTGATAAAATTTGTTTGAAAAAGAATCATAACTACTATTCTCAGTCATAGGGTGTTTCGAGTCCGGCGGATGGCGACAAGCAACACAAGCACAGGGCGGGGTGTTTTTATAGTTTTGTTATAA
>JAPUDU010000112.1:18448-21567 GCA_027492935.1 Fimbriimonadaceae bacterium
CACAACTCATATCCCCCGCATGTGGGGGTTCGGCGGGGGCTGGCCCCCCCCCCGAAACACAGGATCAGGCGATGGTGATGTCTTCGTTGAGATAGACATCTTGGATGGCGTTGAGGATTTCGACGCCTTCTTTGAGGGGGCGTTGGAATGCTTTTCGTCCAGAGATCAGGCCGGTGCCGCCCGCGCGCTTATTGACAACAGCGGTGGTGATGGCATCTTGAAGATCGTTGTCGCCCGATGCGCCGCCGCTATTGATGAGGCCAGCGCGGCCCATATAGCAGTTAGCTAATTGGTAGCGAGTGAGATCGATGGGATGATCGGTTGTGAGCTCAGTGTAGATGCGCTCATCAAGCTTGCCGTAGCTTGAACTGCCGGTGTTGAGAGACTTGAATCCGCCATTGCACTCGGGGAGTTTTTGCTTGATGATGTCAGCTTCAATCGTGACGCCTAGGTGGTTGGCTTGACCGGTAAGGTCAGCAGAAAGGTGATAATCCTTATCGGACTTGAACGCATCGTTGCGGAGGTAGCACCAGAGAACGGTGCTCATTCCGAGACTGTGAGCGTGTTCGAAAGCTTGGCTGACTTCCACGAGTTGGCGGGTTGCGTTATCGGAACCGAAATAGACAGTTGCGCCAACTGAGATTGCACCCATATCCCATGCTTGTTCAACTTGAGCGAACATGACTTGGTCAGCTTGGTTTGGGTAGGTGAGGAGTTCGTTGTGGTTGATCTTCACCATGAAAGGAATTTTGTGGGCATATTTTCGGCTAACCATTCCGAGAACACCGAGAGTGGAACAAACCATGTTGCACCCGCCTTCAATGGCGAGTTCGACGATTCCGGCAGGGTCGAAGCAAACAGGATTCTTGGCGAATGATGCACCAGCACTATGTTCGATGCCTTGATCGACGGGGAGAATGCTGAGGTAACCAGTGCCGCCGAGACGGCCATGGTTGAACATGTTTTGAAGACTGTTTAAGACTTTGTTATTTCTGTCGGATTGTGAATAAATGCGCTCAACGAAATCTGGCCCAGGGAGGTGGAGCATTGATTTGTCGATTGTTTGACACTTGTGACCGAGAAGAGATTCGGCTTCGTTGCCTAGAATGGTTTGGATTTCGCTGTATGAACGCGCCATACCGGCTATTTTGCCAGGTTTAAATGATTCCAATAGGCTTGGGGTCTAGTGACCCTTAATAGAAACCTCATATCGTAGGGCTCGGTATAACGGAATTAAGATTATTAGGAACCTGGATGATGAAAATGCGCGGCGTTGGAATATTGGTGATGAGTTTTGGGATTTGTGCCCTGGGAATGGCGCAATCATCGCTGACTCTTGATGAAGCACTTGGCCTGGCGAAAGAGCGAAACGGCTCGGTTATGGCCGCGTTTTTGAACTACCGAGCGGCTCAGCAAAATGCTCGAGGTGCTTACAGTACTTATTTGCCAACGGTTACTCCGACTGTGGGTCACGACTTAGGCTTCAGTGAAACTTTAACCGGGCCATTTCGAGGCCGTAACGACTTGAATACAACCAGCGCGGCTATTGACGTGAATTGGCAGATATTTGATGATGGTTCGCGAAAAGATCGATATACGCAAGCTCGTTTGTTGGCGATCACCCAACAATTCACATCTTTGCAAACCTTACGAACAACTCTTTTTACAGTACACACACGATTTTATGATGCGTTGCGGAGCCAGGAGTTGCTCCGGGTTCAGGAAGAGAACTTGAATCGCGCAAAGATTATTTTGGAGCAGACAGAATTTCGAGCAAATCCTCCGATTGAAGATGTTCCGAAGAAAGATATTTTGCAAGCAAAAGCTGATTATCAGAATGCCCGAGTGAGTGTTTTGACCTCAGAAAACAGAGTTGCTAATACAGCGGCAGATTTGAAGGCGGTTTTGGCTTGGGACGAACAAGAATTGCCGGAATTGGTTAAACCTACGGCCCAGCAGTTGCCAGCAATCGAGATGACGTTGCAGGAAGCGGTTAAGCAGGGCTTGGAGAATCGAGCGGATTTGGCGGCAAGCCGTGAACGCATCAATTCTCAGGTTTTGAGTGTTCGTCTTGCCCGACGGGAAGGTTTTTTGCAGTACTCCGTTGATGCAGGTTACCGACGTGTTTTTGCTGAAGACCCGTTCCAACGGGCAGCTTTATCATTCTCGGCGACATTGCCCCTTTATGATGGTGAGCGAACAAGCGCGGCGCTGGAAGCGGAGAAGCTAAATTTGGCGGCATTAGAAGCGAATCTTGATCAAGACGAGCGCGGTGTTCGAGCAGAAATTGAATCTTCGTACAAGGAGTACGGTCAGAATCGGTTGCGATATGAAGCTTCTCAGGTTGCGCTTGAAGCCGCGCGAGAGAACTACAACGCGGCGGTTTCTGCACAAGCGGAAGGAGCAGGGAACTTGCTTCAGGTTTTGACCGCGCGGGTCAGTTTGACAACAGCAGAATCGAACTCGGTTGAAGCGACTTATGATCTGTTGATTTCTGACATTCGATTCCGATTGGCAACCGGCCAATCAGTTCCAGGAGAATAACAATGGAAGCCCCCCCGATACCAGTCATTGAAACCCGTAATTTGGTGAAGGAATATGTTATGGGGGACATGGTTGTCCGAGCTTTGCGCGGCATCAATCTCACCATTAACCAAGGTGAATTTGTGGCGATTATGGGGCCGTCTGGTTCAGGGAAATCAACATTCATGAATATGGCGGGTTGCTTGGACCGGCCGACCTCGGGTGATTATTTTCTTGATGGAAAGGAAGTCAGTCGGATGGGTGATAATGCCTTGGCTGAGATTCGGAACAAATACATCGGGTTTGTGTTTCAGACATTTAATCTGTTGCCAAGAACGACGGCCGTGAAGAATGTTGAATTGCCGCTTCTTTATGCAGGGGCGAAGAATCGCACGGCGCGCGCGACGGAGGCGTTGGAACGTGTTGGTTTGGGACAACGGATCAAGCACAAGCCCAATGAGCTTTCGGGAGGGCAACAACAGCGAGTGGCAATTGCACGGGCGATTGTGACTGATCCGGTTTTGGTGTTTGGAGACGAGCCAACGGGCAACCTGGATACGCGCACAAGCTTTGAGATCATGGCGTTGTTCCAGGAA
>JAPUDU010000113.1 GCA_027492935.1 Fimbriimonadaceae bacterium
ATGGCACGCACACGATGCGGCGAACAAAGGCCACGCTGATCTATAAACGCACGAAGAACCTGAGGGCAGTGCAGATCTTGCTCGGTCATTCCAAGTTGGAGAGTACCGTTCGATACCTTGGAATTGAGGTGGATGACGCGCTGGAGATCTCGGAGCAGACCGAGATTTAGCGGTCTGAGATGCGGTCACACGCTCGTCACTTCAATTGGCGGCGTGCGGCTGCTTTCCGGCGCGATGCCCTATGAGTACAATCGGCCATCACCGGCCGCTGGTGAGAGTGCCACAAAGCCGCCGTTCAGTCGCTCTCGGTGTATGCTGATACGCTATATTTTAACGTGCCGCTCATGACGGATTTTTAATACTGAATGGAACAGCCGCCACAAGGCCAACATTACATAGGGATGGGAATTACAGGCAGATGCAGTAGCCGAGTTAGGGAGCAGGCGCCGGAGTTATGCAGCAAAACTGTCTCCCGATAACAAAGAGCCCATATCATGAAAAACACCCTATTCATTGCGTTACTGTGGCGCACCGTAGCAGCCTATCTGGTGCTTGCATTAACACTTATTGCCTGTCTGGCTGGGTTGTCCGCGTCAGGCATCGACGTCCCATCTCGCGAGATGGCCGCTTCCGTAGTATTCATAAAGCTAAAGCCCACGTTTGCGTACCTCGCATTTGTTCTAGTTGTGCTGGCCTTGGAATTTGGTCTGAAGGTCAATGTCGTCCGATTGTTCGCTGGACGAAGGCTTAACCTGCAACCATCTGCATGGCATGAGTATCTGGTCGAACTGTCCACCCTACTTGTGGCACTCGCAGTACTCAACTTATTGGTTGCATTCACCGCCTCAGTCGAGGCTTGGATCAACTACAGACTTTTCGGCCAGCTCGCGCTACTACTTATCGGAACCTTTGTAATTTCAGGCCGTATGTCACGGTTTGGCTGCACAAGGACTCTAATTAGCTTTGGGTCGTACAAATGAGGCAATCATTCCTCACAAAAGCCGTTCTCGAAGAGTCTCACACAGCGTCCGAGTACATGCAATGGGTGCAGAGTCTCGTCGCCCAGGTAAAGGCGGAACACGATGGCCTCAGACGGATTCGTCTCCGGAAGGGCTTGGCAAATCAGCTGATGAACGAAGCGTTTCCTATTGGACTATGGGCATTCAGGTACTTTGGCGGGAGCGAACATGTCAGCATCAACCTTAAAATCGGTAGCCAAACGTTTGATGCAATCGTCTCTGACGGACGAAATCAAGGTTCATCAGTAAAGTATGTCGAAGTGACAATGGCGTACGAAGGCGAAGACGACTTTCTACGAATGTGCGAGTTACATGAAAAGGGAGAGGTGTCTGGTCTAGGTCCAGTTACGAGAAGCGGCACGAAAAGAACTAGAAAGACCATTGATGTCGCGATGGAGGCTGTCTCTCAGGCAGAGGTCCTCCGGCGCGAAAGGGATCGCGTCGGTCAAGCTATTGTGCGAAAGCTTGGCAAACCGTACCCGCCAAACACTGTGCTTTTAATCGGCTTCGACGACACCATGGCATTTGATCGTCAAGAGAATATCGAAAACCTCGAAACAACCATCTCCGAACACTTGCCCAAACTCAAGGAATTTCATTCCATCGCCATCGTGGGGCTACAGAAAGGTCTTTTCATTTGTTGGCCTACCGACAGTACAATCTAACGAATGTCTCATGGCGGTCGACCTCGCTCCCTTCGGTCGCTGGACGTCGCGCGATGGAGCCGCGCAGCACCGGCCACCTCGACGTTGGGCGGCATGGAAATATTGAGGCGGCATCGAAAAGTCGAATTTTTTATGCATTGTTCCTCCCGAAAGCGAGCCACAAAGGATATTGATTTGGAAAAGAGAGATTCCCTCGACTTCAAGGAAGGAGCCGTTGTTGCAATTCCCTTCTTCGGAAATCTCAAATTCATTGTCGGTATCAAGAGAACCGGCGGCATGGGTTCGGTCTACCAATTAATCCCACTCATGCCTAATACGCCTGTGCTTGCCCTGAAAACGTATCAAGGAACCATCAATTACAAGCAGTTCACCGAAGAAGCGCGAATCTGGATATCTCTCGGAACCCATCCAAATATTGCCAAAGCAATATCCTTTGGGGAAATGAAAGGCACCCATTGCATCTTGGCAATTTGGTGCGCTGAGAACATGAATTCCATAGACCCCAGACTAATGAAGTATGACGAAGTGCGCTCATTCGTCCATGGAATATTCGACGGGCTTGAGTACGGGCAAAAGATGAATCATCTCATCCACAAGGACATCAAGCCCGCGAACATCCTGATCGACAAAAGCAATGCCCCTCGGATAGCCGACTTTGGAATATCTTCAGCATCATCCCCGTCTGTTAGGGATATCGCGACGTACAAAAACACAATTGATTTCACGACTCACCCGAAGAAATCGGATGGTGCAATTTGCGGAACTCCTTACTTTATGGCCCCCGAGCTATTTGCCGGGGAAAATAATTCAGTAAAGAGCGACATTTTCGCACTTGGCGTCACTTTGTTTGACTGGTTAACGGGGGAGCATCCATACCGAAATAGAGCCAATGTTTTCGAGCCAGATAGAATCTCTGGGCTTCTTCATACCATCACGAAAAAATATGGCCAAGATTCCGAACCACTAGTTCAAATGATGCGCATGGCGGTTCAGCTTGACCCAGAACTTAGGCCATCTTCCTACTCCGAACTGAAGGAGATATCAAAATTC
>JAPUDU010000114.1:0-7454 GCA_027492935.1 Fimbriimonadaceae bacterium
GTTTGTTCGTGGATACAGTCAGCTTGAAAGTAGGGGTCAATGCTCCAGTCGCTTCCTTGACCAGAAATGCAGAGTCTGCCTTTTAAGCGTTTACCATTCAGCCTGATGTGGAGTTTGCCTTGCTGGAGTTGACGGTAGACGTCTTCTTGAGTTCCGGCAGATGATGAGTAATATCCGTGATCCCAAACCATTGTTGGTCCGGCCCCATATCCAGGCTTGATAACACGTTCGCTCAACAGATAATCAGGATTGTGATCGCCGACTCTCGCCGCATATACGTTTCTTCGCCAGCATCGCTTGAGATCGTTGATCGCAAAAGAGAGTAGTGTGCCGTAGATTTCGAGCCGGAAATCGTAATGTAAGCGGGACGCGCGGTGAAGTCGAATTGCATATCGGAGTTTGGCTTTGGAGCTGCGCACGATCTGAGGGATGGTGTATTCAAATCCGGGTGATAGGAGTTGTAAAGAAGTGGTTTCCATTCAATAATAGTATAATAATGTCTACTATATTTCAAGTGGTCTTTAAGATTTGTGTGGAAAAGTGGAAATCACGAGCTAGACTGCGAAATTATGCAGGCGATTCTTTCCTGTTTGTTGAGTCGTTTAAGATAACTTAGGAGGGTTACTTAATTTCGTTTATGTGGGTAAGGTTGTGCCATGCTGGCGAGTTTTCTTGCGGTGGGGCTGATTCATCAGGCGACGGACAATAGCTTGAGGGTTTTTCGGGCGGTTTTTGAAGACCGGCCGAGGCAGTTGATTATATTGCTCCCGACAGCTAAGAAAGATGAGAGTGTTGGTTTTGTATTTCATCCGGACATTGGTACGATTCGCAAAGTTTGGATTGGAGCGACGGATTACCGGGGGAAAGTCTATGATTTTAGTCAGAACAATAGTCGATCTGAAGGGAAAGTGGTTTGGGAGGCAAAGAGCGAGTGTTTGCGGCTTCCTGATACTGAACAGAGTGGGTGGGTGAGCAAGGGTGTGCGGTTTGAAAAAGGTTGGAAGTTTGCGGAAGATGGTGCGTGGATGGAATCTCCCGTTTTTCGCTATGAGGGATTGCAGACAGCGTATGTTGGGTTCGATGAGCTTTCGCAAAGCGCACGTTTTCAGATTTCTTTAATTGATCCGTCGGGGAAGGTTGGTACGAGTTTTGGATCTTCGATGGCACAGGATTCGGGTTGGCAATGGAACTTCAAAAAAATCCCCGTTCTGGCGGGTGATTGGCGGTTGCGGATCAGTGCGGATAAAGCCACCGATGGCAAGAGTTTACGGAATTTGAGGGTGTTTGGAGATTTTGCGGCGTGGAAGATTACGCAAGGTGGGGAAACCAAAACGGCTTCCGTACGGATGAAAGGTTATCGGGTTAATCATGGTGCGGTGACGGTAACAGTTGATGTCGGCGGGGCTTTGGTTGATTGGACTCCTTCGGCTAATAGCAATAACTGGACTGAGTCATTTGAAGTTAAGGGGTTGAGCGATTCGGCGAGTTTGACTTTGGAGCGAGGACTTGAGGGCGGTCTGTTGGTTTTAGGGAATGGGAGCAAGGTGGTGAATCACAAATGGTAAGCGTTTTTGTTGCAACAGTTTTGTTGGCGTCTCAGGCATCTACGCCGGGTGTGACTTTGATGGCGTGGCAGTTGGAATCGCCATTTGAACGTGTTCCTAGTTTGGTTTCGGGGCAGGCTCCGAATGCTTACTTTGTTCATCGCGAAATGGATTTTCAGGGTGATGTGAAGTCGGAGTACGGCGCGTTGAAATCGAATTTCTATTTGGATGTTTCAGCGAGAGTCCAGGTGGCGGAAGAGGGGCGGTACGACTTTTTGCTTGAATCGCATAGTCATGCGGATTTGCGTGTGCAGGGGGAACCAGTTACTCAGACGTGGGATCCGAATTTACTCTTGAAGAGTGGTCAGGCAGCAGGGCAATATCTTTTAGCACGTGGATCGGCAAAGTTGCAGATTCGAGTCATGCACAACGAGGGGCCGTTTGCATTTTCTTTGAAGTGGCGTCCCCCAGGGGCAAAAGAGTTTTCGAAGATTCCGGCTGGGCTTCTATCGACAGAACCGGGGCAGACATTTGTTACTTCACCCGGAGTCAAGAAGGCGAACCTGGGCAAGCCGAATACGCCTCCGGGGGATGGTCGCCCGCTTGAGGCGGTTCATCCTAGTTTTCAACTTGTGAATTTCCGAGGGAAATTTGCGCCAGCGGTGGGTGGTATGTGCTTTTTGCCGGACGGTCGGTTGGCGGTTTGCACCTGGGATGAGCGTGGTGCAGTTTATTTGATTTCTGAGTTGGACTCTCGTGAACCTAAAGTCAAGTTGTTTGCGGAAGGATTGGGCGAGCCGCTTGGTATTGCTTATTGGAAAGGCGATTTATATGTGACCCAGAAGGGTGAAGTCACACGTTTGCGGGATAACGACTCCGATGGAACAGCAGATGAGTTTACGACGGTGGCATCGGGTTGGCCAGTTAGTCAGAATTACCACGAATTCACCTTCAATTTGGTACCGTTTCAGGGATCGTTCTATGTGACAAGTAGCGTTCCATTGCGGAGTGGGAACACAAATTATATGCCTGGAACTCACGGTTCGATGCCTATTTCGGATGGGCCTGGATCGTGGATTAAGATTGATCCAGCTACAGGCAAGTGGGAGATTTTGGCGACAGGTTTGCGGACGCCCAATGGGATGGCGATTGGAGTTGATGGCGAGATGTTTGTCGCTGATAACCAGGGTTCTTGGTTACCTTCTTCAGTACTTTACATTTTGAAGCCGGGGACGAAGTATCTGCACCAAGAATCGCCGGACGGGATACCGGAACCGAAGAACCTCGTTGTTTGGTTCCCACATGGCGAGATCGGGAATAGTCCGAGCGAAATGACACTGATCTCGGACGGGGTTTATCGTGGTCAGATGTTGATTGGTGATGTGACGTACGGTGGACTTCAGCGAGTCGCGCTTGAGCGAGTTGGAGGAGATTATCAGGGCTCGGTTTTCCGTCATTCGCAGGGGCTTGAAGCAGGGATTAATCGGTTGGCTTGGGGGGACGATGGTTCGCTTTTTGTTGGCGGGGTGGGCAGCAACGGAAACTGGAATCATATGGGGCACCGATTTGGGCTTCAACGATTGAAGCCGACGAACAAGGTGCCGTTTGAAATGCGTGATCTATCGATTCGGAAGGATGGATTCTTAGTTTCGTTTACACATCCGCTTTCAACTTCGGCGGCGGCGCAACTTGCAAAGGCGAACGTTCGGCAGTGGCGGTATGAGTCGTCGCTGCTTTATGGAGGGCCAAAGGTGGACGATGAGCGGTTGACCGTGGGTTCGGTGAAGGTTTCTCCTGACCGTAAACAAGCGTTTTTTGCGCTTGATGGTTTGAAGCCGCAACATGTTGTTTATTTCAATTTAAGAGGTGTGAAAAGTGCGGCAGGCGCGGACATGTGGAGTCCGGAAACTTGGTACACAACTTCGAAAGTTCCGGCGATGACCTTCCAAGGGTTTTCAACTGCTCGAGACGGACAAGGGTTTGCGCGTCCGCGTGGGGCGGAGACTTTGATTGATGGACAGGGTAAATCGCAGATGGTTGATGCGGAAGGGAAACCTTCAGCTTGGAAACGTGGCAAAGGTTTTGTTGAGGTTGTTCATGATTCCAAAGCCGACATTGGTGCTGGGGATTCTTATACGAAATCGCCGCATGGCGATGCTTGGATTCACCTTGAATGGTTTTCACCGGCGGGCGGGAAAGTTGATTCACAAACAAACGGAAATAGTGGGATCAAGTTGCAGAGTCGTTATGAGATTCAGATTATGAATCGACCAGGGATTCCTGATGTTGAAGGTGGGGATACCAAGTTCAATGAAGCAGGATCGATTTATCGGCAGACGGCACCAACAATCAATGCCAGCTTTGGGGCTGGGGTTTGGCAAGCTTACGATATTTGGTTCCGGGCGGCGCGTTGGAAGGATGGGAAGAAGATTGAGAATGCGCGGGTTTCGGTTTTTTGGAATGGGGTTCTGGTTCAGGACAATAAGGACATTCTTGATAAAACAGGGTTATCTGTGGCGGAGGCACCAGGTGATTTTCCGATGCTTCTTCAGGATCACCATACGGAAGCGGAAGGGCCAGTTCGTTATCGGAATGTTTGGTGGGTTAAGGATCCTTGGAGTAAGAAGCTTGGGCCGCCGGTGAGCAAATGATGGCTTTGGTCTAATTGTGATGAACTCTCGAAGACGAGAAGTGTCTGCACGGCAGCTTTTATTTCTCAGCAGGTTCAAAAATCTCTAAAGAGAGATACCGAGCAGGCCGGGCACGTCGCGAACCGACTCGACCAGATGGGTGTGAGGATGGCCTTCGAGGCCAGCTCGGTCGAATGCGCCTGTGAGAACTCCAACGACCATCTTACAGCCTGCGCTCATCCCTTCCCCGAGGTCTACTGGTGTGTCTCCCACTTTCATGACATCGAGAGGATCGGATACATCAAGGTCGTGCATGAGTTTGCGAACGAGATTGCCATGGGGTCGACCTTTTTCCACTTCGTCACTTGCGGCCGAACCATCGATCAGCGAGCCCCAGTTCATGCGACCTAGCACAGCATTGGTCGTCTCGCGGTCGAATCCTGTCTCGATTCCGATCTTGATTCCGGCGGCTTTAAGTGCTCGAAAAACTTCGGAGGTACCGGGCACTTCGGTGACGCCTTCGCCTGACTTATAGTGCTCAATGGCTCGCTTTCGGAAGTCTTGATGCACAACTTCAATCGACTCATCGTCTAAATCGGGTGCCAGTCCGCGGATCGCTTTGGGTTTGGGGATTCCCATCAGATCGTTCGCTGCGCGCAAGGATACTTTGATGTCGGCGGCACCGAGAGCATCGACGAGGCACCGCGCCACATCGTCGTTGTCTTTAATCGTGGTACCAGCAAGGTCGAAAATTGCGAGTTTGATCATGTTAAAACCTGTGAGTTAACGACGCGTTCGGCAACTCCGAACGAGAGTGTCATTCCAGTGCCGAACAGATTGACCAAAGTCACCCCAGGAAGAGGATTATCGATCAACCACGGCAAATCGCTATGGGTGTTGTAAAAGCCATCCCATCGTTCGGCCACCCGAAAGTGCTCGACAGGAAGGAATGTGTCCAGGTACTGCAGGATCAGGTCGTCGGTACGCTCGTCGCGGTACGGAGCAAAGGTTTCGCCGTACTCGTGCGAGTCTCCGACGGTGATCGAACCATCCGCTTGTTGAGATACCAGGAGGTGGATTCCGCGCTCCACTTGCTCGGGCCAGTCGCGCTGGAGTCGATCTTTGAGCGACGGGAGCGAAGGACAGTGAGCAAAGTTTGCGTAATGGGTCAGAGTCAGTCCCGCGCAAAGGTGAGTCTTCAAGTCTCGACTGGAATCGTTTGGAGCCAGACGCATCATCTGAAGTCGACAACGCTTTAGTTCTCGGACTGAACCTCCAAACAACGTGTAAGCATCTGGCCCGAGGCAAACGAAGATATCCGGGGCTTCGTAAATGGCGGTTTCGGTTTTGACGACCCCGCTTTCAACCGAATGAACGGGCGATCCAAATATAAATTCGCACCCGAACTCTCTCTCTAGATAGGCGGCTAGTTCGCGAACTGTTATCCGAGCATCCACCGCAATTTCGGTCTCGCTCCGCATTGCCCCAAGTAGTCCCTCGGAGCGAAGCGATGGGCAAATCGAGATTGCTTCTGCCGGTTGGATGATAGTGGCAGTTCCTGGTGCTAAATCGACAAATTCTTGTAGAACCTGCAGTTCGTCTTCCTCGTAGGCGAGGTGGAGCGCTCCGCATTCGCGGTGCCAGACTTGAGCGGCAGTCAGAAAATCTATCCAATGAGCTCGTGAGCGAAGGGCTGTCTCGCGGACTTCTCCGGAGGGCTGACCGATTGGCCAAAGCATCCCGAAGTTTCGGACTGAGGCACCAACGGCACGCGAATCTCTTTCGATAATCGTGACTTTGCGACCTGTACGGGCAAGATGGTACGCGTGGGCAAGGCCAACAATGCCCGCGCCAATCACAATCACATCTTTTTTGAGGCTAACCATGGGGAGCAGTACGACCTCGAAAATTCTACTTGAGCCTGGTGGGTTGCTGAAGACACCACCCTAGATTTAATGCAACGTTAATTAGTCTGTGGGATTCTTTGTTCACTCGAATTGAAAGCTTTTGGTTCACCGTTGAGCCGAGCCATGCGAGCGATCTGGCGAAATCATGCCACGTTTTCTAAAAGTCGAAGTTTGGACGGTTATCGCAGCCTTTGGCGCGTACTTCTGCATGTACATGTTTCGGAAACCGTACACTGCGGCGGGATTTGAAGAATTAACTGCATTTGGAATGGCTTTCAAGCCGATTGCAGTGATTAGTCAGGTTATGGGCTACACATTTTCTAAGTTTATTGGCGTAAAGGTTGTTTCGGAAGCTTCTGGTGGCAAGCGTGTGGCTTTTTATTTCGCGCTCATTGCTCTATCCGAACTTGGACTGCTTTTGTTTGGGTTAACACCCGCCCCCTATAATCTGATTTGGTTATTTGTCAATGGGCTACCGCTCGGGATCGTTTTCGGACTCGTCCTTTCTTATCTCGAGGGTCGAGGAAGCACCGAAGCCCTCACAGCTGGACTGTGTATTAGCTTCGTAGTTGCTGATGGAGCGGCTAAATCTTGCGGAACCTGGTTGATGGACTCTGGGGTTCCCGAGGTTTGGATGCCGGCGGCGACGGGTTTATTATTCATGCCATTGATCCTCCTTTTCGGATGGATGCTCTCCAAGGTGCCTCCCCCTACTGAACAGGATATTGCTTTGCGATCCAAACGCGAGCCTATGGATCGAGCGGCACGGATAGCCTTGTTTCGCAAGTATGCGTTCGGACTGTCCATGCTTGTCGCCATCTATGCGTTTGTCGGAGTCCTGCGCGGCATCCGAGGAGACTTCTCGAAGGAGATTTGGGAAGGGCTCAATACAAGTGTATATCCGGCGTTATTCACCCAAACCGAACTTATCGTGGCTTTGTCGGTGCTTGTCATCATCGGAAGCCTATTCCTCATTAAGGATAACGAGAAAGCGTTCGGCGCAGGACTGTTGATTTCTGGCCTTGGATTTGGGTTGATGGTCGTTGCATTGTTGGGATATCAGTTCGGCTGGATCAGTCCGTTCCTACTCGTCGTGTTGATCGGTCTTGGGCTTTACTTGCCTTACATCGCGATTCATGCCACGGTGTTTGAGAGGTTGATTGCTTATACAAGAGAGAAGGGTACGATCGGTTATCTGATGTACTTAGCAGATGCATCCAGCTATGCACTTTTGGTCGGCGTACTCTTTGCGAAGAACTTAGGAAATCCGACTACTGAGCAAATTTTGCCGCTCTTCTTGGGATTATCTTGGTTTACAGCCATTTCTTGTTTGATCATGCTTCCGTTTGCTTGGATTTACTTTAAACGAAAGC
>JAPUDU010000114.1:7464-21441 GCA_027492935.1 Fimbriimonadaceae bacterium
GAGTTGGCTATTGTTCCGGAAACAGCATGACTTACACTTGTGCCGTTTTCCATGGAGCCGATCAATCTCTTACTTTTGAGAGTGGTTTGATTCCGGAGCTTCAAGACGGCGAAACTCTCATCGAAATTATTTGTTGTTCGCTCTGCCGGAGCGATATTCATACATTCGCTGGTAATCGCATTGAGCCAACGCCACTTATTCTCGGTCATGAAATTATCGGCAAGGTTTTGGATACTCGTGCTCAACTTCCAGCGGGAGTTGCCGTTGGAACGCGAGTGACTTGGGGAATTGCCGCTTATTGCGGAAAATGTTTTTTTTGTCAGCGCGGCTTAACCCAAAAGTGTAAGTCGCTCTACAAATATGGCCATGCAGAACGGACGGAATTTTGTCCGCTCGGTGGTGGTTTGGCGACTCACATTATTCTCAAAGATCACACTCCCATTTTTGCAGTTCCGGATAGTTTGTCTGACTCGGTTGCTTCTTTGGCGAACTGTTCGGTGGCGACAGCGGCGGCGGCGATGCGCGTTTCGGGGGCGGTGAGTGGCGACGTGGTTTTGGTGATCGGGGCGGGAATTTTGGGGGTTTCGATGATTGCGATGTCGAGGAAACTGGGCTGTCCGTGTGTGGTCTTTGATCCTTCAGAAGAAGCTCGGTCGCGGTCGCTACAGTTTGGTGCTGATGCCGCGTTCGGTACCTGGGCAGAGCTTCAATCTGCGCTCGAGGTCAAGACCGATGGGCGGGGGGCGGATGTGGTTTTTGAACTTGCGGGCACTTTAGAAGCGTGCCAACGGTCGCTCGATTTTGCACGGATTGGTGGCACAGTCGTTTGGGCAGGAGCGGCTTCGCCAGTCGGTGCGGTTCAGACAGCGCCGGAGCAAGTTGTTCGGCGGTTGCTTAGTTTGAAGGGGATCCATAACTATGTTGCGGAAGATTTGGCGACCGCGCTTGCTTTTCTGGAAATGCACGCCGGGGAGTATCCGTTCGCGGATTTGTTTGGGGAAACATTTGTGCTTTCGGATGTGAACGCTGCGCTTGATTTGGCGCATCAGGTGGGTGGTCAGCGGATTGTCGTGACGCCGAACTGATGGCTAGTTTTCTTTGAAAGAGTTATTGAACTGACTTATTCTTTCGCCGTTCATCTCAGATTTTAAGGCGTCTCTTGCGAAAAGTTTGAAGTGGCGCGATCCGCAAGCAAAGTGGCGGTTTCAGCAAGTGAATCGCTTAGCCTGGGCTCATATCATATCCCTATGTCGCCACCGCGGCAAAGAACAAGGGAACTATGAAAAAAACAATATTCATCACTGGTGCCTCGAGCGGAATTGGGAAAGCCACGGCCCAGTACTTCCATGACAAAGGCTGGAATGTGATTGCCACTATGAGAAATCCGGAGGACGGGGCAGAGTTTGCGGCCTTGTATGGGGTTCTGGTTACACGGCTTGATGTGCAGAATACTGCTTCGATCCACAGCGCGATTCAGGAGGGAATTGAGCATTTCGGAAAAATTGATGTTCTGCTCAATAACGCGGGATATGGTGCATACGGAATTCTGGAGGCAACTCCGATGGAGAAAGTTGTCCGCCAGTTTGAAGTCAACGTGTTTGGGCTGATCGAAACGACAAAGGCGATCTTGCCACACTTTCGATCGTCTCAAAGTGGCACTGTTATCAATATCTCGTCGATGGGGGGCAAGGTGACTTTTCCGCTTGGAACTCTCTATCACGGGAGCAAGTTTGCCGTCGAGGGTCTTAGCGAATCGCTCCACTATGAGTTAAAGCCGCTGGGAGTAAAGGTTAAGCTAGTTGAGCCCGGTGCTATTAATACAGAGTTTGCTGGTCGCTCGTTTGACTTCTCAAATGACCCATCGCTTGTTGAATATCAGGATGTCGTCAGCAAGTTTATGGCGGCCGCTGGATCTATGGCGTCCAGCGGATCGCATCCTTCCGTTGTCGCTGAAGTGATTTATGAAGCGGCTACAGATGGAACAGATCAGCTCCGCTATACGGCGGGGAGCGACGCAGCCAAGATTGTGGCTCAGCGCAAACTCCTTGATGATCGTGAGTTCCTTGCGGGTATAGCAAGCCAAATGGGACTGTAACAATCGCGTATGATAGTGGAGGTTGGACATCGCAAATAAGACTTGGCCCATCAACTCGGCAACCGCACTTATGCTCTCTGATGCAGGGATTTCTCCATCAGAAGTCTTGCGCGCGGCCGACCTCCCGGAAGACCTTTTTGCGCGCTCCGATGTTCAACTTCATTCCCCCCAATACTGTCGGCTTTGGCAAGCGATTGCCGATATCAGCGGGGATGAATGTATTGGCTTGCGCATCGGATCGTCCGTATCGGTTGAAGCCTTTGATCCTCCAATTTTTGCTGCACTTTGCAGCCGCAATTTGAATCAGGCTCTTGAACGAATTTCTCGGTATAAGCGCCTGATTGCTCCAGCGAGACTTCACGTGCACATCGATGCCGTTTATACGTCGGTGGAATTTGAATGGCTCGAACCGTCTATTCAACCTCCGGCTGTTTTGATTGATGGAGAACTTTCTTTTCTGTTCAACTTGGCCCGGATCGGAACCCGCGCGCCGATATTTCCAGCAGAGATTTTCTCAGCTTCTACGTGTAGCAAGCCATCTGCCTATATTGAGATGTTTGGCAAAGTTCCAACATTAGGATCTCGAACGCGGCTTGTTTTTCATGGCTCCGACGCCACTCGACCATTTTTGACGACGAATCAGCGGATGTGGGAAATCTTTGAGCCTAACCTTCGGAAAAGGTTATCTGATCTTGATCAGTCCGCTTCGATTTCTGAGCGCGTGCGGAGTGCCTTGCTCGAAATGCTTCCTGGCGGGAAGGTTGCATCGGCAGAGGTGCTTAGCGAAAAATTGGCTATGAGTAGCCGCACATTGCAGCGCCGGTTGAAGGATGAGGGATCAAGTTTCAATGGCGTATTGAACCAAACTCGCAAAGAACTGGCAACTCACTACCTTGCCAATCCGCAACTGAGCAACTCTCAAATCAGCTTTCTTCTTGGGTTTGAGGATCCGAACAGCTTTTATCGAGCTTTTCACAAGTGGACCGGTACTACTCCCGATAACGTTCGCCGGGTTAACGCACAGCGGCTTTAAAAGTCGTGGACAATAAAATATTTTTGGTGGAGGTAAGGGGGGTCGAACCCCTGACCTCTTGCATGCCATGCAAGCGCTCTCCCAACTGAGCTATACCCCCACGTGGGAGTTGATTAAACCAAATTCCGGGTCGGGGAATCAAGGGGGTTGAGTCGATTGGTAGTTATGGAGGCAAAAATTGGCGATATTGTGGCGAACTTTGGCTCGGTTTCTACGTTAAGGTTCTTTATGATGCGTCGTTCGCGATGGTTTTTAAGTGCCTTGATGGTGGCTTCGTTGGTTTTGCCGGCAATGGCATCGGCTCAGTTCAAAACAGGGGCTGAGTTGGTTAAAAAGGATGTTGCCTTTACGGAAGAAGTTCGCGTTCAAGTTCTTACTGGACTTACAGACATTCTGCAGACACGTGCTTTTGTGCCTGGTCTTGACTTTAAGAAGTGGGATGACTTGTTGGCGCAGAATCGCGATGAGCTTTTGAAGATTGAGACAGAGAACGGCTTTACATCTGGGGTTAATCGATTGCTACGCGATTTTGGGATTACTCACATTGGATTGCAGTCTCCGCGATCAGCAACTTTCCGCCGAACTGGGGTTACCAGTGGGCTTGGGATGGGTGCGCAGTTTGCAGATGGGGCGATGGTTGTTCGTTCAGTTGCAGATGGTAGTCCGGCGGCTAAGGCAGGTTTGAAGGTCGGCGACAGAATTGTTACGATTGATGGGAAACCCGCCACAGAGAATTCTCGGTTGACGACGGAAGGTGATGCTGAGTTGAAGATCACTTATGTTCGTGGCGGTGATTCACCACGGGAAGTTTCGATTAAGTCGGGTGAGTATCAGGTAACTCGTTCTGACACTTTGACCTGGATTGGCGACGACATTGCGGTTCTGAAGATTAATTCTTTCAGTCGCGGTTACGATATTCAGGGCATTAATAAGATGATGTCGGAGGCAGGCAAGGCGAAAGGCGTCATTGTTGATCTCCGCAACAACGGTGGCGGGGCGGTTAGTAATCTTGCGCACTTGATGGGTTTATTTATTGACCCGAGAGAAGCGGTCGGCACGTTTGTTAATCGGCAGATGATGCGGTCTTATCTTGAAGAGAAGAAAGTTGAATCGGCGGATGTGAAAGATATTGCGGCATGGGGTTCGAGTAAGTACCGACCACAGGCACCTTCAATTCCTCGCTATGCAGGAAAGGTTGCGGTGTTGATTAATCGTGGTTCGGCAAGTGCGAGCGAGATTTTTGCGGCGGCGATGCGGGATAAAGTGAGCGCATTTGTTGTTGGTCAGACTTCGCGCGGTGCGGTTTTGGCTTCGACTTATGGTCGGTTAGCTGGAGGGTTTGAACTGCAGTATCCGGTGAGCGACTATGTGACCATTACTGGTCAACGGCTTGAAGGGGATCCGGTTGTGCCGACTTTGCCGGTTGAAGCTGGAACTGGTCCGGGCGACCAAGTGATGGACGCGGCAGTGAATGCGTTGCGGACTTCTTCTACTCAATAGGTAAATAAAATAGGAAGCCCCTCTGCTGGATAAGCAGAGGGGCTTCCTATTTTAGGCTACGGCTTTTTGGGGATTTGGCATGTCGCGGGGAGTTTGAGCCAGCGGCTGATTGTGAGTCGGTTTTTGGCGATGATTCGATAACAGAGTCGAGCGAGCCAAATGAATGGGGGGATTCTAAAAAGTTGGAGAGGACTCCAGGGTTTTAGCTGACAGTAGAGTTTGAGGGCACCATCGGCACCGCCGTAGTTGCGGTTATCTTGGAGGAGAATGACTTCGTATAGAGATTGTTTTTCGAGGGATTCGGTGATGCTTGGATAGGTGTGTGCGGGAACATAGTTAAACTTATTTTGAGGGTCGCGTTTGCGGAGTTGATCGACCGACCATTGGCAGAATCCGCAGTCGCCATCGTAGAGCAGGGTTGGCTTTTCCACCTTTGCTCCTATTCTACGGTTAGAACTGTGCGATTCGGAGGGCCTTGTCGATTTGGGTGAGGGTTTGAGCCAGTTTTTGTTGGTGGTTGAGGCGGAATTGATGGGCTTCTTCGATTGTGATTGGAGTTAGGATGGTGGTTTGACCGGGTCGAAGTTGGGCAAGGGTGGAGAGGTCGGCTTGGATGATTGCGCCGAGCTTTGGGTAGCCGCCGAGAGTGGGGCCATCGGGGCCGTGGATGAGGAGTTCGCTAGATGGTGTGACTTGGATGGCTCCGAGAATGCTTGGTTCGGAGCGAGGGAGGGTTTGAGCTGAGAGTTTCTTTATTAGAATTGAGGAAGCGTTGATGTCAGAACTCCCTTCTTTGAGGGGCTCGGGGGTTTGTGGATTGATTCGGGTTCCGATGCGGCTGATGTGGGGAGTGACGACACAGGGTATTTCCGGCAGCCTTTGCCTTTCCTCTTCAGTCTGATCTTCCTCTTGATATGGGACATAAGCTAAGTTCGATGTTGTTAATGAGATTAATGTGGGATCGAGTGAAATTTGTCGGGCACTCGGAGCTGTGGATGCTGTGATTTGAAGGTTGCCAGTGAGGAGTTGTGGGAAGCGGGAATGAGAGATGAGTCCGGGCCAGGAAAGATAGATTCGGTATCCGGTTTTGGGAGATTGGAGAGTGAGAGGCTCGCCGGGAAGGAGGGGGATAAAGGCGAGGGAAGTGGTGGGATGGTTGGGGAGAGGCTGAGAATTTGGTGGGGCGGCGAGGGCGATTTGGGTTGGCTCGGTGGTGGTAAGGGTGATTGGCGTGGTGATTTCGAGACAAGTGGTTGATTGGGCGAGGTGCAGGACAATTTTGGAGAGGAAAAGGTCTGCGGGGCCACCGGATGGGATTCCTTGGCTTCGTCGGTTGGTGATAACGGGCGGGATGATGAAGTTGCCAGCGAAGGTTTGGGTGATTGTGATCATTTGGGGGCGATTTTATAGCCGTCTTGTTCGAGAGCTTGTCGGACTTTGGCGAGGAGTTTGGGGGCGTTGGGGTTGTCGCCATGGACGCAGAGGGAGTCGCAGGTTTTTGCGAGGCGGAGGGCTTGGTCAATTGCTTCTTGGTGATCGTGAATGATGGCGTCGGGATTGCTTCTTGGGAGGAGTTGGTGGTTTTCGTTGTAGCGGCGGTCGATGAATCCTTCGCGGATGAAGGGGACTTGAGCGGCTATAGCGATGGACTCGTGGTTGGTGTGGGGGAGCCCCATGAGCGGGAGATGTGTTTGGTTTAAGAGTTGAGAAAGGGCATCAGTAATTTCCAGTGGCCCTTTCTCTTCTCCTGACCGGACAGGAGGAACAGATCCGCAATCGTTGTAAAAAGCGCCATGAGGTTTGATGTATTGAGATTCAGGGATCAGTGAAAGCTGGTCTTTTAAACTATGGTGGAGGGTTTGGATTGAGATTTCAAGTTCAGTAAACGATGTGCGGCCGAAGTTCGCGGGGTCGGGATAGCTGGGGTGAGCACCGATCCGGATTCCGAGGGCAAGGCAGGATTGCACGGTGGCGCGTGTGATTTCGGGTGAACCGGCGTGGGCGGCACAGCAAATGTTGGCACTGCTGATGAATTGGAGGAGTTCGGGTTCCCAGGCGATGCCTTCGCCGAGGTCAGCATTGAGGTCGATTTTTTTCATAATTGTTGACTGACCATTTGATCGAATTGTTGTTTGGTGATAGGAGTGAATGTTATGGTGTCGCCGGTTTGGAGGGGAAAATATTCGGATTCTGGGTCGACGAGGGTGAATGGGGTCTGGGCGATGAGGTTCCATCCGCCGGGGCGTTCGAGAGGATAGATGCAACATTGGTCGCCCGTGATAGCAATGGTGCCAGGCTCTACTTTTGTGCGCGGGGTTTGTCTACGTGGAAGGTTTTGGAGTTGGGCGGGGAGCCCGGAGAGGTAGGGGAAACCTGGGCAGAAGCCGATTGCTTCGACGGTGTATGTGGCTTGGGAATGCAGTTCAACCAGTTGGTTAGGGGTGAGTGTGAGGGATTGTGCGACTTCGGCGAAATCAGGGCCGCTGTAGAGGGCAGGGATTTCGTGGTGGGAAGGGCCACGGGAGGCTTGGTGGGTATTTGTGGGATTGGGATTTTCGTTTTGTGGTGTTGATGTCAATGATGTTTTTGCCCTTCCTGTCTTCGTAGGGACAGAGTCGGGGAGGGATGAACTGGCAAATGACTTAACAACTGCGAGCAAGTCAGTTGAGGTGGTTAGGTCTGGATCGAAGTAGAGGGCGAGTTGGTCGAATGCGGGGACGGCTTCGAGGAGCCCTGAAGATGGGTTTTGATTGAGGTGGTGGGCGATTGTGGCAGGCGATTGGGTGAGTTCCTTCATAATGATTAAGGATTCGCCCAACTGCACAAAACGCATGGGTTAATGATACGCGGAAAAGAAATGATTGAACAGGAGATGAGGGTGGAATTGCGGATTACGGTTGAGGGAGATGGTCAAGTTCCGGGGTATGCGACCGAAGAAGCGGCGGGAATGGACTTGCGAAGTACGCATGATGTGACATTGGAGCCGCTGGAGCGAATGTTAGTGAAAACGGGTTTGCGGATGGCGATCCCGAAAGGTTTTGAGGGGCAAGTCCGGCCGAGAAGTGGTTTGGCTTTGAAGCAAGGAATCACCTGTTTGAACTCACCGGGCACGATTGATAGTGATTATCGAGGAGAAGTTGGAGTTATTTTGATCAATTTGAGTAATTCTGTCGTCCAATTAGCGAAAGGTGAGCGCATTGCTCAACTTGTGATCTGTCCGATTGCTCGGGCAGAGGTTCAAGTTGTGGAATCGCTTGACGATACGGAGCGAGGTGAGGGCGGTTTTGGCAGTACAGGACTCAAATAATTACAAGATTTCTTGTCCGCGGTGTTTCGCGGTGATATCCGGGACGAATGATTTTTGTCCGGATTGCGGCTACACCCTGGGTGGGGGCGAGGGATCGGATACGGCGGTTTATCAAGATTTAGCTCAGGCGAATTTGGCGCGCATGCGCGGAGAAAAGCAGGGGGCAATAGATCAGTGTTTGAAGGTTTTGCGCGAGTTTCCGAATAATGTGACAGCGCATTCGCTTTTGGGCGAAATCTATATGGAACATGGAGAGCTGAAGCAAGCGGCGGAGTGGTTTGAGATGGCGCTTGATTTGGATCCGAAGGCGATGCGTGAACAGCAATTGCTTGATCGGGTTCGCAAGCAGATGAATGAATCAGAAACTAAAGCAACCTTGCAACAACTGGAAGTTAAACCGAGAAGTGGTTTGACAGCGTTGTGGGCGGGGATGGTTGGTATGATTTTGGTGGTTGGGATTGCGAGTTTTGTGATTGGGAAGAATTCGGGTGGGGCAAAACCGGTGGCGAAAAACCAAAAGCCAGCTGAACCGATTCGGATTCCAGCTCAGCCCGAAGGCGGGGGCACGAAGGAGCCGATTACACAACCGACTACGGGTTCGGGGTTGGTGCCAGATGACCAGACGGCTTTGACTCTTATCAAGACGAATGGTAGTCAATCGCATTTGATTTTGTCGGTTGTATTGAACCCGGCCAATGAAGAGATTATTTTGACAGGTACGGCCGATCCTCAGGCACGGTTTGAGAGTACGGCGTTGTTGTTGGCATCAGATGTTTTTGTGAATCGTGGGGCTTCGCGGTTAGCAACGATTCGACTGGTTGAAGGTGGAAGGGTGGTTTTTGTTGGCACAATCGCAAGGGATTTTTATGATGGGTTGCAAGCAAATTCGAAAGGAACTCCACTCGAACAGCTTGGTGTTCATGCGTTCCCGCAGGGATGGTATCTCGACCCTTCTACCAAACCCGGCACGGTAACGAATCCAACGGGGACAGAGGAAACAGGTGGTACTGGTTCTAGCACTGAAACTCCGGGAACACCACCTGAAGGCACGGGGATTTCGGTGCCTCCAGGAACGGAAGGAACTTAGGGAAGCGGCTCGCCTCTCGCGGTGACGTAGAGGCGATACCAATCCTCGCGGTCCAGTTCAAAAGTGAGTGAATGAACGGAGTCCTTGATTCGTTCGGGATTTGTCGTTCCGATAATCGGAATGATTCGGCTCGGATGTTTGAGCAGGAATGCAAAGCAAATATTTTGTCGAGATGTTTCGTGCTTTTTGCTGAGATCGCCGATGAGAGCATGGAGCTTTGCATTGGACTCGGTGTAGTTTTCAGGTTCGAGGAGATCGGCGGCGATCCATCCACCACCTACAGGCGACCAAGCGAGGGGAGTGAGGTCGTGGATCATGCAACTATCGAGTTGCCCGTCTTCGAAAGGCTGAAGGTGGGAAAGTGAGATTTCGATTTGGTTGACAAGGAGTAGATCTTCTAGATTGGCGTTAAGAAGATCGACCATACTCGGGCGGAAATTGCTGACGCCGAAATACTTCACGATTTTTCGATCAGAAAGGATTTGAAATGCCTTGGAGATTTCCGTGGGATTCATGAGGATGTCGGGTCGGTGGAGTTGATAGAGATCAATGGTATCGACTTGTAATCGGTCGCGCGATTTTTCGGCGCTGTCGATGATATGTTGTTTACTGAAGTCGTAGCGGTGGGGCGAATCGGGGTTAGGTGATCCGGGGAAGTGGATACCGCATTTTGTGGCGATGATCGTTTTGGCTTTGAGCTCGGGTGATTCGGCAAGGAGCCGTCCATGGATTGATTCGCAGAGGGTGCGTCCGTAGATATCGGCGTGATCGAAGAAGGTGTATCCGGCTTCGTAAGCAGCATGGAGGGCTTTGCGACCAGCTTCTTCGTGAGCGGGTGTGAATTCAGCGGGGTTCCAGGTGCCGGAGATGCGCATGCAACCGTAGGCGAGCGATGTGACTTCGAGATCGGACTGGCCGAGGAGTTGGGTTTTCATTTTTGCTTTGGGGTTATTTTTTGATGCCGAGTTCGAAGAGAACAAAGGCTTGAGTTTTCACGATTTCTTCATAGGCGGAGTAACGGCCCGAGGCACCGCCGTGCCCAGCATCCATGTTGCATCGCAGAAGGAGGACGTTATTGTCGGTTTTGATATCACGGAGTTTGGCGATCCATTTAGTTGGTTCGTGATAGAGCACTTGTGAATCGTTGAGTGATGTGGTGATGAGCATATTTGGATAGGCTTGCGGCTTGATGTTATCGTACGGTGAATATTGCATCATATAATCGAATTGGTCTTTGATTTTTGGGTTGCCCCATTCGATGAATTCGCCGACGGTGAGGGGGATGGTTTCATCGAGCATTGTGTTGATGACATCGACGAAGGGCACATCCGCGACAGCTACTTTAGCGAGGTTCGGGCGCATATTGACGACGGCACCGATCAGGAGCCCGCCGGCACTTCCGCCATTAATAACCATCTTTTCATGGCTGGTTATTTTTTGATCGACTAAGAAATCTCCGGCGTCGATGAAGTCGGTGAACGTGTTCAGTTTATTGAACATTTTTCCGCTCTCGTACCATTTTCGACCGAATTCTCCTCCCCCTCGGATGTGGGCGATGGCAAAGATCATTCCTCGGTCGAGGTAGTTGAGACGGGAGACAGAGAACCAGGGATCGGTTGGGGCTCCGTAGGAACCGTACGCGTAGAGGAAGAGGGGAGTTTTAGCGCTGGGAATCGTCGTTTTTTTGCGAACAATGGTGATGGGGATTTTTGTGCCGTCATTGGCAGTCGCCCATTTGAGTTCGCTGATGTAATTTGATTCTTTGTATCCGTTGACTTTGGTTTGTTTGAGAAGGGTTGATTTTCTTGATTTGATATCGTATCGGAACACAGAACTTGGTCGAGTCATGGACTGATAGGAATAGGTGATTGAACTGGTGTTGTATTCGGGGTTTCGGTATGTTAAGATGTCGCCGACTACATCGGGGGTGGGGATGGTTGTTACTTTAGGCAATCCGTATGGTCGGATTTGTAGGGTTGGGAAACCTCCTGTCCGACCGCTGACAACCATGAAGTCTTTGTAGGTAGCTACTTCTGAAATGACAGAATCGGTTTTGTGGGGAACGATTTGTCGCCAGTTTTTAGGAGAGGGGTCGCTTACGGGTGCGCTGACAATGCGGAAGTTTGGCCCCTGGTCGTTGGTGGTGATGATGAATTCTCCTTCGTGGTGATCAACGCTGTACTGCGAGTTTCCGCCTCGAGGTTTGATGACTTTTAGCTCGGAGGTTGGCTTGGAAAGATCTAGGAATTGCGTTTCACTGGTGTCCTTTGTGCCGGCATAAGTGAAGAGGAATTTTTTATCGGTCGAAGTTCCGATTCCTACGTAAAAGAGAGCATCAGGTTCTTCGAAGATTTTGGTGGGTTGGGTTGAGCCGAGAGAACGTCGCCAGACTTGGAATGGGCGTTTTGCTTCATCTTCGGCGACATAAAAGAGGGTTTTGTTGTCTGTAGCCCATTCGACATTATCTACTTTGCCGAAGCGATCTTTGAGGAGCTTTCCGGTTTTAAGATCTTTGATGAAGAGGTAGTACTCTCGGAATCCGGTGGTGTCTACGGTGTAAGCCAGGAGGTTTCCGTTTGGGCTGACATTGAATGCGCCGAGGCTGAAATATTTTTCTCCTTTTGCGAGTTGATTTTCGTCAAGGATGATTTCTTCTTTGGCTTTCATTGTGCCTTTGCGTCGACATTGGAGGCTGTAATCCTTGCCTTTGACTTGTCGGCTGTAGTACCAGTAGCCGTTATCGAAAATTGGGACAGCGGAGTCATCCTCTTGGATTCGGGCAACGATTTCGTTGTATAACTTTTTTTGGAGGGCCAGGGTTGGGGCCATCACTTTTTCGCGGTAGGCGTTTTCGGCCTTGATGTAGTTGATTGTTTCGGGGTTAGTTTTTTCGCGGAGCCAGGCGTAGTTGTCGATGAGAGTGAGACCGTGGAGCTTGGTTTCGGCAGGTACTTTTTTGGCGACCGGAGGTTTTGCGCTGTTCGGGTTGAGCTGGGCGGTGCCGAATTGAGTCAGGGCTAGGAGAGCCAAAAGTGGAAGAGTGCGCATAGTTTGATGTTATCACTTTGAGGCGTGAATGTTAGGAAGTTGATTTCAGTGAATTTTGATTTTCATTTTTGATCGAGTGCTGAAGTGATATATGACGACTTTATTGATTATCATTGAAGCATGGACATTTCTGAAGTTTCGTTGCCATCAAGACGTTATGTTGCGGTTCGGCATAAGGGGGCTTACAATAAAATTGATCAAGCAATAGAGAGGCTTTTTGAACTTACTATGCCTTTGGGGATTGAGGTGAAAGGGGCAGTGGCTGGATTTTGGTATGACGATCCGATGAGTGTTCCAGAGGAAGAATTGAATAGTGCGGCGGCATTTCCGGTTTACTCAGAATTTGAAATTGAGCATGACGAGTTGTTTACTTTTGATCTCCCGGCAGCGGAATATTTGACAAGCACTTATTTTGGCCCCGATGAGGGGCTTATTCAAGCGTGGGGAGATTTTACAGATGCAGTTCGTGATCGAGAGCCGGATTGGCATGCTTGCTTTGAAGAGTATATGAATGACCGTGATCAAGTTGCTCTGGAAGAAGTTGAGACCCGGTTATTGGTTAGGAAATCTTGACTTGATGTGGCTTTTGAATCGCGGAAGCCACATTAATTGGTTCTAACAAAAAAATACCGACTCGTCTTGGCTTTCGCCCGCGCAGAGTCGGCTAATTGTGTCGCATGCCTAAACTGATTACTGAATTCTCACTTGGAGAGTTCCACAACTTTTGGCATGTTCATCGATTTGTTGGTCATTTGGGAATGACGAGGTTTCCGGCTAGTTGTTCAATTTTTGTTTCCGTCTGCAATTTGTTTTTCAATCCAGTTCTCCATTACTGTGATAACCGCAGGGTTGAAAGGTTGTCCAGCGTTTTGTTTAGCGTCTTCATTGCTTTTGGCAAATGTGAATCCGTGGAAGGAGTTGGGGATTCGTTCGTATACGGCGGTGCCGGGGTTTTGACGGTTGAGCTGGTCGCGGATCATGAAGTGATCTTCATCGGTACTGACCCAGTCGAATTCGCCACGCAGGACGAGGGTTCGGCAATTCACTTTTGACCAAAGTTCGGGCAGGTTAAGCTTGGCGAGTTGTCGCCAGAAGCCGAGGGTTCGGCCCATCATTTTGGATTGATCGGCGGCGAAATAGCCATTAATGTAATCTTTGTATTGGGGGAATTTTTCGAGTACTTGGGCGGGTGTCCAGTCCTCGACAAGGACGAGAGATTGGATAACGGCATCGGCTTTGGCGTACTTGTCGATGTCGACTCTTGACATTCCACCGAGGTCGTTCTGTCGGCGGACATTTTCGAGCCAATATTCGGTCCAAGTTTTGTAGAGGGTTGAACTGGGGATGAATCCGTAGACGGATTCTTGGCTGACGACCCAGGGGCCAAATGTGCCGCCCATGCTGTGACCGAAAAGGAATACTCGGTCGGCTTGGGCGTAGGGTTTGGTTTTGATGTCGCGGAGGGCTTGGAGGTAGACGTCGCCTTCGGTAAAGAAGTCGGTTTCAACGTAGGGGCCACCTTCGGCGTCACCCATTCCCGGTTTTTCGACGCGGATGGTGATGAAATCTTTTTTGGCGAAGTGGCGGACGAATTCGATATAAGGGCCGGAGTTACCTTGAAGGCTGTAATCCATGCTGAATTGACCAAGGCCTTGCATCATGAAGAATACGGGGAATTTGCCCGCTTTCTTGGGCTTAGTAATGATTGTGCGAATGCGTTTGCCGTTGCTAACGATGTGGCTGTAGATGACGTCGTAATCGGGGCTGACTTCGCGGGCTCTCTCCTTCATTTTGATGGTGAGCGTGACGGGTTTGCCATCCCGAGTGACAACGACCTCGTAGCTTTTGTTGCTTTCTAGGCTGGGGACTTGAGCGAGCAGAGTGGGGAGGTCGGGTGTGGATTGTTT
>JAPUDU010000115.1 GCA_027492935.1 Fimbriimonadaceae bacterium
TGTTTGCTTTTACCAAGGGGATATTGCTTATGCATATCGGCTTGGGTTTGGGGATGGGATTCAAAAAATTGCGCTGAGTTTGAAGGCATCGGGGATTGAAGATCGGTGGCTGACAGACTTTGACGAGGTGACTTATGTTTTGGAGACAGGGCTTGCTCAGTCGCTTTTAGAAGTTCAGAAAGAAGTCGGGATTGTGAAGTAAGTCGGGCCTTGGATTTACGGAACAAAAGCCGTTCTGACTTTGGTAGTTGTGAGGATGGATCTGATCGTGGAGGCTTTGGAAAGGCAACATTTTGCGGCGTTGGCGATGTTGCGGGAGGCGATTGGGAATTTTTCGGATGAGGCTTGGGAAGGCGGTGAGTTTCCGCGGAATCCTTGGCGGATTGCTTTCCATGCGGCGCTTTATGCACACCTTTATCTTTATGAGAACTTGGAAAATTTTGTGCCCTGGGATAAAGCCCGGAAAGAATGTTCTTGGTTAGATGGTGAAGATGTACCGGTGATGCCGGCTTACTCTCGCCAAGAGATGATTGATTACGTTGATTTGATTGTCGGGTTGGTGCATGAGCGGATTGGGTCGTTGGATTTGACGGAGACGCACTGTGGATTTACTTGGTATCCGAAGGTGAGCCGGGTTGAACTTTTGGTGTTGAGTTTGCGGCACTTGCATGGCCACATTGGACAGTTGAGTGAGATTTTGATCGGGCAGGGAAGCGATGTGGAATGGCTTGGTCAGGCACCCGGGCTGTGATGGTTTTTGAATCTGGTATCTTGGGATTCTGACGCTCGGTTAGCTCAGTGGTAGAGCACTTCGTTCACACCGAAGGGGTCGTTGGTTCAAATCCAATACCGAGCACCATAAAGTATTTTTTGTACTTGGAGTGAGCTCTTCGTTCGGTCTTCAGGCTCCGTTTAGGAGACCATGAATGATCCAGTAAGCTTTGCTGGTTCCACTAGAAATCGCATGGAGCTCAAAGCATAAAGTCGCGGGCGAGAAAACTTTAAACATGATGAAAGCAATTTCTTTGGTAGCACGAACAGATAAACGAACATTAGTGATATCAGATGCTCTCCGTGAAGGTTTGTTTGGGTTTAGCCCAGGCCGTTTTTATGAGCTATTGGGATGTGGTGTTGCCATAATTGCTATTTCTAGCCTTGATGCTTATTTTCAAATTGACGGTTTAGATTTCATCGATACGCTCAAGGAAACAGGAATGAACATGTATGGTGGATAGACTCAAAAATGCCAGATATATACACCGAGGAAAGGTTACAGATGGCGTGCCGGATTTTCTGGCACGCGATGTTGCAGTTAGGTTGTTTGAAGAATCACAAATAAACAATTTTTCGAATGCTGATAACTGCACAATGGAGTACTTTGAAGACTATGTCAGTACTGTTCGCAGTAGTGTTCTGGATGTGCCCTCCTTTTATATCGACACGTTGCCGGTAACAGTTGATGATTATAAAAATTTCTTAAGAGAATCTGGAATTCGTTTTTCTCGAAGCGCTGCAATGCAAGAAGAAGAACTTCGCTTGAGAAAAGAAACGAGTTGGATGCCAAATGAGGTTGTGCCAATTGCCGTGACTTATCATGAGGCACAGGCGTTTTGTAGCTGGCATGGAGCCAGGCTGCCATTTTGGTGCGAGTTACTTCGGGTTGTAAGAAAGGAAGGATTCCCGGATTTGCTTGGACTTCCTGCAGAAGAGTTCTTTGTTCAGAGTGGCGTCGCTGGATTAATTGATTGCGAAGGGGAATGGACATGTTCATTAATCCCCCAAAAAAACAACAGGTTTCTTTTTGAAGAAACTATGTTGTTTGGTGGGGATCAGCCCTTACCATTGCTTGATAAGTGGCCGGGATTTATTAGACCTCCTGTCACGGGCAGAGTGCGAAGCAATTACACCAGCCGCGCCTTTTTCCGTTGTGCTTATGGTTAGTCTTGAATACGCAAATCTTTCGATTGTCAAATAGCGGTCGGCTTAATCTGTTTTGCACTACTATATTTAGTAAAAAATTCGAGGCAGTTCTACGTACTCTTATCTAAAGAATTGGAAGATGCTCCTTTTACTAATGAAGTTAGTTGACGATTCGACAGGGAACCGGACTTGCAATTCGGCGAAAACGGGGACTTGGGCTTACGACAATTTGAACCGCATGATGCAGGCAGGGCCATCGACCGGCGGGAAAATGCAATACAAGTACTACGCGGACGGGATGCGGGTCCGGAAGACTTCATCTGGTTTTGTTGAATCGGTTTTCTACGATGGGCAGATACCGGTAGAGACGTTGAGGATTTGAGTGGCACTTCGAACGATATTCTGACGCAAAACTTGGTTGGAGCTCGGGGGGGCGAGATGATGGAGACAAAAGTGGGTTCGGGGAGCCCAACCCGTGCGTATCCGCTGTATGTGGCAATATGGTTGCGACGCTTTCGACGGCTGGCACTTCTTGTAGTGTGGCGAACGAGCGGAGCTATGATGTTTGGGGTTTTATGCCGGTGCCTTGAATCGTGTGCTTGAATTCTTGAAATCTGCATTCAGCATTGAGATTCCTGACGTTTCTGAACTTTGGCTAAAAGTAGCGCAACAGCCCTGGAAATAGCTGGATATGAGAAAGAGCGTGAACTTTGGGTATTGTATGCAAGGCTAGCTTCACAATCAGCAGCAGCGGCTGGAAACGGATGGTTAGCACTT
>JAPUDU010000116.1 GCA_027492935.1 Fimbriimonadaceae bacterium
CTATACAGCATCTTGACGCAAAGCTCTGCGTCAATTAGGCCTGCGACATCACGTTAGGCATTTATGAAGCGCGATATGAAGATTGTGTCTGTAGTCGGAACCGGCGTTATGGTCCTATGGGCTGGATCTGGAGTGTTGCTCTACTGCCTCCCTGATCGAGGCACCTTCGGCGACATGTTTGGGGCCGTCAATTCCCTTTTTTCTGGGCTCGCTTTTGTCGGAGTTGTTTTCGCAATTCTGCTACAGCGTGAAGAGCTTCAATTGCAGCGGGAAGAGTTGCTTGACACAAAGAAGACGTTAAAGGAGACATCCGAATCGCAAGAGCTAAGTGCAAAGTCACTATTTTTGCAGGCGCAATCAACCCGCTCTTCAAACCAACTCCAAGCGTTGTCAATAGCGTTAGAAATCGTTCAGAAGCAAATCAAAGAAGACCGAAATGCAACCAGTGGAGAGGGAAAGAGTCAAGCACGATTGCGGCTTGATCGCCAGAAGCAAGAAATAGAGAATCGAATGAGCAGTCTTATAGACCAAGTAACAAAATAATCTGAACAATTTATCTAAATAGGAAAATAACCATGTTTGGTAATCTAGTCACTAACAGGCAACTCAAGCAGTTAATCAAAGGCAATGAAGTACAAATTGAGCCATTTAACGAAAAACAGCTAAAAACATCACACTACACTTTACGTGTGGGTCGTATATTTTCGTGTCGGACAGGGGGTGGCCTAGAGGTGATTCACAGCTTCAAGGACAACAAAAACTGCCCTCCTTTCGAACTTAGTGGTGATCAATACGTTGTAGTCGAAGCTTATGAGGCTATCAAATTGCCGAACTCAGGCATCGTTGGGAGATTCATTCCAACATCCAACTTAATTGAAAATGGATTGGGGCTGGTTGCAGGTCAAATTGATAGCAAATACGGTACTAAAGGAGAAGGCGTTCGATTCGGACTAAAGAACTTCCTGCCAAATCCTTTCATTATTGATAATACGTTCCGCGTGGCGCATATTGAATTTTTCGATCTACGTGGAATCGCAGTTGATCCGGTGAAAATAACAAGCGAAGAAAAAAAGCTATGGCTGGCACGGGCGTTGCGCGCCTACGATGACGGTGTTGATTACGATCAAGATGAAGCGTGAAAATGCCTAACACTTCATTCCAAGGGACGCGCCGCTATAAAGCCGCGTCGCGCCCCTGAATTCGGACGTTGGGCCACATGAGTCGGCTTCGCAAACTCCGCCAATGCATCAATAGCCGCAGGGGAGGTCTGGTTGTTGCTGGAGTGTTTCCCCTCTTCGGAACACTGCTTGCACTTCCCGGAGCTTTGGCTTTCATTGCCAACACTGAAGGCTCATCCGGGCTTTCGGTGGCTGCGTTCTGCTTTTTCTGTGTAATTACTTCCGCTCTGGTAATCCCGCCGTATTTCTGTCGCGCACGTGTCGTGAATCGCACCTATCGTGTTTTGTGGTTCTTTCGAGGCCTAACACCATGAGTGCTTTATCTTGGGCTCCACCACACTATCTTTTTGCCGCATTGCTGCTTGTATCAGGTGGTCATCCATTCCGCTGCTGTGGCCCAACCCATCATTCCACCGGACCTGCGCGAAAAGCCGCGCAGGTCCGGTGAATTCAGACGTTAGGGCGAATCCATGCACCAACCTTCGCGTCTGATGCCAAAGTATCTGGCCCCTCAAGGTTCTTGGTTGAAGTGGGCTTATGGTTTTGTCTTTGTCGCGCTTTGGGTCTTCGCGATCTGGTCTTCGCCAATCGTGTTTGGCTCTATCACTTTGCTCCTTGTGATATCCACGATCATCCTGGGTAAATCAAGAACCAAGCACTTGCGTACCTTGGCAGTGCAACGGTCGGGCGAATCAATTTGCACCTTCGCGCGTGAAGCCAACTGTAGAGAAAATGATTCTTGGGCCGTTCGCGCTGTTTATGAGCAGATACAAGAGTACCTAGGCGAGGAATTCAAAAACTTCCCTGTTCGCTGGGGTGATGATTTCGAGAAAGATCTGAAGATTGATCTGGAGGATGTAGAAGACATCATTGCAATCGAAGCGGCTCAAAGGGCTCGTCGTAGTCTTGTGAGCCCTGAAAGAAATCCACTCTACGGAAAGGTGAAAACCGTAGGAGATTTAGTCAGGTTTCTGGTATCGCAGCCCAATGAATCGTCGCCCTAACAATTCCGTCGAGAGGGACCGCCCACAAGCTGCGCTTGTGGGTTCCCTTCGCGGCTTCGCCGCTGCGGCGGCCCCTCACGTCAAACGTTAGCCAGCACCAAAAGAATGAAAGTGGTCAGTATGCAAAAGCTGTTTGTCGTATCCGCCATTTCGGCGCTGCTTGTTCTCTCTGCATGCGCCGAGAGCACTGGACAGAACTCATCATCCAGCTCGGTATCTTCTGCGGCCGGCGAAACGAAGAGCGCTGGGGGGTTGGTTACGGGCACCGGGTCGATTTCTGTCGCCGATCACCAAGTGACGGTTCAGGACGGAAAAGTCACTGTCGATGGCATTTCGTTTGGGACCGTTCCCGAAAATGCCACTGTCCGTTACGTCGTCACACCAACCGGCGCCGTCCTCTTCGTTAACGGTGAGCCGCGCAATGCCGCCGCTGGCTAACAAGTCCGTCAACGGGACGCCAAAATGCTACGCATTTTGGTTCCCTCCGCTGCGCTC
>JAPUDU010000117.1 GCA_027492935.1 Fimbriimonadaceae bacterium
TGGTGATAGGTGATGTGAAAGAAGCATTTTCGTCTCTGCTGAGACAAACGCGTACAGGCCGGCGTTATGGCCTGTTTCAACCGACCGACACCCGTCGGCCGTATTACCTCGGAGGCCCTGCCTTCGGCGGTGTTCTTCGTGGACTTTTATGGAGAACATCTACATGGTAATTCCGTACTCTGATCCGGCGATCATTGCCGCCTTGATTCAGTCCATTGGCACACTGCTGTCTGCCATCATTGCAGCGAGCTGTGCCGCCGTCATCGGCAAAATAATTCTCAATCGAAAACGCCTTCAAACGGACCTCATGAGTGCCGTTGAAGATATTGCCTATTTGCTCGAGGTCGAGTCTCAGCATTGCAAAATTCACAGCCTGGCTTCAGGTTCATCATACAAGCAGACTGTTCGCGAACTGGCTCGAGAATCTGGCTATATATGGTCGAGGAAATTTACCCCCGGTCGTGCTCGCTCCCTGGATCTTCTTAAACCACCGACCGAGTTCTAAGTTCCTCGCAAGTTTTGTCACGTCCGTGACCGACTCCAGCGACCAGCGATATGGCCGAAAACCTCTGACCAACGGTTCAGATGAAATCCTCTTCAGGGACACTTCTCCCTACGGGGAGTGTTGCCTGCTTTCTAGATCAGCAACTATTGAAGGAGAAAACCATGGCAAACACCAAGGTCGGAATTGAAGCACATGACCTATACGTCAGGATACGGGAAGCCTTCTAATGTCAAAGACAAAGTACAACCTCCGCCAGCAACAGACCCGCTTGTCGCGCGAAATAGCACATTTCACCTCGCAGACCGCCAAGTTCATCGGCAATCAAAGTCCGCAAGGAAAAAGGTGCTTTACGCGCGCACTACGTGCACTGACCCATCGCCTCGACGAGCTGGAGAAAATTCAACATCTCCTAATCCAGTAGCGATGTTAACCCTTGCCTGGAGCATTGCCCTCCGGGCAACCACTCCATGGCGTAAACCCACTATCAGGAGTAAAGTCATGGAAACACAAAATCGCTCGTCGCTAACCTTTAAACAAGGCGCCGCTGATGAGCAAATCGACCCACAACACCACACATTGCTTCAGCATCCCCGCGTACTGGTTGTAGTCAGCGGCGGTGTCGCGGAGTATGTCTCCACCGGCGACGTCCAGGTTCACGTCTTCGATTGGGACACCTACAAAATCGAGTCTGAAAAGGACGGAAGCGTTCCGGAGTACTTCGCGGATCTTCAGTTCAACTCTGGCCCTCAAGCAGTGGCCGCCTTATCCGACTCGAAAGTTCCTGCAAAGAAGGCCAACCCCTATGCTGCCGGCGTGGTTAAAGACCTTGCAAGTTCCGCACAAGGTGTTGAGACCTCAACCCCGGACACCCCGTCAATACTCGACGTTGCCAGATTTACGGCCTACAAAGTGTTCGTGCAAGACCAAAGTCGTTCCGATCATGTCCGAGGTCTAACTCTCGAGCAAGTCCGTGATGAAACCCGGTACCCACTGGGGCCGCAAAAGGATGATGCAGAACGTTTATTCGTCTGGGCTTATGGCCTAAACGAAGGCGAGAAGATCGTCTGAAGGTTGTTACAGACCTTAGTTTTAATACCATTTCTCCCTTGAAGAACCTTTCAAGGGGGCTTTTCAATAAGTTCTCGCGCAGAATTGTTTGGACAGCCTCCTCAGCCACCGTACCAAAAACACTTCTGCTAGACCATTTCCGCACCTACTCCCCCACGTTTTGAGGGGATTACCGCATCGAAAACAACTTCCTGTCGTGCAATCATTGTATCTACCCAATCTCCTCGAATGAGACGACGAGAGTTCTATGTTTATCAAAGACACATTAAGCATAACCCCGTTACAGCACGTGATCTTGCGGCACATCCGACAACGTCGTGCCGTGCCGGCGCAGACGCTTGCCACAGAACTTGAAAGAATGCGTGACACATTCGCTCTATCAAAAAGCGAGTGGAATAATGAAATTGAGATGCAGTGCCGCTTGTTCGACTTCCACGGCCTGGTTCGCGTTGATACCCACATGCAACCGCGGCCGCTTTATATTGCCACTCCGCTTTTACTTCGCTGGAAACCCAAAACCAACTCATCGGAACTCCCACAAGACCCGCGGCCGCACTCCGCGTTAAAACACATCACAGCCTGTTTGATGTTCTCTTCCTTGGTCGTATCCGGTTGCTCCTCCCTCTCCTGGCAAAGGGCGACGCCTGACCTTTCATCGGGTGCACGGCCCCTTCCCCGCTACCATGCCGACGGGTGGCTCCCGCCGGAGCGCATGGAACAATTCACATCTCCTGGAAAAGGCTCCGTCTACCGATTCTGCACAGATGATTGTCCGGATCCAACCCCGAAGGTGCCACGCATTGCATCGGCAGGAAACACAGCTTATGGAAAAATGAGCGGCGCGCCAGTCCATGAATATGTCGCCACACCGATCCCGTTGATGGCGCATTCCGCCGAAGAAGTTATCCTTGCTCAGCAAGATGCGGAAATGGAAGCCATGGTTGCCGAAGCCGAAGCCTACTTGCGAGAACACCCCCCGAAGGCCGCAATGGCCGCCATAACGAACGCCCTGCCCTACCAGCAAAGGGCCGATAGGAATGCGGTTCCTGTCATCAACTCAACGCCTCCACCACCTGTGAACGGGTCGACGGGA
>JAPUDU010000118.1 GCA_027492935.1 Fimbriimonadaceae bacterium
GTCGGAAAGCGGGTTTTTGAACTCTATGCAGGATACTTACATGGCGGTTCAGCGGAATCCTGCTTATGGAAAGATCAGTGCGAAGGAATCGAGTTTGCGGGTTTGGGAGACAGCCGGAAGTCAGGGCTTTGGTGGGGTGAGTTATTATACGAAAGGGAAGTTGATTGGCTATCTTCTCGATGTGAATCTGAGAAGTGAGTCGGGAGGTAAATCTGACCTTGGAACGGTTATTCGGCGGCTTTACAACGAGACCAAAGGCGAGAAAGGTTATTACGAAGGGCAGTTAGGGGTTCTTTATGCGATTGGACTTAACTGGAAGTACGAGGTTACTCCACCCGAGTTCACGAACTTGGTTGAGACTTCGAAGCCGGTGGAATGGACGAAGTTCATGAAACTTGCGGGTTTAGTTGAACGGGATGGCAAGTTGGTGAAAGACGACGAGATGGACGAGAAAGCGAAAGTTGTGTTTGAGTCGTTTTTTGGTAAGAGCAAGTAGGGGCTAGAAGGCAACCCCGCCCGACTTCTTCTGGAGTAGAAGTCACCCTCCCCAAACTTGGGGAGGGAAGTTGTTAATTAGATCAATTGGAGGGAGAGAGGGGCGTCGTTTGAGTAGTAGCCATCGACTTGGGCGTCGTCCATTTCGTTCAGCTTTGTGAGGAGCTTCTCGGTTTGGATTGAGCGTTCGGCACGGAGTTCGCGCCGGAGGCGTCCGGCGAGGAATGCGAGTTTTTCTTCGCGGGTGCCACAGATGAGACGAGGAACAGCGACGGGGCGACCATCTTGAACTGCAACCATTGTCACCCGGGCGGTGTTCACGTGGCGGGTGGTATTTGTGGCGAGGTGAGTGGCGTGGACTTCGATCGTGACTTCGACGGATGTACGCCCAACAAAACTGACGAATCCATCTAGCTCAACGAGTTCGCCGATTTCGACGGGAGCAAGGAAGTCAACTCGCTCAAATGCAGCGGTTACACAGACGCGGCCAGCGAATTTTGAGCTGACTGCACTGGCGGTAAGGTCGATGAGGGCAAGGATTGAGCCGCCGAAAACTTTTCCGAGTACATTTGCATCGTTGGGGGTCATGACTTGGGCCATGCGGAGTTTTGTTTCTTCGACGCGCTTTGCTTCCATCTGTTTTGGAGTTTACGGGTTATGGATAGATGGCCCCGGGAGGAGTGGCAACTTTAGTCTTGGCTTGATTCGGCGTCGGGTTTTGTCATGAGATCAACTGAGTTGACGGTTGGGTTAGCGAAGGTTACGACGTGATAACGGAATCCGGTTCCTGGTTGGCAACTGAGTTCTTTCAGCTTTTGCATGGCTTCGCGGAAGACTTCTCTTACGGCGGGGAGGCTATCGGGTTCGAAATGGTAATGATTATCGTAGAGAGAACTGAGCATTGCGAGCTTGGAGTGATCGGCGGTGGCGTGTTGAAGTTTTTCGTACTCGCGGATCATTTTTCGCGCGACAGAGGCGAAAACTTCAGCGGATTGTTGGCGGTATTTTGGTGATGCTCCTTCTCGTTGTGGGCCACAGCTTTGAAAAGCCCAAACGTAGAGCTTCTCTTGACGTGAACGCTTTTTTTGAGTGCCAGTTGAAATGAGGAGGTTTTTCTCGACAAGGATTTTGACGTGATGGTGGACGGTTTGTGGGGACTTGCCAATTGTCATCGCCACGTTGGCAACGGTATCTGGAACATCTGGGTTGAACGTCCACATGACTTCAGCGCGATCTGAAGATGTGAGGGCGGTTTGCTGTTCGAGAGAAAGGATGACTCGGTCTTGTTGACCTTCAAATAGGTTCATGATGGATTGAGAGAACTATATTCTACATGAGTCGTTGTTTTGGAATATAGTGTGCTGTTGGTTTAGGTGAAAGTTGTTAGGCAGATTTTCTTCTACTTTTGACTGACTTGTAGATGTATGCGAGGACTTCTGCGACGGGGCCAAAGAGGTCGCGGGGGACGAAGTCACCGGCTTCGCATTGAGCGTAGAGAGCGCGGGCGAGCGGCTTATTTTCGACGATCGGAAGCTCGAGGTCGCGGGCAAATTCGCGCATTTTGAGTGCGAGGAAGTCTTGGCCTTTGGCGAGAACGATCGGAGCGTGCATGGAGTTGCGTTCGTACTTGATGGCGACGGCAAAGTGGGTTGGGTTGGTGATGAGAACGTCAGCTTCTTTGAGTTGCTTGGCGAGTCCGCCTTTCATCATTTGGCGGCGCTTTTGATATTGGGCGGATTTGACTTCGGGTGACCCTTCTTGCTCTTTCATTTCTTGTTTGAGCTCTTGTTTGGTCATTTTGAGTTGCTTATCGACTTCTTTCTTTTGGAAGAAATAGTCGGCGACGGCGATGACAAACCAGAAGAGTGCAATTTTGACGAGGAGCCCGTGGAGAATTCCTCCGACCGCAATCGCGGCTTGGGTTGGCGCGACTTGGCTGAGTCCGACCAGTTTGCCCCAGTCGGCAGAGATTGCGCTGTATGCAATGAAGGCGAAGATGGTCATCTTGGCCATGGCTTTGACTCCCTCCATCAATGAGCGGCGAGAGAACATCCGCTTTAAGCCGGCACCGGGATTAATTTTTTCAAATTTAGGGGCCATTGGTTCGCCGGATAAGTGAAATCAGACTTGGA
>JAPUDU010000119.1 GCA_027492935.1 Fimbriimonadaceae bacterium
ATGCAACGGACGAACCAGATGACGCCCCGATTATTCGTTTGGCTAACTTGATTGTAAATCAAGCGGTTGCGGATAAGGCGAGCGACATCCATATTGAGCCTCGGAAAGAAGAAGTGTTTGTTCGGTTCCGCGTTGACGGGATCATGATTGAGATGATGCGTTTACCGCGCAAGGTGAGCAACGCGTTAACGAGTCGCTTTAAGATTATTGCGAACATGGACATCGCCGAGAAACGCGCTCCGCAAGATAACCGGATCAGCGCGGTTATCAACGGAAAGCCTTATGACTTTCGGGTTTCAACTTTGCCGGTAGTTAACGGTGAGAAGATCGTTATGCGGGTTTTGGATAAGGGCGGAATCAACGTTGGCCTTGCGAAACTCGGGTTTATGCCGCAGAACTTGAAGCAACTTGAGGATATGGCGACCCGAAGCTACGGGATTGTTCTGGTTACTGGCCCAACAGGTTCAGGTAAATCCACAACACTTTATTCACTATTAAATGCCAGCAATGACGGCAAGAAGAACATTATTACGATTGAAGATCCGGTCGAGTATGAACTTGATACGGTTAACCAATGTTCGGTGAATAACAAAGCGGGAATGACATTTGCTGCTGGTCTCCGCTCGATGTTGCGGCAAGACCCTGACGTTATCATGGTTGGGGAAATGCGGGACGAAGAAACGGCAACGATCGCGATGGAAGCGGCGATGACTGGTCACTTGGTCTTTAGCACTTTGCATACAAACGATGCCTCTTCTGCTCCTGGCCGTTTGGTGGATATGGGGGTTGAGCCATTCTTGATTAGCTCATCGATCATTGGGATTTTGGCGCAGCGATTGATTCGTGTTTTGTGTCCGAATTGTAAAGAACAGTACACCGCAAATAGAGAGAGTTTATTGCGCTATGGATTGCCGCTTCCGGAAGAGATCGGGGCTGATACTCATGGCGAGATCACTTTGTTTAAGGCGAAGGGTTGCGATAAATGTAAAGGGACAGGTTACAAAGGCCGGTCTGGGGTGCATGAACTTTTAACGATGAGCGATAAGATGCGCGATGCGATTTTGAAAGGGGCAGCGGCACACGAAGTTCGACACATGGCAATTGAGAATGGCATGAAAACACTTCAGGAAGACGCGGTCGCAAAGATTCTCAATGGCATTACTGATGTCGATGAAATCATTCGTGTTATTTACTCGTAGTTTTTACTCCTACGGATTGAATCGAACCTAACCGAAGTATAAGAGGGAGTTCACCTGACGCATGGAAATGCGGGTGATTGAGAGCGATTTTAGCCGTCAATGTGGATGGCGATTGGCCTTGGGAGATGAGGTCTTGATTGAGAAAAGGGCGTTAACTGATCTTTGGTCAGTTGATTAGTACGAAAGAAAAATGGCAGCACAACCACAAATGGATCGAGCTACGGCGGTAGCCAAAATTTTAAGCGGGGGCAAGGATCTTGCCGCTCTCCCACAGGTCGTTTTTAAGGTGATGGAGATCACGGGGAGTGACACAGGAAGTGCCGCTGAGCTAGAGCGGGTTATTGTTGTTGATCCGGGTTTTTCGGCGAAGCTGTTAACGATTGCGAATTCAGCTCAATTTGCGTTGCCACGTAAAGTTAATTCTATTAAGGAAGCGGTGATGTACATTGGCGTTCGGCAAGTGCGCCAGACGGCTATGGCAGTTGGCGTTTTTGATATGTTTTTGGGCAAGACGGATGCTGAAAGTCGGCGTCGACGGGTTTGGTGGCGGCACTCGGTTGATACCGGGACGGCGGCTCGTGTGCTTTCGGAACAGTTTGGCTGGTGCGACCCGAACATGGCGTATACCGCTGGTTTGTTGCACTGGTGCGGCAAGACGGTTTTGGACAAAGCAAATCCGGGGGATTACGAAAAAGTTTTGATGGTCGCGGAGCGTGGCGCACCGGTTTGGCAGGCAGAATCAGTGGTTTTTGGTTGTGATCACCGCGATATTGCAATTGCAAGTGCTCACCAATGGGGTTTTTCGCCGGAGTTGGCGGATGGCCTTCACTACTATGCTCGGCCCGATGATTCAACCCGGGGAAGTAACTTGGCGGCAGCGATTTCAGTAGCGGCGAGCGTTGCGGATATCGCTTTGACCGGTCGGAAAGACGTTTCACGGTCACCTTGGAGCCCTTGGGCGAGTGATGTGCTGGGGATTCCGGATGAATTGACCGAAAATATCATTGAGCGTGGACTGGCGGCGATTACCGCTGGGTCACATCTCCACTTCTAATCAGGAGCAGACGAACAATATGTCAGAGGAATTTAGCTGGGAAAAGCACCTAAACAGCCAGAATGGCGAGCAATCTGGGAACGAAGCGGCGGCGAATCCATTTCCGCCCGTTCAGACACCGGGTGGAATGCCTCCGGTAAGTGCGACGCCCCCACCGGCGGCTCCTCATTCTTTGCAGGAAGTCGAAGGTTATGGCGGGCCAGATGTTGCGCCGATTGAATTTCTTCCTTCTGGTCTGAGCGACGGTGTACGCGATGTAAATCTTCCGGCGGCTGTGCCGTTGGAAGCACGGACTCCCGAGAAATTTCGAGGCAAGTTCTTTGTCGATG
>JAPUDU010000120.1:0-7877 GCA_027492935.1 Fimbriimonadaceae bacterium
CGAGGTGTTTATTGAGGATTTACGGGAGGGATACAAGGACAAGTCCGCAGGTGTATTTTCGCCGCGGCTGAGAGCGGCGATTGAAGAAACTTTGGCGCGCGATGAGCAGGTGATTTTGTTCTTGAATCGGCGCGCATTCGCTCCGTTTGTGGTTTGTCGGGATTGCGGAAAACGATTTGAATGTCCGCATTGTGCGGTTGCTTTGGCATTGCATAGGCGAGATAAAAAATTGCGGTGTCACCATTGTGATTTCCAGATGCCTGCACCGGAGGTTTGTGATGTTTGCGAATCGGAACGGGTGAAAGCGTTTGGCATTGGGGCGGAGCGGGTTGAGGAGGTTGTGGGGATTGAGTTTGAGAATGCAAGGGTAGCGCGGCTAGACCGAGATATCGCGAGGAAGAAGGGAGTCTTGGAAGACACGATTGCCCGGTTCAGGACAGGTGAGCTCAACGTTTTGGTGGGGACTCAAATGGTGGCGAAGGGGCTTGATTTCCCGAATGTGACTTTGGTGGGGGTGATTGCCGCGGATATTAGTTTGGGGATTCCGGACTTTCGTGCGAGTGAGCGGACTTTCCAACTTTTGAGCCAGGTCGCTGGACGTGCAGGTCGGGGTAAACGAGCGGGTCGAGTTGTGATTCAAACGCTCTCGCCTGAGCATCCGGCGGTGAAGATGGCGCAGTTACATGACTATGAATCGTTTTATGCTTCGCTGATTCAGGAACGAGAAGAAGCTCAGTACCCGCCCTTTACTCGGCTGGTGAATGTTGTGTTTACAGGGCCGAATCAGGAAGAGGTTTATCAGGTCTCGGCGGTTGGGGGTCAGAAATTAAGACAGGCGTTGCCGGATGCAACCGTTTTGGGGCCAGTAGATTGTCCTCTCTCAAAGCTCAGCAATTTGTATCGCCGGCATATTTTGATCAAGCTAGCTCCGGGGACTGATGTTATGCCGATTTCGAAGGCACTTGATGGACTGAATCTTAAAGGGAGTAGGGTGACAATGGATGTTGATCCTTACAACTTAATTTAATTACCGGAAGGGTACGTTGTAAATGTTTCGGCGGATTGACCGCGCGAGTTTTTCGGAACTGACGTATCCAACATATCCTTCTGCATTTGAGACGGCTGATTGATCGCCGAGCATGGGTTCGCGGATGAAAAACATCAAGGTTTCGGTGGGAGCGATAATGGTTCCCCGTCGAATTCGAGCGAGATTGGGATTCGGTTCGATTTTGTGTCCATTGACTTCAAAGCTAGCATCGTTGGGTAGATATGGACGTACTTGGCTTTGCCAAAGAGTGGAATCATCCATGCCTGATGGATAAAAAGTATCCCAGTCGTTTGTGTAATTGATAGTAGCTTGAGTGACTTGACGGAGAGACGTCATTGAGTCTACTGAGCCGATACCAGTTGGTTCGCCAAGCGCAGCTTTTTTACCGCCCCGAAACATAAAGAAACTAGGGACACAGCAAAGGCTGATAATTGCTACGGCAATGATCACGGCAATTGAGCCCGCAGAAGTTTTTACAGGGCCCGACGTTTGTGGTGGGCTGGTTACAGGCGGTTTATGGACGTTATCGGCTCGGGGTAGATCGCCAAATTCTAGATTTTCACCGGCGCGGAATGATTCGCCACCTTCAGCAGGAATGAGTAAGTCTTCGGCATACAATCGTCCATCACGAGCAATCTGTTTGAGATACTCAATGCTATAAGGGCCTTCTTGATCGGGGGAGCCGGAGCGCTGGAGATAGAACACGATGAGTTTTGAATCCCTAGTGTATCCTGATGGCGGAGATAGGGTGATGGTTCCCCAAGAAGTCGAACGACTGATACGCAACAAAGATTGGTCTGAAATAGTTGTATTGACGGGGGCTGGTCTTAGTGCGGCGAGTGGGATTCCAACTTTTCGGGGGGTAGGTGGTTATTATCAGGGTCGGGACGCGGTTAGTTTGGCATCACCAGAGGGGTTTGCAAGAGATCCCGTTTTGGTGTGGAATTGGTACGCCATGCGGATTCGGGCGGTGTTGCAGGCAGAACCCAATGCAGGTCATTTAGCTTTGACTCGGCTTGCTTGGTCTGCTCCGACTACGATTATTTCCAGCAATGTTGATGATCTTCATGATCGGGCGGGGCACAAACCGATTCGACTTCATGGGAATATTTTGGAAACGAAGTGCACGGTGACTGGTGCGGTTGCTTCCGTTGACGTTTCGCTGTGGCCAGCCGAGTTTGACTATGACTCTCTGTTGCGATCGGAGCGGGGTGATTTGCTGAGGCCGAATGTGGTTTGGTTTGGGGAGCAACCGTGGACGCGCTCATTTGAGATTGTGAGGGGTTTGAAAGGGTCTGAACTTTTTATTGAAGTAGGCACGAGCGGGGCGGTGAGCTACGGTTTTACGGAGCATGCGGCGCAGATGGGTTGTCGGGTGATCCGCGTGAATCCAGATAGCAGGACATATCCGGGTGTTACGTTATGGCCTGAAGAAAGTGAGACGGCATTACCCGTACTGGTTGATCTGATCGTTTAGTGACTCATCGTAGTTGAGGAGTGACCTGGATCAACGGAAGTGTCTAATCCGGCATTGGAACCACCACAGCCAACGAGAGTTGAGGCAACGATGAGCAGTATCAGCAGGACGAGTTGGCGGCGCATGACCTTTCCATCATGCAATTTTAATGCCACCTGTTTTGATGTTGCTTGAACTTATTAAACTGTCTCTACATCTGCGAGGGTAAGCGTAACGGACTTATTTTGACCACGCGACCAGAATTCGATTTTGAGTTGGTCACCCGGCTTTTTATCAGCCATAAACACTTGATAGTCTTCGGTGGCCTTCATCGGTGTGCCATTTATGGTTGTGATGATATCTAGCGTAGAGAGACCGGCCTTTGCGGCGGGGCCTTCGAAAACTTGGCTAATGATGACGCCTTGAGCGGGAGGATCTGTCTGGGCAGAGACTTGGGCTTTTAGGCGTTCTCGGATTTGAGGGATTGCAAGGATGCTGGAGTCGCTGCGGACAGCGATTCCTATTCGGCCATAGCGAGCATGTCCGTACTTGATTATCTCGTCAACGACTTTTTGAACTCGATTGACGGGAATAGCGAAGCCGATTCCGACCGAACCTTGGTCGGTGGAGGCGATCATGGTGTTTATCCCGATGAGTCGGCCTTCGGAATCGCAGAGTGCGCCACCACTATTGCCTTTGTTGATGGCGGCGTCGGTTTGGATGCCGTCAATGAAAATTGCGTAGTCTTCTGATTTGAGTGGGCGGCCTTTGTTGGATACGATGCCTACGCTGACGGTTTGTTCAAAACCAAGGGGGTTGCCAGCGGCGATAACCCATTGTCCAACTTCGAGGGCTTCAGAATCGCCCGTGATGATTGGGGTGAGATTTTTAGTTGGAACTTGCAGAACAGCGATATCTGATCGGGGATCGGTTCCGATAATTTTTGCTTCAGCAGTTTCTCCGTTGCTGAATTTGACAATTATTTTGTCGGCGACACGCTTTCCGCCGGATGTGACTACGTGATTGTTGGTGACGATGTGTCCGGTTTTGCTCAGCACGACACCGCTACCGGTTCCGGATGGTTCAATATATCGTTCGCCGAACCAGTTTTCACCTTCCATTAGGGTAGTGATGCTGACAATGCTGGGAAGAATCTGCTTAGAAGCGGCGCGGAAATCAGGCAATCCCTTAGCGGAGTTTTGAGCTTCTATGGATGGCGCAGTCGTTGTGTTTAGAACAAGTGCAGGCGCAGAATTCTTAGATTTCTCGACAACATTAAATGCGAGGAGGCTTGCGGCGAAGACTGTGCCGAACAATCCGACGCCAACGAGTATTACGTGACCAGCTTTCATGGTTCTTCCCTATCCTTTTATATTACGTTTGAGCTTGGGTTGCGTATCCCGGATTTTTCTTGGCGGGCCTTATAGCTGTTTAAGGAATTTATGCATAAAGCTGCGAGCTTCTTCGTTGGTTGGTTTTCCGCCACCGTTGTCGCGGTTTGTCCATACTAAATTGCCTTGATGTTTAACTTCAAGAATTCCGCCTTGCCCTTTGATAAAGTCGGTGTCGAGTCCGAATTCTGATTTGAAGAGTTCCGCCAACCTGGCGGCGTGGGGCATGTAGTTTCAACGGACGCAGTATTCAATGGTCAGGTCTGCCATGTATTTATTTTGACTCAAGCATAGAACTTGGAAGGGGATAGCCGGTAATTTGAGACTATGTTGACGACGCTGATTGCTTTTGCTTTGGTTTCAAGCTCTACTGGATTGGAGAAGCTTGTTGATGCTCAAGTGAAGGAGCATCCAACCATGGGTCTAAGTGTAGCGGTCTTGAAGGGGGGAGTAGTTGTCGATTCATGTTATCGAGGATATGCAGATCAGGTTAAAGGGGTTAAGGTTAATGCGAATACACGATTTAGATTGGCTTCGATTAGTAAGACGGTAACGGCGACGCTCGTTATGCGAGCGGTTGAGAAAGGGCTGATTGATTTGGATGCGGATATTCGTACCTATGTGCCGGAGTGGCCGGATAAGAGGGTGAAGATTACGATGCGTCAGATTTTGGGACATCGATCGGGGATTCGTCATTATGTGGCGGGAAAACAAGATGCGGGATACAAAGAGGTGAGTTCGCTTGAAGCTTTGAACCTGTTTAAGGATGATCCATTGTTGTTTGCTCCCGATGAAAAATACAGTTACTCCACCCACTCATTTACTCTTGCAGCTGCGGCGTTGGAGCGCGTTACCGGAAAAACAATGCCGCAGTTAGTACGTGAAATGTCGGCGGAGATGAAGACCTCTTCATTGCAATGTGAGAGTTTGGGGAAAGATTGGCCGGAAGATCGCTCTCACCATTATCAGATTAAGGATGCAGTGCCGATTCCATCTGGTAGAACGGAAAATTTGAGCTGGAAGTATGCCGGTGGGGGAATGGAAAGTACAGCCGCTGATTTGGCTAAATATGCTTACTCGGTATCTCAATGTAAGGCTGTGACTCATGCGAGTTTGCAAACGATGTGGACTGATCCGGAAAGTGATGGCTATGGGTTAGGTTGGGGGATTGAAGGGTCGATTCGTGAACACTCTGGTTCGCAACAAGGGTCGAACACCTATTTGCTGATCGACACGGCTCACGATGTGATCATTGTTGTTTTGAGCAATACGGCTCCGAGTTCGCCGGGGGCGCTGGCGAAAAAGGTTCTGGCTGAAGCGATCAAGTAGGATCGGACCCGGGGACGGTGGTTGGTTTCTCTTAGACTGAAGAAGTGAAGCCAGTACCGGTGTTCGTTGGATTCGTGTGCATTGCTCTTGTTGGTAGTGCGGTTTATTTACAAACGCAGAAGCCAGCATTTTCGGGGGTTAAGAGCAACTCGGTTAATATTCAGGAGATTCCTCGTCATCCAGTAACCAAGGATATGATTAGTAAGGCAGAAGATCTTGCTGGGAATCGAGTTCCTTCTTTTGAGTTGCCGGATACCGATGGAAAAATGGTTCAGAGTACAGAATTGATTGGGAAGAAGCCAACGGTTTTGGTGATGACCAAAGATGGATGTCCTTGTTCAATTGAGTCACAAGGTTTTTGGACTAACTTGGCGATGTATTACGGGAACTCGGTTCAGTTTTTTGGAATTATTGATGTGAAGCCGGAAGAGGGTCGAAAATTCAGAACGGATTTCAGCGTGCCTTATCCTATTTTGTCTAGCGTGGACGAAACGGTTTTTCGTAATTTTGGAGCGAAGCAGTCTGTCTACACCTATGTTTTTGATGCAGAGGGTGTGGTTAAGAAAGTTTGGCCGGGTTATAACCTTGCTTCGTTGAAGGAGTTAAACCAAATGCTTAGTGAGATGACGGGGAAAGAATCACTCGCAACGGATTGGGAAATGGCTCCGGAAAAGATGACAAGCGGTTGCTTCTTCTTTAAGCCGATCGGGACTGAAGAGCCAGCTTGGTAATAGTATTGCTTTTGCGAATGACGGGTTTAGCTAGACTATCCTGAGTGAAGCGCGGACAAATCCCTCTCATCATAGCGGTGGCCCTGGACATGACAGGGTTTGGGATGATTATTCCGGATATTCAAACGCGGGCAGAGCGTTATTTGATTGCGGAATCATGGAACCTGCCACCTTTTATTACAAATGGGGTGATCATTGGGATTATTTTGTCGAGCATGTTTATCATCCAGTTTTTTGTTAGCCCGATTTGGGGAGCGAAGAGTGATAACTTGGGTCGTAAGAATGTTTTTGTGGCTTGCACGCTATTGAGTGCGGTGAGCATGGGGGTTTATGCATTAGCAACGACGAGCATGTTATTGTTTCTCAGTCGGATTTTGGCGGGGTTCGGCGGAGCAAATGTGGCGGTAGCTCAGGCGGGGGTGGCAGATGCGAGTGATGGAGATTCGCGGACGGCAGCATTGGGGCGTTTGAGTGCGGCGCAGAGTGGGGGGTTGATTGCAGGGCCTTTCTTGGGTGGAATGGTTGCGCAATTCTGGGGTTCGGAGTGGGTGGGTTGGATTGCAATGTCCCTTTCTTTGATTGGGGCCATAAGTGTGTGGGTTTGGGGTGAGTTTGCGACGACGGCGAAGGTCGGGACGCGAAAGAGATTTGGTTTTGGTCCGCTCGTTAAAGAGTTTCCGAATCTGTTGCCGCTTGTGATTCTGGCGGGGTCGGCTTGGTTTGCGCTTTCGACTTTGGAGGGCACCTTTGGTCGGTTGTTAAAAGCGGTTTGGGGATATGGGGAATTTGAATTTGGAATTCTTTTTGGGTTTGAATCGGTGGTGGGATTGTGTGTCCAAGGCTTGATTCTTGCTTGGCTGGTTAAGATATTCAGAGAAAAACAACTGTTGTGGGGCGGGTTTTTGCTTCAGGGGATTGGTCTGGCGATGACTCCTTTTGTTCCAAACATGCTTGGGTTGTTTGCGGCGAGTTTGTTTTTTGCGTTCGGAATGAGTGTTGCGAATCCAACAGTGAATGGTCTTTGCAGTAAGTCTGTGAGTGAAGAGAGGCAAGGCGAAGTTTTTGGGGTGATTCAATCGGCGCGGAGTGTAGGGTTTATGTTAGGGCCATTAATTGGGGGAGCTTTGTTTGATCATTGGAATGCGATGCCGTATTTGTTTGCGGGAGGGATTTGTTTGTTGGTGGCTTTTTTTGCCCCACTGGCTTTGCCAAAGCAGGAAGAATCGACGGTTGCCGGGTAAACCTGGGTTATGAATAATCGCTATTTGATTCCGGCATTGGAGTTGGTACCAAAGAGCTACGAAAATTTGCTTCGATTGATGCCGGAAGACAAGTTGGATATTGTTTCGGCTGAGGGGCGATTTACGGCTCGCGAAGTGGTGGCTCACATGGCAGATGTCGAAGAGATGCTTTTAAGTCGGTTGAAAGTTGCAGTTGAAACTCCCGGTCATGCAGTTAGCTTTTTTGATGAGGATCAACGGGCAATTGATCTTGACTACGCACATTCGGATGTTTGGGAGCAACTGGAGTTGTTTAAAAAACGCCGGGCTGAGACGGTTGAGTATGTGAAGAATATTCAGGATTGGTCAGGCTGGAACCTGCACCCTGAGCAAGGGAAAATGACAGCCGAAGATGTCATTAGTACGGGGGTCGGTCATGACCACTATCACATTGAGCATTTAACTCAATTGTTGGTGGACTGAATCAGTGGCTGTGGACGTCTAAAGGTTAAGGTTTGAGCTCTAAAAGATTCGGCAACGCGATATGGCGCGGTTTTCTGGGATTAGGTCGTCTTTTGGTGGCCTGGATTCCGGCTATTGTATTGCTCTTTATGGGTGGCTTATATCTTTTTGACTGCCTTCAGGTTTTAGCGGCTCCCGGTACTGGGTTTGATTTAAGTTACATTGCCCGGGGTGGGGTGG
>JAPUDU010000120.1:7891-13511 GCA_027492935.1 Fimbriimonadaceae bacterium
TCGGATTAAGAGTAAATCGTACTCGGTTGATCCGATCAATCAGACATTTGAAGCCTTTGGAATTACGGTCGAAGATAAAGACGGAAACTTGATTGGTCAGGCGGAGAAGCTCAGGGTTGCCCGTAAGGGTTCGGCGATTGATGCTCAGTTAGCTGATCTTGAGGCAACGATTACCCGCAGGAAAGATGGGACATTCAATGCGCTTGATATTCTGCCACCGGAAAATCCAGACGCTACGCCGATGTCTTTCCATTTGAGTGTGAACCGAGCTTTGGTTCGACTCGAGGATCAATCGAAGAGCCCCAAGCTAACAGATGAATTTATTTTGGCGGGTGTGGATTTTTCGACAGATGGGAATAACAACATTATTTCTAGCGATCTGGATTGGCCAGGAACGCTATCTGCTCGCATTCAGGCGCGGGTAGATGGCAAGAATAACTTTGCCGCTCAGATGGATTCTTTGAAAACAGACTTGGTAAAGGCGCGTCCGACGATTTCGCGTTGGTTGCCCGAGGACTGGTTAAAACAAGCTAAGGATTGGCAAGCGAACAAGCTATCCCTTGAAGGCTCATTGAGCCTGAAAGGAAATCCAAAAGCTGTTCGTGATGTTCATGGCGAATTTGCGATTCATGGTGAGGGTGTTAGGAACCCGCAGTATTTGAATGGGGCACTCGTTGACGGGCGTGTGACTCTCTTTTCCAAATCGGCGTTGTTGACGGCAAAGATTTCTGAGCCCGGACGATCACTCAGCTGGGATGGCCCGGTGAGCTGGGCGGACGGATTAGCGGGTCAGGGCAAGGTTCAGGTTGAGCTTTCGGATGCGCGCCGCGCATGGCCGATCGTTGCGAAGAGTTTGCCGAATGGTATTCAGCTTTTGGGCAGTCGATTTGACGGCGTTGTGGGGGCGACAAAGTCAGGTTTTTCGGCCTCGGGGAAAGTTTCGGCTAAATCCGCATCAGCAGCAGGGGAGACATTTACAAATCTATCGGGTGACGTGATTGCGGATAAAGACCGAGTTAGCTTTGTTTTGGCAGGCTCGCAGTGGCGGGGAGCGGGGGTTAAAGGTTGGGTTACAGCTGATTACACCGGCAAGTTTTTGACCGGTGTCTTTGAAACTCTTGGTGATCGGTTAGTGGCACTCGAAGTCCCGTTTGAAAATGGGAAGATCACTCTGGCAGCTAAGACGAAAGGTTTGCTTTCTGGGACACCTCGTGATCCAAAGGTGTTGGTGGATTTGACGGGATTCGCTCAGCTGGAGCTTCCGGACAAAAAAGTTTTACTTGGCGAGGTTGATGCACGGGTGAACTGGAAGGAGAATCTTGCGACTTTGGATCGCGCCGTTCTCTCGGGTCCAAATGGAGTGATTAATGCTTCAGGAACAGTTAACACAGCTAAAAGTAGCTTGAATATTGAGTTAGAAGCAGCGGGAGTTGACCTTTCGGCTTGGACAGATCAGGTTTCTGGCGTAGCTTACGGTTCAGGAAGAATTACTGGAAGCACGAGTAAGCCAGTCGTAACGATGAGTACGACTTTGCTGAATTTGCAAGCGGGCGAGGTGACTATTCCGAAAGGTACAGCGCAACTTACTTACTCGGGTGACCAATTGTTGGCCGATGATATTGAGGTTGTTTACGGGTTGGGGATTCTTGGAGGCGAAGCCTCGGTTGACCTAAAAACCGGTGCATTGAATGGTTTGTTACAAGCAAAAGATATTTTTGTTGCTGACTTGTTGCCGAGCCTTCCGGTGGTTGGCAGAGTTGGGGCGGATCAGATTTTGCTGTCGGGCAACATTGATGATCCTTATATTAGTATCAATGCTTTCGGGGCTGACTTGCTCGTGGAAGGGATTCAGCTCAGGGACGTGCGTTTGGTGGGGAGAGGCAATCTTCGCGAGTTTACATTGAGTGAAGCGGTTGCAAAGATTGACGACGGGACGATCACCGCGAAAGGAAATTATGCGATTGAGAAGAAGTCTGGTCGATTAGAATTTGAATTGGATTCGTTGCCATTGAAACGGTTGCCTGTCGACCAAGAGTTGTTGGAGTTTGAAGGGACTCTTTCCGGTAAAGGCGTTTTGGAAACGGATGCTTCGGGCAAATGGTTTGGCAACACCGACCTGAAATTGGTTGGTGTGAATTTGAATAAGTATGAGGCTGGGAATGGCTCCTTATCCGTTTCGGTGCGGGATGATATTGTTTCGGTTTCGGGTGGTATTAGCTCTTTGAGTGGCTTGGTCGAAATTCCAGAAGCTCGATACAACATTGAAAACAACGATCTTGATGGAGAACTGTGGATTACAAATGTTGAAATCCAAGGGATTTTGCGAGCGGTGTCGCGGCAGATTAGATTGCCAGATATTCAGACGGAGCGGGTTTTGCGTGATCTTGAGGGATTGGTCTCGGCGGAAATAGCTTTCGAACAACGTGATAATAAGTGGGGCGTAGATATTCAGAGTTTTACGGGGCAGAATTTAGCTTCGCTTGGAAGACAGCTTGGGAATATTGAGCTGGTTGGGAAAGGTTCGGCGGCGCAGGCTTCGGTTGAGAAATTGCGATGGACAATTCCGGATGAAGGATCTAGTTCGGTTGTTGAAGTTTCGGGAGATTGGACAAAAGGAGAAACAAACGATGTTGTCGATGTTCGAGGTCGATTTGTGCAATTTGACCCCTATATATTTAATCTTTTCTGGCTAGATGGCCCAGAATATCATGCTCGACTTAGCGCAGATTTTGTTGCGAGTGGGCCAACAAATGATTTGACCGGACAGGCGAGTTTGACCGCGACGGATATTCAGCTGATAGGTGAGGACGGGGAGATGATCAATCTTCCTGTCTCGGCGAATGTCGATACGATTGACTTTGAGAAAAATATCTTGACTGCGTCTGGAAAGTTGAAGTACCAAGGTATTGAAGGCGATCTCGCGGCGAGGGTTCCGCTGGGAGCTTTCGAGGCGAACCCAAAAGTTAATGCGGAAGGTTCGTTAACTTTAACAGAACGACCGATTTCGAGTTTGAAGGATTATGTTTCGGGTCTTGATTTTGATCGGACGCGGGGATCTGTTTCTGGAAAGGTGAGCTTGTTTGGCAATCGTGACGGATACGAATTGGGTGGGGTAGCGAGGTTTGGCCCTGACTCGGAAGGACCAGCGCAGATAGCTTTCCAAAATAGTGGATTTGCGTTGCAGAACGTCGATGTTTCTTTGACGAATGCAGGCGAAAAATTCAGCTTGGTTGGGCAAGCGGATGGTTCACTTGGTGGCCAGGTTTCGGTTCAGGCCGACGTTAATTTGCGTAGGTTTTTACAGGGACAGATGAGCCTTGAGTCGTTGCAGGCGGCGACGCTTGAAGGTGCTAGTGTTCGCTTTAATCAGTTTAAGTTAGCGGAGAAGATTAGGTTGGCAAACCCGAAGGCGGCGGAAGGTGAGCCGCCTATTTTTGAAGCCTCAAGCCCGACAACGGGTGAGTTGAATGGTGAAATTTTGCTTTCAGGAACAGTTGGGAAGCCAGTGATTGGGGGTGAAGTAACAGCTTCTAATCTCAATGTTTCCTTGCCACCAGCATTTCCGGAATCTTCGGGCGGGAGAAAGCCAGAGTTTGACCCTCGGTTTAATAACTTCCGGCTTGTGGCTATTCCCGGAGCGATTCTGAATATTCCGACTGGGAATCTAAAGCTGAGTGGAACAACGGTTTTGAATGGTGACCTTTCGGAAGTGGACATCCGAGCGCCGTTTACTGTTCAGTCTGGTGTGCTTAACTTGCCAGCTAGCCGAGTGACATTGGAAGAAGGTACGGTTTTGGTCACAGCAGGTTTTGGTGGTGACCCGCGAGCTGAAATTGATTTGCGTGGTTGGACAGTTGTAACGGTTCGACGAACGAGCGATCAGTACCAGACTTACCGCTTAAACTTGGAAGTACAAGGCAATTTGCTTGACCCCGATGGCGTTCGAATTAATGGCTCAAGTGATCCGCCAGACCTTAGTCTTGAGGAGATTCGGGCGATTGTTGGACAACGAGATTTCATCCAGTCTTTGTTGGATACAGCCTTAGGAACAGGCGATCGTGGTGGTCTTACATCCAGTGTGTTTACACTGGCGATTCCGAGTTTGACTCAGCGGTTTACGAGCGACTTGGCGGTTGCACTCGATTTGGATTATTTGGCTTTAGATTACAACGCCTTTGAAGGAGCGATTGTGCGAGGGGGTCGGGAATTATCGAAGGGGTTAATGTTGGAGTTCAGCCGGCAGATTTCACAGAGGGATAATCAGCCAGTTAAGTTTGAGTTGCGACTGAGTTACAGAGCTCCAACTAAGAATGAATTTCTCTCACGATTCCGAATTTCTGCTGGGGTAACTGAATCTGTGCCTTGGAAGGTAGGGATTTCATGGTCGAGCAAATTCTAAGGTTTTTCACGCCGAAAGTGGGTAAGTCCTACAAACTATATAACGGTCGGGGGGGCCATCCGTCTAAACTAGCATTCACACCAGTTAGAGGGCAAACTTGACGAAGAAAATCTTATCCGTACTAGCACTTGTGGCACTTTCCGGGGCAGCGATGGCGCAAGCCACGAGAACCGTGCGAGAAGTCACAATTGAAGGCTTAAAAAATGTTAATGAAATTGGCATTCGAACGGTCATGCGTTTGAAGGCTGGTCAGCCAGTTGATTCAGCATCAATGGTTCGCGACGAAGAAGAAATTTTTAGTCTTGGGGTTTTTAGCTCGGTCAAGATTTTGAAGCGGGATGTAGGAGATTCGGAAGCTGATTTGACCGTTCAAGTTAAAGAGTATCCAATTATCAAGGAGATTCGAATTGAGGGGAATACTATTTTCACCGACGAAGAGTTGATGCCTTTGATTTTGGCTCAACAAGAAATCGGTCAGATTTGGAATAACAATAAAGCTCAAACGATTACGAACGAGATTCGGCAAAAGTACACCGATAAAGGGTTTTTGATCAACTTCGAACAGTTTGGTCCGTTGGAAGAATCGGAAGGCACGTTGAACGTGAAGATTCTGGAAACGGTTATTGGCAATATCAAGTTAGAAGGGCTTAGCCGCACGAAGGCGAGCACCATTGAGCGAATGATGAAGTCGAAGGCAGGACAGCCTATCAACTACAAGCGACTCCAACAAGATATTGAAGAGCTTTACTACACGTATTGGTTTGAGGATATTAAAGGCGGTCAGAGCGTTGGTGAACGACCGGAAGTGGTTGATATCACGCTAACCTTTGTGGAAGCTCGTACAGCGCAAATTAACGCTGGTGTGGCACTTGACCCGCAAAGCCGTTTGGTAGGAACAGCCAGCTTCAGCGAATCTAACTTCAAGGGGAAAGGGCAATCTGTTGGTCTTGAACTTGAAATGGCGACCGTCGGTGGCGGGCCGAGCGCCCGATTGGCTTTTGCAGATCGATTTATTGACGACAAGAACACCTCCATGTCGGTTAACCTTTTCTCTCGAGTTGTTTACAACTTTACGGGTAACGGTTTGCTTGGAACGGGTGGTGGATCTTCGACTTCAGAAAACCAATTTGACGAGCGTCAGACAGGTTTGGGAATCAACTTCACACGTCCTTTCGGTGACAACTTCAAGGCGTCGGTCGGCAGATACGCCAACGTCGTCAC
>JAPUDU010000120.1:13521-20187 GCA_027492935.1 Fimbriimonadaceae bacterium
GTCGGAATGACGGTACGAAATACGCTAACAATCAATTTGACAACGACGACGACGGATGATTTTGTTCAACAAGAGGGCGACTTGTTTATGTACCAACTTGGTGCAGAGCAAACGACTGCGCTTCCGACGGTTGAGCCGGTCCAGGGTGAGTCGCTCCGCGTTCTGTTAGAGCCTGGTTATAGCAACATCACCAAGATTGGTGGGAACGTTGCGCTGTTCGCGGATACGTTGGGATCGTCAACCTTTATTCGATCAACCATTTCGTTTAGAAAGTATTGGTCGAAGCAACCGGCTTTGAAGGCAGATGAGACGCCAGAAATTGGCCTTTCCAAGCCTCGACCAGTTCTCGCATTTAAGATGGAGTACGGCTACATCAGCGGTACAGTGCCGTTCTTCGAACAACTCTTTGTTGGTGGAACGAACTCTTTGCGTGGTTATCCGAACCAACGATTCTGGGGAAGCAACTCGATTGTTTCGACCTTGGAATATCGTTACCCGATTCAGAAGACATTCAACCTCGTTGGTTTTGTTGACTACGGTGGAGCATGGGGCGGTTATGGTCAACTGCGAGATTTTGAGCAATCCAATTCACTTGATTTGCACTTAGGATACGGTCTTGGTTTGGGCTTCCGAACTCCGCTCGGTCCGATTCGAATTGAGTTTGCCTTCGACGATCAAGGCAAATCACGAACACACTTTACAGTTGGGACAAGTTTCTAATTGAAGCAGGATAAAAAAATGAAAAACAAAATTCTTGGTTTAGGATGGCTTGTCGCAGCGGCGATGGGCGTGACAATGGTTGCAAGTGGTTTCCAAGCAACAGGCGTGAAAGCTGGGGTTGTGGACATGCAGCGCATCTTGAGCGAATCTGCTGCGGGCAAAAAAGTCCGCGATGATATGTCGGTTCAGGTTGATTTGCGACAGGGTCTGTTGCAGTTTGTGAACACGAATAAGGTGATTTCGGCTGAACAGGCAGACAAGCTTAAAACTCTCACATTGAAGCCAGGTGCAACTCAGGCAGATAAGGATGAAGTTGAGCGAATCAAGACAGCAATTCGCAACTCCAGCAAAAAGTTTAATGACTTGCTCGTCAAAGCATCTCTTACCGACGCAGAAAAGGTTGAGTACAACACCATGAACGAGCAACGCCGCAATGCGGATAACTTGCTTGGTCAATGGAATCAAGAGTTCTCCGGCGACTTAAACACGATGCAAGATGAGATGTTGGCGGGTGTTCTTAAGAAGGCACGCGAAGCAGTTCAGGCAGTAGGCAAGAAAGATGCTTACACAATGATTTTCCCAACGACAGTAGCGGTTTATGCATCCAACGATATCACCGATGCGGCGATCAAAGCCGTTGATGAAGCCAAGTAAGCTTGCTTGCATTCTTGCTTTGGCAATAGGATTTGGGGGCTGTGCACCAGCCCCCAAACGTGTTTCTGTCGATCTGACAAAGCTTATTGTGGGGGCAAAAACCGTTGAGCAACCGATCTATGGCCCGCGCGGCTCTTTAAAGAATTTATCTCTCTCAGGCGAAGTTGGTGGACGGTCGGTACGTTTTCTTGAAGAGAAAGAAGGGGCTGAGCTTTGGGAAGAAGCCAAAGCCACACTCATTGAAAATCGAGCGCGAAGTTTAGAGCGGCTCAAGCGGGATTTAGAGCGCAAATACATCGGTGAGGCGCGGGCTAAAGCGATTGAAGCAGAGCGGCTCAATGAGTTGGCGGATGATCTTGCTTGGGGTTCAGTTTTAGAGCAGACTAAGTTTTTGATGGAGAAATATGCCGGTCGCAAAACAGAGCTGAATGCTGAACTTGCGGGCAGAATCGGATTTCCAGATGAGGGGCAACCGGTTCCGAGGCGAGCACGAGAAGAAGTGTTTTTAGAACAGCGACGTGCGAAGGTGGCAGCCTTACGAAAAGAAATTGCCGAACTTGATGCTCAGTTTAAGGCTGAGTTGACTGCGATTTTGTTGGACTATGAGAAATACCGTAACGAACGGTTATTGAGTTTAATGGAACTTGATTACGCAGGAGATTTGGCGGCAATCGCGCGGGCAGAAGCAGAAGCGGATGAAGCGATTAGGTCAGTGATCGGGCAAGTGAATTCAGCGATTCCACGGTTGCAGAAGCGCTTAGAGGCACTTAATTCAGTTTCTTTGAAAGGTGACTCCGCTCGAGCGGTTGAGCCTAATTTTGGGGTTGAAAGATGGCAAGTGGGGCTGAGCCAACAGGAGCTTCAGAAATATGTTAACGTGTTTGTAAAGTCGCGGGGATACAAATTGGAAAGCAATGGTCGGGGCGAAGATGTTACGGTGGAATTTAATCAATGGCTGAAGAAAAACGCGGTTACACGTTAGCGGCTCTCGCCGAAATGGTGGGTGGTGAGTTAGACGGATCTGGAGATTTGTTTATTGCTCGACCTGTTCCGGCTGACTCGGATGATTCGGCAGGAATTACTTTTGCGGAAAATGAGAAGTATTTAGCATCTGCAATTTCGGGCAATGTCGGCGCGGTACTGGTACCGGTGGAGACTCCGAAAGTAAGTAAGCCTGTGATTCGGGTTGCTCATCCGAGAATGGCGTTTGGAATGGTTTTGGCTGCCTTTGTAGTGCCAATGCCTTCGGGTGGGATTCATGCGACGGCGCAGGTTTCAGCGGATGCAGAGGTTGATGCAACAGCATCGGTTGGGGCCTATGCAGTAGTGGAGGCGGGGGCGAAGGTCGGCGCGGGATCGAATGTCATGGCGCACGCTTATATTGGTCAGGGGTGCGTGGTTGGAGAGAAGTGTTCGATTTATCCAAATGTGGTCTTGGTTCAGGATGTGAGAATGGGCGTTGGGTGTCGGATTCATTCTGGAGCGGTGATTGGCGCTGACGGATTTGGCTATTTTTGGAATGGCAGTGGTCAGCAAAAGGTATCCCAAGTTGGGGGAGTCGTATTGGGAAATTATGTAGAGATCGGTGCGAATACTTGTATTGATCGTGCAACATGTGGGGATACTGTTATTGCCGACGGGGTTAAGATTGATAACCTTGTTCAAATTGCGCACAATGTGAAAATCGGGGCGCACACAGTTATGGCATCTCAGGTTGGATTGAGTGGAAGCACGGTTATTGGTGAGCGTAACGTTTTTGGTGGTCAGGCTGCTACCAGTGACCACGTAACAGTTGGAGACAATATGGTTTTTGGAGGTCGGACGGGGATTATTGGGGACATGGATACGCCCGGGGAATATTTTGGAACACCCGCGGTGCCACTTTCTACGGCTATGCGCGTCATTGCTTTGCAGACCCGTTTGCCAGAGCTGTTTAAACGGATGAGAGCGATGGAGCGGGAATTGGAGCACTTACGCGATGGAAAAGACATATAAGCGACACACGATAGGTTCTTCTTTTTTGGTTGATGGGCTGGGATTACATTCCGGTCGCCCGGTTAAAGTTACGGTGCATCCAGGGGAGTTAGGTATCCGATTTCGGGATCAAGGGAATTGGATTGATGCGAAACCGGCAAATGTGACGGATACGTCACGGTGTACGAGACTGGGTGAGATTTCGACAGTTGAGCACTTAATGAGTGCCTTTGCGGGTATGGGGATTACCGATGCGGATGTTGAAGTAGAAGGCGGAGAGTTGCCAGCGGCGGGAGGCTGTGCTTCTGAGTATGTGGCGGCAATTCTCAATGCAGGGATGATTGAGTGCGGAGAATTGACCGTTAACGGCCCATTTGCGCGGGTTTTTGTGCAAGAGTTGCCCGCGAAATATGCAGTAGGTTCTGGTGAAGGTTGGTGGCGAGCTAGCTATTTGCGCGATGACGAATTTATTGGTCGGCAGGAAATGGAGCTGGAATATTCGCCAGAAAGGTATGCGAGGGATATTGCGGTTGCTCGGACATTTGCTTTAGAAAGTGAATTGGAGATGGCCAAACAGCATGGACTTGGTAAAGGCCTGGATCAATCGAGTTGCTTGGTGATTGGGGAAGGTCGTTTTTTGAATACTCCTCGATTTCACGATGAGCCAGCGCGGCACAAGTTGCTAGATTTGATTGGAGATTTGGCTCTTGCTGGAGTCCCTATTTCTCACTTAGATGTGGTGGCGGAGTTCACAGGCCATAGATGGAATGTTGAGGTAGCGCGTAAGCTCGCAGAATCTGTCACGATTACTCGGCATTAAGAACGCGTTCGGCGAGAACCAGAGCGGCGTAGTCATCGATGGGATCTTTTGGAACTTGGAGCGTTGCAGGGAGAAATTTTCTTAGTCCCCTACGTGGGTTGTGCTCCCAATATCTTTCTCTCGCTTGAATAGTGGTTTCGTGCTCATCGACAACTAAGATTCCAATACTTGGTATGGCTTCTCGGAGGGATTCTACGATTGAACGGGATCGCGTTCCATTGCCGACAACAATTAGAGAAAAGGCGTGCTCGGACTGAAGTTCGATGATCTTTTCGGGGAGGAGTTCGGGCGCGATGATAGCGCGCCATTTCAGATGAATCTTGTCGTTTTCGTCTCGATGGACGAGGGCGAGGCCACATTTGAGGCGACCGGGATCAATCGCTAATAAAGTTTTCTCACCTAACATCTTTGTTAGGTTCAATTTTGGCTAATTGCAAGTTAGCTTGCTAGGTCAAGGGCGTAATCGGTGAGTGAATTGGATTCTATCGGCAGAGTATGTATCCTTAGAAGCGATGATTTGGAGACGGAGCGGGATTCCTGACTCTTTGATTTCTAAGGCAATCTCAATGACTTTTTCGTTACCAAACTCTCCAAATGGTATGGCAGAACCGAGTACGGGGATCATATTGTGTTCTTCGAGAGTTTTGCCGAGGCCCTTATCAATTTGATCGATGATAGAAGTTGCGATTTCGGCTACTGGTTGACGGCCATCGACCTGCATGGTATAGATCACATCGTTTTGCTGGTAAGCAAGGAGGTTATCGTAGACTTTAAGTTCGATTGGGAAAAACTCTTTTTCAAATGCGTTGAACTTGGAAACAGCGATGAGAACGGCATCTTTGTTTCTTCTGGATATTGCTCTGGTTAGGGCGCTCAATTGATCGTCTACTGTTATTGTCTGACCGTTAATAACGTCATCCATCAACCCAGCGTAGCTTCCTTCAAATGTTTGTTCGGCGCCACTTTGCTTTGCAATAGATGCCGTTTGTTTGAGGAAGATTGCGACTTTATCGTTGATGATCTCAAGCGTTGTGCCGCCTTTAATGACTGTTCGATTGATTTCGGCACCGGCAGAATAAATGAGCGTGTTGTATCGACTATTTTTAAGCTTAATCGCCATGATGTTTTGGGCAGTTGTAAATCCTGCAATGGCGTTTTTGTTATTTTCAAGCTCGACTAAAGTTCGTCGTAAATCTTGTTCGGCTTGAGAGAGTTCGTCTTGATAACTTTTAAGCTGGCTATTGAATTTGGCGTTTGCTTGTTTGCTTGCTTCATTGAGTTCTTCGAATTCTGTTTGAAGCTTTGTGTACTCTTTTTGCAACTGCTTGGACTGAGTTTCGAGCTTAATCGCTTCTTGTTCAAGTTCAAAGTTGCGACGTTGAAGCTCTACATTGCCGGAAGTTAGTCGGCCCGATTCCTTAACGGCTTTATCTAGTCCGGCCTGAACTTCCTCTTTTTGAGACTTGAGATTCTTGAGCTGGATGTTAACCGTTTTAAATTGATTAGTCAGTTGGCTGACCTTTTTGAGAAGATCTTTGCCCTGGCGGTCGAGCTCTTTGTTTTTGTTGTTGAGGGTGAGTTGCTCGATTTTGGCGTCTTCAAGCTCTTTGGTCTTTTTGTCAACCTCGACAGTTAATTTGGTTCGCTCAGATTCGACAGTTGAGAGTTTGGATTGAGCATTGCTGAATTTTTTCTCGGTTTCTTGAAGGTTTTTTGTGGCGATTGTGAGACGGGCTTTGGCGTCGTTGCCCTCAATGATCCAGGTTCGGACGGGTTCGGATACGAGGAATAAGACAGCGATTGTTAGGGCGGTGCCAAGGGCGCCGAAGATGAAAGTCATTGCGGCGGCAAACTTTTTCGGCCGGATTTTTTTGTGGATGGTGATCCGCTTTTTGCCGAGTTTGCGACCAAGAATATCGCCGTAATAGGATACGGTTCCGCCGGCAAGAACCATGAAAATCAGAAACCAAAAACTTGTAGGGTCGATTCTCATTGGCTATTTTTCCTGCGGATTAGTTCAAACGCAACGATACCTCCGACGACGATTGGTCCGAAGCTTGCTAGCCAAACGGGCATAGCTCCGTTTTGGGCGGCAATGCTGAGGGTGTTGGTCACCATCATGTATCCGAAGATGATTCCAATACTGAGAGCAAATCCGGTTGCGGTTCCGGTTCGATGATTTCGGATTCCGAGGGGGGCTCCGACGAGGCCGAAAATTAATGCAGCGAATGGAACGGAGAACTTGTTCCAAAAGCCGAATTCAAGGTTTATCTTTTGGGCTTTATCGAGGGTGCCGTCATCTGCTTTCTCCTTAAGGATGCGTTTGATGTCGCGGCTTGAGAAAACATCTAAGTCACTTTGGCTAGGGGCGCTCATGTCTTCTGGGCTTTCGGTTGGTTTGGGCATACCTTCGGGCCAGAATCCTTCGTAATAAGTGAGTTTTCCGACAGACTTCCTGACTTGGAGGTCTATGTCATCGGCGAGAAATATAATTCTCC
>JAPUDU010000121.1:0-8823 GCA_027492935.1 Fimbriimonadaceae bacterium
AATATTCCAAATGCGAGTTTTTCGAAGGCGACGATGCGGTTGGCGGGGGTTTGGCTTGTTGGGGTGGACATGATGTAGTTGTATGCGGGGTGGGCGGCGAGGGATGTTTGAAGGAGTTGGCGTCGAGTTATACGCACTTCATAATGATGCCGCTTTTGAGTTGTGATTCGCTACGTTTTAGAGGTGTCGGAGGAATTGGAGGAGTCCGTGATCGGGATCGAGACGGGAGGCGAGGTAGATGTGTTTGCCTTCTAATCCGGTTTGGAGGACTGCCGGGTGGATATAGCTTGATCGACAAACAGCGGGGGTGTTGCCAAGCATGGTAGCGACCTGCCGAACAATGGTGTCTACTTTACGTTTTCGTTCCTTTGAGGAAGCTTTTTCGGGAAGATCGAGGGTCATTCGGAGGGCTTCGCGGCTGGCGGCCCAAGTGCGGAAATCTTTGGCGGTGATCTCGCTGTTTGTTATTTCGGAAAGGTAGGTGTTTACATCGCTGCTGGAGACGGAACTGATGCTATCGTATTCATCTACGTATTGGAATAGCTTTTGCCCGGGGAGATCTTGGAGTGTTCCGACAATTCGGGCGAGTCGGCGGTCGCGGGTTTTTACGTTCCACGGTTTTCCAGATTTGCCAACGAAGTTGAATTCGATTGATGATGAGTTGACCTCTACGTGGCTGGAGCGGAGGGTGGTGAGGCCGAAGGTTTTGTTCTTTTTGGCGTAGGCTTCGGTGCCGATCCGGATGAGGGTTTGGTCGAGGAGGCGGATAACGAGAGCGACAACTTTTTGCTTGGGGAAATGGCGGAGTGAGAGATCGGCTTCAACTTGCTCACGGATGAGGTGGAGGGCTTCGCCGAAATCTAGTAGATGCTCAAATTTTTGCTCGGCGCGCGCGGTTTGCCATCCGTTATGGTAGCAGTACTGTTTTCGGCGGCGCGCGTCGTGGCCGGTGGCTTGGATATGGCCGTTTGGATCAAGACAAATCCAGACATCTTGATAGGCGGGAGGGATCACTAGGCTTTTGATTCGGTCGAGGTCTGGGGAGTTTTTGACAGGGGTTCCATCCGGGTAGATGTAGGTGAATCCGCGTCCACGCCTTTTTCTTTGGATGCCAGGTTCGGCATCGGATGAAAAGATGAGCCCGGTGGGCGGTATGGAGATCGCAGCCATATAGTTGAAGATAACGCTTGTGGAAGGCTATGACAAGCGACTTGATGGAGACTTTATGGGGTTGAAGGTAATTTTTATTGGTCTTGAGAGTTAGGAGCAGTAACCTTTACTCATGCGAATTCAAGATTATTCAGTTGATGTTACGCGCAGTGCGGTGGACGAATTTTTTAGATATGCGGAGGCGGTGCCAGAGGATCGGCTAGATTGGTCTCCGATGGATGAGGGGCAAAGCGTGCTAGCTTTGTGCAGGGAGATTGCGGTGACTCCTGATTGGGCGGTTCAGGTGATGGAAGATATTAATCTGAGTCAAGAGGAGCAGGAAGAAGCGGGGGAGGAGATGAAGAGTTGGGGCAGTATTGCGCAATGCAAAGAGGAGTTTGAGAAGCGGTTTGAAGTTTGGGCGAAGTTGGTGGAGGATTTGCCAGATGAGAAACTTTCGGATACGCGCTGGTTGCCTTATGAGGGCGGTCGAGATTTTACGTTCTTGGAGTTGCTCGATTATCCGCGGTGGAATACGACTTATCACTTAGGGCAGATTGGTTATATTCAGATTCTTTATGGAGATAAAGAGATGCATTAGAAAATATGGTCGGGGCGACAGGATTCGAACCTGCGACCCCCTGCTCCCAAAGCAGGTGCTCTACCAAGCTGAGCCACACCCCGATTCGACTTCGTTATTATAGCCGATTGATTTTGGTATTGGTGGGGAATGCCCGGATGGTAGCCATCCGGGCATAGGGAGTCAGTTGATTTTGCGTCTTCGCTTGAGGGCAAGGGCGGCTAAGGCAAGAACGCCAAGAGTCGCTGGTTCGGGTACGGCATCAACTTGGATGCCATAGAGGGCGGATGCGGTTTGGGTGGAGCCTAAAGAATCTGCATACGTCAGCTTGATGGACGAGAATCCGCTGGGCCCAAAAATGTTCTTATTGTAGAGTCCGACGGGCATTCCTCCGGCGTAGCCGAGATTTGTGGGATTGACGTGGTGTTCGTAGATTGCTCCGGTGTAAGTTCCGACTCCGTTCCAAGCGAGGAATGAGGAGGTGAAGTTTTGGGGAGCACCATTGAAGCCAGCGGTGAAACCGGTCAGAAATGGGGCATCGAATTGCGTCCATCCGACATAGGTTTCGTTGGCGGCAACGGTAACGGTTCCGTTGATGAAGATCGGGTTGGGGTCGTTTGGAGTTGTGAATGTGACGGGGGTTAAGGTGAAGCTGAAGGCGTTAGCCGAAGCTACAACCGAAAAGGCCACAAATGAGAGGAGGGTTTTGTAGGTTTTCATGATTCTCCTTTCCTTCCTCGCAAGTTATGATGTAGGGCGACAGTTCGCCTTAACAATTTTATAGTAACACGAAAAGTGGGGCGAATGTTGGATTTATTTTGATGCTGTAAAGCACTAACGGGTTAATAGCTGGATATCATTTGTATTCCGTAAAGAACTTTGTTTTGGAGTTTTTTCTGAGTCTAAATAGAAACATGAAAGTTTATGAACCGAAGACTTATTTGGATGTTGAAACGCCGATGGGGCGAGGGAACATTTGGTTGGTGAAGGATTACGGATTGGAAATGGATACTTATTACACGGTGGTGATTCGGGATGGGGAGCATCAGGGACAGGTATTTGATTTTTCGAACAGTGATATTCGGGTGACGTCGAATTACACGCTGCATCGGGGGAAGTGGAAAGAACTTTCGGCGCGGATTGTGAAGGGTGAGGCGGCGGCTGCACCAGCTTCGAATGGGCGGAAGTGAGGGGGCATGATAATCATTCCGCTCGATTCGTTGTGAATCACCCTCATTCATCTTTTGTGGAGGAATGTGCGGACAATCCTTCGGATTGCTTATTGTATTTTGGGGACTGGGCCCCGGCCTGCGCTCGGGGTGACTAGAGCGAGGGTTTGTTGATCACTGATTGAAAACCGGTGTCACCCAAATTAGGCGTAGACAGTAACCTTGAGAGTATGTCGGCAGTAGTACGGAAGATTTTTGAAGAAGTGTTTGTGGATGCACAGGCTATCATTGACTGGGTTGAGGCAGGAAATGGCGAGTCTGAAACTTTGGAATATAAGGTCGATCCTGAATCAGTGAGCGAGGAAACGGCATTTGAAAAATGCTGTAATTGAATTTATTCTTACAGTAATTGCGAAAAACTACTGCGGTCTATTCAAAATCCATGTGACGCAAGAGACAAAACATTAAATAGTCCATGATAGAAAAAATGGATATATAGAGTACACATAAGTCAGTAGTGATGACTTTAACTCATATCTTGTTGAAAGGACTGACATTCTCTATACAACTATTTAGCTTAGTCGTCGCGGTCTTCGCCGGATTTGCGGGGGACGATGCGGATGGGGGTGCCGGGGAGAGGGAATGCTTTTCGGAGTTGATTTTCGATATAGCGTTGGTAGCTGAAGTGGAATAGGTCGGGGTTATTGCAGAACAGCACGAAGGTGGGGGGCATAGATTGGGGCTGGGTGGCGAATTTGATTTTGAATGGCTGGCCCTTTCGCGTGAGCGGCTTGTCGAATTGCGCGTCTTGGATGAGGCGGTTGAGCGGGCCGGTGGGGGTGCGGAATTTCCAGTTTTCGACGGCGGTGAAGACGGCTTTCATAACACCATCCATACCGGTTGATTCTTTGGCGGAGGTGAAGCGGATGATGGCGTAATCCATTTCGGGGATTTCCTTGCGGATGTTGGCCATGAATTCGCGTTTGAGGTCGGTGGTTTTGCCGAGATCGCCGGTTGGGGGCTCCATTTGATCCCATTTGTTGACGGCGATTACGAGTGGTTTACCCATTTCGAGGGACATTTTTGCGACACGTTTGTCGCCATCGGTTAAGCCTTCTTCACCATCGATTACGACGAGAGCGCATTCCGCGCGTTCGAGAGCGCGCTTGGCGCGGATGACCATGAAGAATTCGATACTGCCTTCAACTTTTCCGCGGCGGCGGATTCCGGCAGTGTCGATAAGGCGGAGTTTGCGGCCCTTGAATTCGACTTGGGAGTCGATGGCGTCGCGAGTGGTTCCGGGGATGTTGCTGACAATGGCGCGCTGTTCGCCGGTAAAGGCGTTGAGCATTGACGATTTTCCTACGTTGGGGCGACCGATGATTGCGAGCCGGAGTTCTTCTTCGGGTTCTTCGTTGGGGTCGATGTATTTGGCTAGGCCATCAAAGACATGGGCGAGGAGTTTATCGAAACCTTTATCTTGCAGGGCTGAGACGGGGAAAACATCTTCGCCGACACCGAGGCTATAAAACTCAGGGCTGGCATCGACACGTTCTTGGTTATCGGCTTTGTTTACAACGAGGTAGACGGGGCGGTTGAACCCGCGGAGGTAGTTGGCGAGAGCCCAGTCGGCGGGGTGGACGCCATCAGCGGAATCGGTTACGAAGAGGACGACATCGGCTTCGGCCATTGCGACTTCGGCTTGGGTACGGATTTGGTCAACGAGAGGATCTTCGTCGCCGAAGAGGATTCCGCCGGTATCAACGATGCGGTATTTCCACTCTTTCCATTGGGATTCGGCGTATAGTCGGTCACGAGTTACGCCGGGTGTGTCTTCGACAACGGCGAGGCGGTACCCAATGAGGCGGTTGAACATCGTGCTTTTGCCGACGTTGGGTCGGCCGACGATGACGAGAGTGGGTAAGCGCAGTGACATTTTGAACCTGTGGAAAAGTTGGGGAAGTGTGGGAGATTGTGGCAGATTGGGATGATTTTGCTTTGGGGAAGGTGAGTCAAACGCAGAAGTTGAAGTGTTTTTTAAAGCGGACGACCTTTGGTCGCTTCGTTTTTGAGGACTGGGTGCTTGCCTTTGGAAGGGGTGACAGATTCAGGTTTGTTTCAAGTAAGGATGACCTTCGGTCGCTATGTTTTAAGGACTGGGCTCCTGCCTTCGCAGGAGTGACTAATGAGGAAGTGGATCTAAGGGATTGGGCGCTTGCCTTTGTAGGGCGATTAACTTCAGGTTTGTTTCAAGTAAGGATGACCTTCGGTCGCTATGTTTTTTATGGACTGGGCCCCTGCCTTCGCAGGGGTGACTAATGAGGAAGCCGTTTGTATGGACTTGGTGACTGCCTACCCAGGGGTGACTACTGTAAGTTTGTCGTTATGGACAGGGTGCTTTTCTTTAGAATGTTGAACAGAAAAGGGACATTCTTTTTTAAATTAGAGAATCATACAAATCGTCCCAATTTGGGTTCATTTCCTCAATTGCATTCAGCTTCCAAAGTCTTTTCCATTTTTTCATCTGCTTTTCTAAATAGATTGCCTGTTCAATATCTGGACACTGCTTGTACCAAACGAGAGAATCCAGGCTGTGAGCTTTCGAGAAGCCTTCAAATAGTTTTTCTTTATGTTGATGAATTCGTTGGATTAAATTTGATGTAACTCCAATGTAGAGCGTTCCATTTCTTCTATTCGTAATAATGTAAACGTATCCTATTTTGCTCATGCATTCGATTTTATCTGGGCAATGTAGGACGACCTTCGGTCGCTGGGTTTTTTAAGGACTGGGCCCCTGCCTTCGCAGGGGTGACTATTATTAGTTTTGTGTCGAACTGCGGACGACCTTCGGTCGCTGGGTTTTTTAGGACTGGGCTCCTGCCTTCGCAGGGGTGACTGATGTGGTTGTTGTTCTTATTGACTGGGTTATTGCCATTGCAGGGGTGAATAAGAGCATGAAGTATGATTTGGAATACATGCTTTTGGGAGCTGACGGTAAAATTGCTGCTTAAGGTTAATCAGGATGAGGTACTTGGCAGGGATTGCATTGGTTTGCTTGGGGAGTTGCGCTTTTGGGGACGACGATCTTCAATCTTTGAAGGTGAAAGAGACGTTTTGGAGTTTTGAAGTCGGGTTTGTTGAAGGGAAGCCTTGGATTGGGAGCGAGGATGCTCGGATTGGTTCGATGTGGCAACTGAGTTACGTTAAGCCGATGGCGCGTTTTCGTTACAAGAGTAATCCGGCGCAGGGCGTTTTTAGCGCGTATTACATGCCTTCACGGACTTCAGCTTTTGACGGCAACCCGGCGAATACGATGTATACGTACGGAATCAAGGCGGGGGCTCGTTATTGGAACGAGTGGATTCCGGGGACTAACATGTTTTTTGATTTGGGTTGGGGGTTTTCTTATTCGGAGCGCACGACTCAGGATTTGCCGAATCAGATTAATTCGACACCTTACTTTGGGGTCGGGATGATGGCAACTATTCAAGGTCAGGAGTACATATTTTCGATTCGTTGGCACCATATGTCGAATGCGGCAACGAACGATGACAACCAGGGATTTAATGGGATCGTTTATTCGGTGGGGATTAAATTTTGAAGCTGGTTGATTCTGTGGTTTTAGATGAGGCGATAGATTTTTGTGCAGGATGTGAGTTTTTGGGGCCGACGGTTGCGGTTCATGATCGACCGACTTTTGAGTTGGTGGAGAACCCTTTCCGGGCATTGGCGCGGATTATTACTTTTCAGCAGTTGAGTGGCAAGGCGGCAGATACGATCTTTGGACGATTTGCGGCTTTGGTCGGGGTTGATGAAACGATGCAGCCAGCTGATGTTTTGAAATTTGATGTGGATGCTTTGCGAGGTGTCGGATTGAGCCGACAGAAAGGGAGCTACATTTTGAATATTGCGGGTCGATTTGATGAGCTCGGGATGGATTCGAGCCGGGTTCATTCGATGGGGTTCGACGAGATTCGAGAAGCACTGTTGCCGATTAAGGGGGTTGGAGAATGGACGGTTGAGATGTTCTCGATGTTTTATCTGTGCCAGCCGGACGTGTTTTCGACAGGAGATTTGGGCTTGCAGAAAGCGATTCAGCCAATGATGGGGGTTGAGAAGGTTCGCCCGAAAGAGATGGCGGAGTTTGCGGAGCGGTGGCGTCCTTGGCGGACGGTGGCGAGTTACTATTTGTGGCGATCTTTGGAAGATCCGACAGTCAATCGTGGGCCGCGTAGTTCGAGTTAGTCGTTTTCCGATTGTTATTTTTTCTATTAACTTGTCGCGCGTTGGTGTTTTCCGTTATAGTAGTTTTGCTTTGAACACAATTCTTATTGCAATGGCGGCGATGTCTATGGGATCGCAAAAGATGGCAAACGACAAATTACCGGATGCCAGTTTGCTGGCTTACGAGTTGGCGAGTGCTTATGTTTCGACAAGTAACCAGGAATTACCGAACGGGGTTCGTGGTCTACGATTTAATACTGCTTCGGTGAACTGGGGAATTGGACGCCTTGAGATTCGGGGTGGAGCGATCAATGGCAATACTCAAGAGGTTAACCAACGGGTTTATAGAACGGACGGAACGTTTTGGGATCGACCGGCGGGGAGCTTTACTTACCACGCTCAGCATGGTCACATTCACTTTGATGATTGGACGGTTTTCCGTCTCCGGCGGGTGACGGCTGGCAATGGCGTTGGTGAAACCGTTGCTCAGGGCGCGAAGACATCTTTCTGTATTTTGGAGTTACGTGTGGCCAACGCTAGCTTACCGGGACACGGCGAATCGCCTGGTTATACAACCTGTGGTCAGGTTCAAGGTCTTCGTCCGGGTTGGGCGGATATTTATGGTGCCTCGCTTTATGGTCAGGTGATTGACCTTACGGGTGTTGCCGACGGGATTTATTGGCTGGAAGGAGATATTGATCCGAACAATCTGATTCTGGAATCGGACGAAACGAATAACCAAGTTCGAGTTCAGGTTGCGATTGGATCCGTGCCAACAGCAACACCTGATGTGTTCGAAGAAAATGATACGATCGCTCAGGTTAACGCGAGGACAGAGGGAGCGACAAACTCGCCGAATATGGGTTTGGTTCTTAATGAAACTCGCATTGAGAATCTTTCGATGGAGGATACGAATGACTGGTTCAAAGTACGACTCCATGCCGGTGGAGTAGGAACCTATGTTCAGATGGAGTCACCTTATCTGCAGCAAGGAGACTTGGACTTGCAGATTTGTAACTCGGCCGGAACGGTTTTGCGTTCTTCGACAGGTAGCTACAGTTGGGAAAACGTTTCTTTGGAAGGGTTGCCAGCGGGCGACTATTTCATTCGCGTTTTTAAGACAGGCACGGGTAACAATCCGAACTACCGCTTGACGATTTCACCGACACCGAATAATCCGCCGATTCTGACCCTGAATGAGCCGGGGGCGGGCATGAAGTACGTTGAAAGATCGTTAGAGACATTCCCCGTTGTTTGGAACGGTGGTGACCCTGATCTTGACCCGAAGAAGGTTTCGATTCTTCGATCTCGGGTGAATGGTAACAATGGAGTGGCAGGCCCGATCCCGGGTTACCAAGATATGCCGAATGCTTCGGGAATGGTGAACATTAACACGGCTGACTTTGCGCCGGGCAGATGGTACATCTTAGGTGTTGGCACGGATGGCGGGGCTCATACTCTTTCTTGGGCGCCGGGCAGTGTTTATATTTACACTAAAGGTGACTTGAATGAGGATGGCCATATTCATGAGGATGACTTGGAAATGGCTTACAAGTTGTTCTTCCGGAACGCATTCTCAAGGCTCTACGCAAAGATTCTTGACATGAATAGAGATAACAAGATCACGATTGAAGACATTGAAATTCTTGAAGACATAGTCAACGATCACGAACATTAGATATATATGTGGAGCATGATGAG
>JAPUDU010000121.1:8833-20098 GCA_027492935.1 Fimbriimonadaceae bacterium
GAGGTTTCTCACCTCTCCTCATCATATTTGTAAGTAGAATGCGGTGGGTTTACGCATGGTTTCTGGATATCGGCGCACGTTTGGGTTCAACGCGGGGATGTCGGCTTATTGGTTTGCCACGAGTTACAAGTGGTTTATTCTGCTTTTGATTCTGATTCCGGAGAAAGTGAAAGATATTGTTCCGGGAGGGGATAAGAGTGCGGCTTGGGGGATGATTTTGGGGACCGGGGCACTTTGGGCGTTGGTTGGCCCTGCGATTTTTGGTCGGCTTTATGAGAATTCGAATGGTTGGATGCGGAATCGGGGGCCATGGATTGCGATTGGTTCAGGTTTGACAGCGATTGCCGTGTTTGCGCTTTACGGTTCTCACTCGTTGGTCGCGATTGCGGCGGCTTACTTTATGTTGCAGGTCAGCGATGACTTGGGAACGGGGCCATACGCAGGGATGGTAGCGGATTCGGTGCCGATGGAGAATCGGGGTTATGCCAGCTCGGTGATGGGGGGCTTCAAGTTGTTTGGGCAGATTGCTTCGGCGATCGCGGCGATGCTTTTGAAGCGGGTTGATTTGATCTTTATTGGTATTGCCTCAGTCAATATTGTGTGCGCTTTGTGGACGGCGTGGACGATTAAGCACTTACCGAATGCAGAACGCGTTGTGCGTGAGAAGACTTCCTTTTTTCATGACTATATCGAGCCATTTAAGAGCTTTGATTTTCGGGCAGTTTGGTTTAATCGATTCATTGTTTTTTTTGCGAATGGGTGCGTAACGAGTTATGCGCTTTACTTTTTGGACGATATGTTGACAAGCTATAAGCTGTTTGGAGTAGATTTCAAGACTCCTTCGGGAGCAGCCAATGTGCTGGCATTAACGATTAGCTTCACAGGGATTTTGGGCTCGGTTTTGGCGGCGCGGTATGCGGACCGGGTGGGAAGGAAGCCTCTTTTGATCTGGTCGATTATTATTTTGGCGGTGACGCTTTTCCCGGTAGCGATTCTGCGTGACTACACGGCGATTTGGATCACGGTTTCGCTTTATGGATTTGGGAATGGGATTTTTCAGAGTGTGGACTGGGCGATTGCGAGCGATGTTTTGCCTAATCCGGATCGCGCTTCCACGGAGATGGGGACTTGGCAAAGCTCTGAAACATCGACACAGGTTTTGGTTGGTTTGATGATGGGGCCGCTTATTGCAAGCCTGAATAAGGTTCAGTATGGGTTGGGGTATCAGGCGATGGTTTTGATTGCCTGTACTCTGTTTGTGATTTCGATTTTCTCGGTTCGGGCGATAAAAGGCGCAAGATAGTCAGATTTTTGTCGGGAACACGGTTTGCGAAACGACCTGTATACTGAGAAGACAATGATTACGGCGTTAGTTGGTTTAGCAATGGCGATGCAAGATGTGAAACTGCCTCCAATGGAGACTTATACTCTGTTGATTTTCAAGCGGGGTACGCGCCCAGAAGGAATCACGGATGAAGCGATTACCACGATGCAGGATGGACATTTGGCTAACTTAACGCGGCTGTTTAATGAGAAGAAAGCTCCTTGTGCGGGGCCGTTTGATAACGGAGGAGATTACAGAGGAATTGTTATTCTGGCTTTGCCGAAGGATAAGGTTGCGGCGGAGTTTGAGGCTGATCCATTTGTGAAGCATGGGATTTTGAAGACGGAGCTGTACTCTTGGATGGCACCGAAAGATATGTTTACTTGGGAGTGGAAAGAGGACGCCAAGATGATGCGAGGGACTCTCGCTTGGGTGACAGAGGGGCCACATTACGGGGAATTGAAAGGGGAAGAATTTGATGCGGCAATGGCGAAGCACATCAATCATAACTTGGGTTTGATGCGGTCGGGGGATGCGGGTTTGGTAGGCCCGGCGGCAGAGAAGAATGATTTAGGTCGAGGTTTTTATCTGTTTTTGACAGATGATGAAGAAAAACTCAAGGCGCTTAATGAGCAAGATCCGTTGCTAAAAGCAGGACATTTTAAGATGGAAATGAAGAAGCTTTGGTTTGGATCGGGGCTTTTCAAGAAGCTGGCGAAGTAGATGGGGAAAGGTTGGGGAAAAGTGTGAGTAATTTGAGCCTGTAGGTTCAATTAGTTGCGGATTTTTACACATTTTCTTACCGAAGCATTGTGTTTCTTCGGAAGAAAATGTGGTTAGAGACCGACTTTACGGCGGAGGGCGTCGTGGTCTTTTTTGCCGATTAGACGGAGTTCGCCTTCTTCCATGCCTTTGACGACATAGGAGCCGATTCGGACGCGCTTCAGGGCGAGTACGGGGTGGCCGACGATTTCGGCCATATTACGGATTTGGCGGTTGCGTCCTTCGTGAAGGATGACGCGCAGGCGGGATTGGAATTCGGATTTAACGGGGCCGATGTATTCCCACTGACTGGGGGCGGTTTTTTCGCCGTCAATGTGGATTCCACGGCTGAGACGCTGCAGGGTTTTGTCTGAGGGTTCGCCTTGGACGGTGACAATGTATTCTTTTTCGATGCCGTATCTGGGGTGGGTGAGGCGATGGGCAAGATCACCATCGTTGGTGAGGAAGATTAGCCCAGAGGTGTGCATATCGAGGCGGCCGACGGGTTTGATTCCGTGAGCGGATCCGGGGATAAGATGAGCAATGGTTCGTCGACCGAGATCGTCGTCCATTGTGGTCACGACTCCCAGGGGTTTGTTTAGGAGATAAAGTCTTGTTTCGGGGGTGGAGATTTGATTGCCATCAAGAGTGACAAGATCAAGCGGCCCTACTTTTGTGCCTTGTTCGATAACAAGATTGCCATTGACGGTAACGCGACCCTCGGCGATGATTTCTTCAGCTTTGCGGCGGCTTGCAATTCCACATTGGGCGAGGAATCGGTGGAGTCGCACTGGTTCGGAGCTATCTTCGGTTTCTTTACGACTTGAGCCCCCCTTACTTGGGGTGGGTTTGTCGGCTAGTGGTTTTGGATCTTTATCGGCGAGTTTTTTGGGTAAATCTTTTGACCTTGCAACAGCTTTTCCGGAGGAAGGTTTACGGCGATTGTCGGTTGGTCGGCTATCTTTTCGGGTTCGAGCTTGATCGCTTTGGGTGCGATCGTAGAATTCTTCGGATTTGGTTTTGGGTTTTTGACGTGGAGGCAGGACGTCGCCTTTCTCACGTTTGGGTTGCCCGGTGGGTTTGCTTTTTGACTTCTTGACGTAGCCGTCGTCCACAGGCTTTCGTTTGTGGAGGGGTTTTCGGTTTGATGTACCGATGGGTTTTCGTCGCGGCTTTGCCATAGGGCTTAACCTAAGTTTAGCTTGTCGTAGGTACGGCGGCGGTACCAGTAGGCAGCGGAGGCGAAAAGGATGAGGCTGATGCCGACAGGGTTGCGGAGGAATTCGGTGATGTTTGGTTTGGCTTCGACGGCATTAGCGGCGACTAATTCAGCTTGGAAAGTGGTGCCATCAGGGAGAGTTACCATGGCGGGAGTGAGCATTGAGGTGATCGGGATCGGGGCAGGGAACTCCGTGCGACGAGGGGTGACTTTGAGATTCTGAAGATCTTCTTGGCTGACTAATCCGGGGACGGGGCGGCCTGCGACTGCGGTAAGCATTTGTTTGTCTTTGCCGTTAATTGGCTTGAACGTAGTTTTATAGTTGGCGAGGATGTTATCCGTTTGGTGGAAGTTCGTTTCGGCCCAGTTTGTGATTGCGACTTGATCGGCGGCCCAGTCTTTGCTGTTGAGGATAACCGTGACAAGGTTGCCGATGGGTGATTCTTCGTAACCAACAAAGCAGAGCCCGGCGGGGTTCGTGAATCCGGTTTTGAACCCTTTGAGTGATTTATCTTCTTTGAGAAGTTTGTTATGGTTTTCGAGAAGGATGTCTTTTTGGTTGATACTCCGTTGGATAGTGTATTTTTCGGAGCTTGTGATTTCAACCAAACGGTCGTTTTTAAGAGCGTGGCGTCCGAGGATTGACATATCTCGGGCGGTGGTTTTGTGCCAGGGATTATTCAGTCCGTGAGGAGTGACCCAATGGGAGTGTTTCATCCCGAGTTTTCGGGAGAAGTCGTTCATTTTCTGGGCAAAGCCTTCATCTGATCCGGCAAGTTTGACGGCTACAGCGTGGGCGGTGTCGTTGGCGGATCGGAGGAGGATTGCGTAGGCAGCTCCTTCGGCAGAGATCGTTTCGAACGGCTCCATGTGGAGGGATGAACCGCGGACTTTTTTTGTGTCAGCGGGGGCCTGGATTTGATCGGTTGGTGAAGTGTTTTCGAGGAGTATCAGGCTGGTGAGGAGTTTGGTGGTGCTAGCGGGGTACATCGGCATGTCGATGTTGCGGCCCCAAAGGATGCGTCCGGTTTCGGCGTGGACGATGATAGCAGCTTCGGCAGTGAGGGGAGGGAAGTTTGATTGCCCTACGAAAGTGCTGGTTTGCTTGAGAGCGAAGAGCAGGGCGAAGGGAGTCATGCGAGAGTGGGGTGGTTGTCTTCTTCTTCGGGTGATTGATCGAGAAGGGATGGTTGTTCGGGTGGTAACTCGGTGCCAATAGTTTGGGGAAGAGCGTGGGATTCGAAGTTTACGACAGGAAGTTCTTCAAGTGATTGCAAATTGAAGGCGTGGAGAAATTGTTGAGTGGTTCCGTAATCAACTGGACGACCTGGGGTTGATCGGCGACCAATTTCGCAGACGAGTCGGCGCTCGACGAGTTGGCGGACACCGTATCCGCTATCTACACCGCGGACTTCTTCGAGTTCGGCGAGGGTGATAGGTTGTTTATAGGCGACGACGGCCAAGACTTCCATGAGTGAGCGGGAGAGCTTGCTCGTTTGGGGTTGGGTGAATCGGGCGATGGGTTCGGCGAATTCGGGTTTGGTGCAGAGTTGGTAGCCGCCAGCGATGCGGACGAGTTGGAGAGCGGAAGTGTGGTGGAGGCGTCCACCGAGTTTTTCGAGGGCTTCTTCAACTTCAAATGTTGGGACGTTGAGAGCCTTGGCGAGTTCTTCGGGTGTAGCGGGGCTGTCGGCGACAAAGAGCAAGGCTTCTAAGGCTTGTACGAGCCTCATCCGGCAGCCTCGGGGGGTGATGAGATGTATTTACCAAACTTGACGGTGCCTTCGTCCATGATGACTGATGCTTGCCCGAGCCTGATTAGTTCGAGGAGGGCTAGAAACCACCAGACTACCTCGGAGCGGGTGAATTCGGCGGTGATCAGTTCTTCAAGCGGGAGGGGTTGAGGCTTGAGTTCGCGAAGAACGATCACCATTTGTTCGCTGATGCTTCGACGGGGTTTATCCAGGCGCTCGGGGGTGTCCGGTTTGGCACGAGCGAGGACGGATTCGAGAGCTTTAGCGAGGTCGGAAGTTGTTATGGATGTGGCTTCAAATGGAAGCTCGTAAAGTGATGATTGATCGCCGGTGCGGAAGAATAGGTGTTCGCGCTCATCCTTGCGGTCAAGCAGGGAATCAATGGCGGGGAGGAATTCTTGAACGTAAGGTTCAACGTCATCAAGAATGTCGTGGTCCTCGGGTTCCTCTTCTTCTTGTTCGACGGGGATGAGCATCCAGGCTTTGCGTTCCAGGAGCCAGCAGAGGGCACTGACGGCGACGGCGTGGGATTCAAGGTGGGGTTCGACGCTTTCGAGCAGGTAGCGGAGATAGGCTTCGCAGATCGGGCCGAGAGGGATTCCGAGGAGGTCGATTTTGTGATCGCGCACCATGAGAAAGAGGGTGGTGAGCGGGCCTTGGAATGTGAGGGTTTCGACGTGGATTGGGGGTGGTTCGATGACGCCAAACGCCGCCGTGATGTGGCTTTGCTGGTAATTCGGGTGAACCAAGGCGCTCATGGTGCTTTGTTCAGGACGAATTGGTTTTGGCATTGGGGGCTTGAGTTTTCCACAGAGAATAGTAGGAGAAGAGAATCCTCTCCTTTGTGAGAAGGGAGGTAAATCTTTTTTGGAGGCGACGATCGGATTCGAACCGATGCATAAAGGATTTGCAGTCCCTCCCCTTAACCACTTGGGTACGTCGCCTCTAGGGGTTGGAATAGTACCTTGGGTTCGGGGGATGGTGGGCGGGTCCAGGTTGGGAATACCTGACGCAACTGGACACATGATGTTTTTTTTCAACCACGTTTCTGCCTTCGGTGAAGGGTTAGTTTGCGCGGGAACTGATCAAGAAGAATATGTTGTTAGTTGGTAAATGAGAAGGGTTTTGATTGCGCTTGGGCTTGCAATTTTGGCAGGGGTGATGTTCGCGGTAGCGATGCCGCCGCGGTCGATTGCAATTTTGGGATGGGTGTTTTTGGTGCCAGTGATTTTGAGCGTGAAGGGCACGCGGTTTATCTATGGGTTTGTAGCGGGGTTAGTCATGGCGTTTACGGCGGCATTTGTGAGCACAACTCCGCTCGTTGCGCCGAATGTGATTAGTGGGGATGTGAGCTGGAACTATGTTGGATTTGGGCTTTACGGGGTGGTGTTGGCTGTGATGATGGGGGTTGCGGCAGAACACAAATCAATGAGCTTTGGGCGCGCGGCAATTTTGGCCTGTTTGGGGGTGGTTTTGGAATGTGTGACTTTCATCAAACTTCCCGCTCATTTGGCGTTGACGCAGTATGCGAGTTCGCCGGCAATGGCTTTGGCGAGTATCACGGGGATTTGGGGCGTGAGCTGGGTGATGTGGTTTAGTAACTTTGCATTGGCTTCGGATCGAGAACAGAAAGAGTGGCGTTATGTTGCCCCAGCGTTGGCAGGAATGGCGATGCTTTGTTCGGTGATGTTTTGGCGAACGGGAGGGTCGGATTTAGGGAGGGATCGGATTGCGGCTGCGGTTCAGACGGATGAGTTTGGTGCGGATGCAATTTTGCCATTAAACCAGGATTTAGTTGGTCGGGGGGTGGAAGTTGGAGTTTGGCCCGAACTCAGTGTGACCCAGATGGATGTTCCGGCGATTCAGAAGTTTGCGGGTTCGGATGGTGGATACCCTGTGGTGGCTTCTATGCACGACGATCATCAACCTAAGCCGCACAATATGGCGGTTTTGATAGATGAGAATGGGATTAAGGGGAGCTACTTTAAGCGGAAGCCGTTTGGTTCGGAAGCGAATCAAGTGACGGCCGGAACGCGCCCAGTGGTGGTGCATACGCTTTCGCAGAATGTGGGGCTGAATGTTTGTTTTGACAGTTGTTATCCGGCAGTGATGCGGGATACGGTTAATGCAGGTGATCCCGATTTGATTGCGCTGCCGACACTTGATCCGGCGAGCCCTAATGGGTTTATTCAAGCGGCTCATGCGGCGTTTACGCCTTTCCGGGCGGCGGAATTGGGTGTGCCGATAGTGCGAGCTGAGGCGACGGCCCATTCGATGTTTGTGAATGGGGACGGGGGGATTGTTTCGATGATGCCCGCAGGTTTTGAGGGAGGTGAGACTCAGTCGGTGGGGGTTAAGCGATGGACAGTTTATCGCCAGTTGGGGGATTGGTTCTTGTGGGTGTGTGTGGGGGTCTTGGTTACGGCGTGTTTCGGTAGTGGCCGTGTTAAGGGGATGACTAAATAAAGGGCATTTAATATGAAAAAGCCCCTCAAATGATTTTCAAGAGAGGGGCACCACTTGCAATGGTGTTTGATTTTTTAGAATCGAGTGTTGAACGCGAGTTTAAAGTAAGGGTTTTGTGAGTAGGAGCCAATTTCTCCTGTGAACGATGGATTGAAGTTGTATCGCAGGCCAAAGTTCAAGTCTTCAGTATCCCATTCGGTTAGGAGCGTGAGACCTTGAGCAAAAAAGACCTCGGCGCCAGCGAATACTCCGTGTTCATAGATTCCGCTACCAGCACCAAAGTGGAGGTTGAGACCGATCGCATTATTATCTTTGGCAAAATCGGGGACAGTGATGGCGCTGGACGCAACGATGTAGAAACTTTGTTGTCGAACATCGGCGGCATCAATGATACCGACGCCCAGGTGGAATCGGTCGTTGTTGGCGGGAACGAAGTGGAACTTTGCGTTTATCAAACCATCAGTTTTATCACTGTCACGATTATCGATTAGTGTTCCACCGACTTCAACATTTTCGAGGAGGCCGAAGTTGACGTATCCAACTGTAAGATCATCGTTAACGCTGATACCGGCTCCGAGGGTTTGTTGGGGCTGGACGAATGCGGTTGGAACGAGGATGAGACCAGTTGTTCCCCAGATGGTGTTGCCGTAAGTTGGCCCACGTTGGTACTGAGGCATTGTTTTGGCATTAGCAGTGAAGAGCAACTTCGGTGCTTCTTTTGGTTTCGTTACTTCGGCAGAAGCAATGTTAACTGTAGCTACAATCGCGGCGAGAGCGAAAATTGTTGTTTTCATATTCTTTCCTGGTTTTGATTATCTTGAATACTTCAATGTAAATGCGCTAAGACGGAAGTTGCAAAAGGTATTAATTTTTCATAAAGCTGAGTTTTATTCGGGAGTTAAGTTAAGAATTCTTTGTTGACTCCCATGGACAGTTTGTCGTTCAGCGGTAAATTGGGAGTATGGCTCTTAGCAAGAAGACAGTTCGAGATATTGACCTTAGTGGCAAAAAAGTTCTGATTCGGTGTGATTTTAATGTACCGATGGAAAATGGCGTGATCACAGACGATATTCGAATCACTTCAAGCTTGCCGACGATTGAATACTGTTTAGCGCAAGGTGCGGGAGTTATTTTGTGTTCGCACTTGGGGCGGCCGAAAGCGAACCGTAACATGGAGTTTTCGTTGGGGCCGGTAGCGGCACGACTCACTGAGTTGCTGGGAAAAGATGTTCCTTTGATTGCTGATTGTGTTGGTCCAGATGCAGAAGCGGCGAGTGCGTCGTTGAAGCCAGGCGATGTTGTTTTGTTGGAGAACGTTCGTTTTCATGGTGAAGAAGAGGAGAACGACGCGGCGTTCGCAGGGGCATTGGCTGGGTTGGCGGAAATCTATGTGAACGATGCATTTGGTACATCGCACCGGGCACATGCTTCGACGGAGGGAGTGGCGCATTATCTTCCGGCGGTAGCGGGCTTTTTGATTGAGAAAGAAATCAACTTTTTGGGGAATGCTGTTGAGAATCCGGTGAGACCGTTTGTCGCGATTTTGGGTGGGGTCAAAGTTAAAGATAAGATTCAAGTGATTGAGGCGTTGCTTCCTCAAGTTGACCAATTGATTATTGGGGGAGCGATGGCTTACACGTTCTACAAGGCGAAAGGTTGGGAAATTGGAACATCGGTTTTGGATGACGAATCTTTGGAATATTGCCGGGGATTGATGAAGGACAGCAAAATCACGTTGCCGACCGATACAATTGTTGCCCCTGCGTTTGCGCCAGATGCGACACCCACAGTGGTTAGCAGCGATGCGATTCCGGCTGACCAAATGGGATTAGACATTGGATCGGATACGGCGGCGCGGTTCCGCGAGATTGCTAAGAATGCAAAGACGGTTTTGTGGAATGGTCCGATGGGTGTTTTTGAGTTTGATGCTTTTTCAAACGGAACAAAGGAAGTTGCGCTCGGTTTGACCGAGTGTGCAGGAACTACGATTGTTGGCGGTGGTGATTCGGCAGCGGCGATTGAAAAGTTTGGGCTTGCGGATCAGGTTTCGCATGTTTCGACGGGTGGTGGGGCATCGTTGGAGTTTTTGGAAGGCAAGGAACTCCCGGGTATCGCGGCTTTGCTTGATGCTTGATAGGCGTAGCAGTTAAGTAATGACCTCTAAAGAACGAGTCTTGACGGTTGCGGCTTCGACGGCGATCGGGACAGCTATGGGGGTCGGTTACTTTTTGCTGATGAAGTCGTTTAACTCCGGCTGAATTTCATGTCACGTCCCGGCGGTGCCGGTGACAGCAGGGTTTGTACTTGGGTTGATTGCTGGCTTATCGAGTCGCTGAATGCTGGTGTGTGTTAACACGTCTTGATTTTGGGGAAAAGTATTGTTGGTTTTGCTTCGGAGTGGTTGTGGAAAACCTTGGGGTAAAGGGGTTTGGGATCGCAGAGTGAAGCGATATTCTACGGCTTGGTTGTATTGAATGAAATGCCCTTACTGTGGACATGATGAGCAGAAGGTTTTGGATTCGCGCCCTGCTAGGGACGGGGATGCGATTCGGCGACGTCGGGAGTGTGAATCTTGTACCCGACGATTTACAACTTTTGAAGAGCCAGAAAAGCCTCGCCTTTATGTGATTAAGGCGGATGGAACGCGTGAGCTTTTTGATCGGGAGAAATTGTTGAATTCACTCACCTTGGCATGCGGTAAGCGACCTGTGAGTGCGGAGCGATTGGATGAATCGGTGGCGATTATTGAGCGTGAGTTGCTTGATGCGACCGAACTTGAGGTGAGCTCAAGTGAAATTGGGGAGAAGGCGATGGACGAGCTTTACGGCATTGATGCCATTGCATACATTCGCTACAGCAGTGTTTACCGTGCTTTTGACTGCCCCAGTGATTTTGCGGAGATTGTTCGCAAAATGCAAAAGGAGGCACGGCGGAAACCTACAGTCCGGGCTTAGTTTTGTTTAGGAATTTGAGTTACGGTTTTTAAGATTTTGTTTGAAAACTCTTCGGCCCCTTCGACTCGGGGGTCGATGACAGCGAGAACGGCTTGGGCATCATCGCGGCGAGCAAAAGCTTTGCCGATTAGTTTTACTTCGCTTCCCTGGACAAGGATTTTGCCAGTGATCTCGTAAACCGTTTGATTTTCTTCTTTGGTGCTGTTAAGGCTGATTTCGCTCTGTGCTCCTTGGACGAAGGTAGCGAGCCAGGTTCCCATTGCTTTTTTGAGCTGGGCTTCGTTTTCGTAATCAATTTCGTCGCTTGTCCAGATGGTGGCGAGGATCATGGCGGGGAATTGATCTGCCTGGAGGACGACGCTGGTGGCGGTTTCGCGGGGGATATTTGTTTGGGGGGTAAAAGCGATACCGAGATAGCTTTGAAGACCAGTTGCACCGAGAGCGGATACAAGAAAGTCGTTGGTTTTTGGATCTTTGTATAGGGCTGATCCAAGAATCTTTTCCATAACGACTTGGTCACGACCATCGCAGTTGATGGTGATGTCGTACTCGAACCCATCTATACGAACCCGTTGCCAGGCATGGACTTTGCCGCCACCGTCGTTGACCTCGATAACAAATCCGATTGATTCCGTAGCACCGAACATTACTGCCTCAGCGACAGGTTGTTCGTTTAGGATACTTGTGATTTTGCGGCCGTATTGCTCGCGGTAACGTGCGAATTTTTCGGTGTAAGCAGCGCTGAGGGGCTGAGGTTGTTCGGAGATTGGCTTTGCTGAGAGAATA
>JAPUDU010000122.1 GCA_027492935.1 Fimbriimonadaceae bacterium
GGATTGAAGTTGTTGCAATGACGACGAATGGTTCGACGTTGAGTAAGCGAGCACTTAATTATAAAGCGGCAGGTCTGAATGTGTTGAATATTAGTGTTGATTCTCTGGATCGGGCTCGGTTTGAGAGGATCACGCGGCGTGACCAGTTAGAGCTTGTTTTGTCGGGGATTCATAAGGCATATGAAGCCGGTTTTGATGAATTGAAGATTAATGTGGTTGTGATGAAAGGCGTGAATGAGGATGAGATAGTTGATTTCGTGGAGTTGACGGAGGAACTTGCGATTACGGTGCGGTTCATTGAGTTTATGCCGTTCATGGGGAATCGCTGGTCGGAGGCGAGTTTGTATCCGTATGCGGATATGAGGCGGGATATTGAGCGGGTTTATGACTTGGTGCGGGTTTCGACGGAAAAGTCGGCGGTTGGGAAGGATTTCTTTGTTCCTGGATTTAAGGGGAAGGTAGGTTTTGTGACATCGATGACAGAGACATTTTGCGGAGACTGCGACCGGGTTAGGTTGACGGCAGACGGGGCGATTAAGCCTTGCTTGTTTTCGCCAGCGGAGGTGAGTTTGCGTGATGCAATGCGGGGCGGGGCGGAAGACAATGCATTGTCGGAAATGATCCGAGGGGCGATGACGAGAAAGCCCAAGGAGCATCGGCCGATGATTCAGCTTGCGACGATCCAATCGAGGAGCATGACTCAAATTGGCGGATAATCAGGTTCCGAAGCCGGGGATGCGGGACATCTCACACAAGTCGAATTCGTATCGGGTTGCGACGGCACGGGCGGTTGTGCGAATGAGTGCGGAGACTGTTGAGATTGTCCGGGCGGGGCGCGCGCCCAAGGGTGATCCGATAGCAGTGGCGCGGGTCGCGGCTACTCAGGCCGCGAAAAATACACCTGACTTTATTCCTTATTGCCATCCGATTCCGATTGACCACGTTCTGGTTGAATTTGAGATGCGGGATACGGAGATTGAATGCTCGGTGACGGTCAAAGCAGTTTATCGAACGGGGGTTGAGGTTGAGGCGATGGCGGCGGCGGCGGTTGCGGCTTTGAACCTTTATGACTTGTTGAAGCCAGTTGATGAGTCTATTACGATTTGCGATATTCGATTGATTGAAAAGCGGGGAGGGAAGTCGGATTGGGGGTCGGTTGATGGGTTTACGGCGGCGGTTGTGACGGTTTCTGACGGCTGTTCGCGTGGGGAACGAGAGGACGTTTCAGGGCGGATTTTGGCGGATGAGTTAGAAAGTATTGGGGCGGTTTCGATTGAGCGTAAATTGGTGCCGGATGAAGGAGAGGATATTGCCGGTGCAGTTCGCGAGTTAGCGGGGGTCGACGTACTGTTGTTGACAGGGGGAACCGGGGTTGGGCCGCGCGATGTGACCCCTCAAACGGTTGAGCCGTTTTTAGAATTGCGGTTGGCGGGTGTGGAGGAACAGATTCGGCGTTACGGGCAGGAGCGAGTGGGAACGGCGATGCTGAGTCGGAGCGTAGCGGGGGTGATGGGGAAGACTTTGGTGATTTGTTTGCCTGGTTCACCGGGGGCCTGCCGGGATGCAATGCAAGCAGTTTTTCCGCATGTACTTCATGCTTTGCCAATGCTAACGGGGGGTGGACATGAAGACTGATCTGTTGAATTGGCAGGACGCGCTCGCTCGGGTTCGTCACCACGCTAAGCCACTTAGACCTGAGATTGTTCAGCTTCAGAATTCGCTTGGTCGAGTAGCATGCACAACTTGCACGGCCAAGGAGAATTCACCGCGATTTGATAATTCGGCTGTTGATGGTTATGCAATTTGTGACACGACTGAGTCGGAATCTGGTTTTAAACTGATTGGTGAAATGTTTGCAGGATCTGATGTTGGGACAACCGCGTTAGCTCCCGGGCAAGCTGTGCGAGTGCTGACAGGTGCACCGATTCCGGCAAACTGCGATCGAGTCTTGATGCAAGAGGATTGTTACGTTCAGGACGGTATTGTGGAATGCGAAGATTTGGGAAAGTTGGGACAACACATTCGGCGTGCCGGAGAGGATTTTCTTAGTGGTGCTGAATTAGTTTTAAAAGGCCAGGTATTGAATTCCGCCCGGATAGGTTTGCTCGCTTCAGCTGGAGTGTATGAAGTAGAGATAACGCAGTTGCCGATTGTAGGACTATTAACAACCGGTGATGAGGTTCGGGATATTGGTTCGGAGTTGCGTTCTGGAGAGATTTACAATTCAAATTCGATTGCCATTCAATCTGCGCTCAAAGAGATTGGGATTTCAGATGTTTGTCATGTTCATGTCCCCGATTGCTTTGAACAAACTCGATCAGCTCTTTCGAATTTTATCGAAACGTGCGACGTTGTTGTTACGGTCGGTGGTCTTGCGGATGGAGAACGTGATCATATCTTGGGTGCCTTAGCTGAGTTAGGAGGGGAAACGGTTTTTTCGAGGGTCGCAATCAAGCCTGGAAAACCAGTTTCTATGTTAAGCGTAGGTGAGAAAAGCATTTTATGCTTACCGGGAAATCCTGTTTCTGCACTGGTGACTTGCTTCCTCTTTGT
>JAPUDU010000123.1 GCA_027492935.1 Fimbriimonadaceae bacterium
TTTCACATCAACCTGAACTAACATTCCGTTCTCTTCATAAACGTTCTTCATGCTAGAACGCACAATCAAACCCGTGCGGATATCAAGCAAGAGGTCTCCCGATATCACTTCATTCATGCCTACTGTTGGTTCGCTTGTAAACTGAATTGAAAGAACATCTCGCTTGTTGAACTTCTGACGCTCAAAAACCTCATAAACCACGCGCCTATTGCTTGAATATGTTCCCGGCGCAACTGGCAAAATGCCAACCCAATGATCGCCGATTTTTACTGATTTGCCGGGTAACGGCAAAAACACTGACATTGAAGATCGCCAATCGTCAGCTGCATATTTACTAAGAATTTGACCCGACACATTTACCTTTCCCGTGAGTATCCGATCCTTTTCACGTGAGCGAACCACAAGGTCATTGCCGTTGCGCATGTTGGATCGATTCTCTCGGAACGTCTCAGCTACAGTTTTCCAACCCGAAAGTGATGTATTAAATCCATACACCCCCTTCTTTAAACCATCCACCTTCACCGCTAAGCTCCCAGAACGCGAAACCATGCTTTCCGCTGGCATCCCTTTGCGATTCCAAACTGTTCGATATGAACAATCATAAACATAGCGGGTATTTGATTTCACACTCAATTTGATATTGGGAACCACACCCTGTCCCGCAAAACACGAAGCTGCAAAGGCAACCCCTAAGCCCAAAAAAACGCCACGAATCTCTTTCATCGTTAGTCCTCTTGCTCCCCATACGGTGGAACATTTGCTACTGTTCTCTAAGGACTCAAACCTTTATGAAAAACTTATTAAAGCACCAGTCACGGCTTAATCTGCATCCTGAAATGGGAGCGCAACGGTTCGACTTTCGTACGGTTTTCCAAATACCCTTCAGTAAAAACCGATAGGCCAGATTCAGCATCAATATAAGTCGTACCTTTCATCGGCATCGGCGTCTCAACTGCCGGATCACTTGTAAAATCCACGATCAGGACATCAAACCCATTCCATAATTTTCGACCTGAAACAACATAGCGAATTGTTATATCAGGCGTTCCAAGGGCAGCATCTGCCATAACAAATTTATTCCAAGAACCACCTAATCCAATCGGGGTATCTGGATACCGAAAATTATTGGGATTCTTTACAAACGAGCCCGCATCACCCGCTGTATCACATTTAATATCCAAAACCGTGCCATCTTTGCGCTGCCTTACTGTCGTTGTGGAAGATGGCAGATAGGTGCCTTTCGTTCCCTCAATAGCGAAAACCAAATCTTTGTTGACCGTTTCCAATACATATTCGTCTGACTGCACCTCAACCACAGTCAAGAAATTCTTACTATGCATCCTATATCTAACCTTTGGAGTCTCAACAAGTTCAAATGTTTCAAATTCATATGTATCGCCCTTATTAAGATTCAAACGGTGTACAAACGCGTCATTTACGCCTGCATGTGCAACCAGAACTAAAAAGCAACCCAACAAAACGGAAATTCGCCGTGATAACTGCATATCTGCCTTCTACCAAAATAATACGACACGAATCAACAAAGAAAAAGCCCGCAAGAAAATACTTGCGGGCTTTTTCTAATCTGAACAGCTATTACTTAACTGCTTCCGAGTGGTACTTGCCGTCAAACGTCATTCCCTGAGCTGGCATGTTTTTAAAGTCAAAGTCCATCAAGACCGGCAAGCCGTTCTTGACGTTAACAGAAACCGTTCCAGAACAAGAGAGTGGCGTGTCACCGCTTTCACTGAGATCAACCTTCAAAACTAAGACATCAGAGCCATTCCAGGTCTTTCGTTCGGTAGCTTCGTACTTTGCAGTTAATTTGCGCGTTCCAAGCTTGGCATCTGCTTCAACAGTTTTCTCAAACTTGTCGCCAACCTTGATAGCCTGATCTGGGAAAAGGACACTCATCGCAGCAGCCATACGAGCCGCTTCTGGTGTTGCTTCGTCGCCTTCCAACGCCAAAATTTGACCCAAATCATTTTGAGTGGTCAGAACTTTCGTGTCAGGTTGGTCCATCGTTTGACCACCACCAAGATCAAGCACTGTTTCCTTGGAAGCGTTTTCAAAAACAATCTTGCCGTCCTTTACCGATTTGACGGTCATAACGCTTTTCCCTGTCACTGTAATAGGTGTGCCCTGAAAATCGACGTTAATCGTCATCTTCGAATTAAATACTTCACCTTCGCTAACTTTGAGCCGCAAAGTAACAGCTTCTTGTGTAGAAGCAACAGCACCCATTGCCGCTACCGTGAAAACCAACAGACCAATTTGTTTCAACATCATTTCAATCAACTCTCAGAGAAATCTCTACCCGTATTACTGCATTTTCTCGTAAACGGTTCGTAAGGATTACAAAATTTAGGACGTTTTTATGTGTCTCTAATTATCCTCACTCCAATCAAGACTCACCTTCAAAGTGAACCATCCCGGTATCGTCCCAAATGATGAAATACGAGGCCATCAGTTTTGACGCCGCTGGAACCCTCATTGATGTCAAGTGGGATCCTGTCCAAACCGTTCT
>JAPUDU010000124.1 GCA_027492935.1 Fimbriimonadaceae bacterium
ACCGTAAAGTCAGTTGTCTTATCGGTCGAGGTCTGCGACGAGTTGGTGATGCTGTCATACACGCCCGTCGTCCAGTTATAGGCGAAGAGCAGAACTTGGCAGGGAGACGAAACGTTCGATTCGAAGGTGTACTGCAGCGAATTTGCTCCCGTTCCCGGAGTGAAGGTGACAAAAGCCGAGGCGACTTGGCCGGTCGCACCCATATTCACTGAATTAACGGTGTAGTAAGAATTGTCGGAAGCAAGGATGCTGCTAAGGCTGCCTGCACCCGAAAGCCCTTCGTACATTCCAACTCCATCTGGCTTCAATGCATCTTTCGCGATGGTGACATTGACTGGGGCCGAGGCGATACCGTTGGTCACGACTTCGAGCGTCGCGGCTCCCGTTTCGGCGTTCGATGGAACATCGAAATTCGTCGAGACAACGGTCGTACCGGTCGCAACTCCCATCGTGCTGTGGTCATGCGTTCGGAAGAAAGTCACGTGTTTGGAATTCTTGTACGTGATACGAACTAACGGATAGTTCGAGTTGTTCGTCGCGTCGTCACCATAAGAGCTGCCGTTCGAAAGGCCGTTCAATTGCGTTCCCTTCAAAATGGCGGTCTTGCCAACCACGAGCGTACTCGGCACCGTCGTAATCGTCGGTCTCCAAGAATCTTGAGGACCACCAGTTGGCGTATAGAACTCGACGTCACGTGACTGGTCGGTGAACATGACTTGCCCCGTCGGCAAGATCAAGAAAGTACCGACAAACGAAGGGTTGCCGCTCGAATTAGGCACATTAGCGACCTCTAGCAGCGAAGTTCCATCCCACTCGTAGAAGTGGCTTGGTGAATTGAAAACGCCAGGACTGGCATAAGCCAGCACTTTACCATTCGGCAAAAGAACGGCAGGTCCGTCGGCAATATCAAGCTGGCCGCCGATGTTTGGAAAATCTGGCATCGCCTTCCACGAACCAGGATCCATTGCGGTAGCGCCCGGTGTGTAGATCGCGTTGTGTCCGGTCGCGCCAAAAGCGACGACTTTACCGTCTGGCATCAGGACCATCGGACCAAGTTCTTGAGAATCTGAATCTTCAAGGCTGGCTGGCGTGTCGCCACCCGAAATCCACTTATCAAGCCAAGGAACATATTTTTCGGCATGGGGCGAATTAATAGCGTCACAAGTAATGATCGTTCCATCCTTGAGCAAGACCCATCCTTCTTCATCGTGGCGATCCAACTTGCCCGTGCTTTGAAGCGCGGTCCAAGTCATCGTCGAAGGATTGAGTACGGCCATTCGCGTATCAAAAATATTGGCAAGGATAAACCGCCCATCCGGCAACACTTGGCACTGAGCATCACCGATGTTGCCCCAGCCAGAAGGAGCGGCCAAAGTGGTCCATTTATTGGTTACCGGATTATAGTAGGCACCCTTATTTGTCCAGACTCCACCTTGATTAAGGTTATATTCACCGCCGATGACCACCAACCGTCCGTCGGAGAGAACGGAAGATGAAAAATAGAGGGGACCGTAGTCACTCTGCATGGTCGCAATCGACGACCATGTACCATTTTGATAGCTACCCGCCGAATTCGGAGTGAGCTTGAACCATTGATTTGTTAAAAGGCTATGACACAGGACTGTCCCGTCGGTCATCAAGACCGGCAGGCTGACGGCTCCGGGGGGAGGATTTGTAATTCGCTGCCAGGTACCGGAAGCTGGAGATTGAGGACGAAGTTTTACCTGCTGACCGCCGACTGTAGAATGAGTAACTTTTCCTTCATTCGGGGTGCGGTTTACCTTCTGTGCATTGGCAAAGCCGACTAAAAGCAGAGCTCCGCCAAGACATCCTGCTTTAAATAACAGATTACGCATTGGCGCATTATAACCCTAAAGTCCCGACTCACCGAATATGTACTGTTATTTTCTTATATGAATTTCGCAAGGACAGGAACGGTTTAAATCTGCCCCAATAAGTCATCAAATCCGAGATATTTTTATTCGTTGAATTACCCTATGAATTCCCCCTGCGTGAGCGGCGCACTGACGGAAAAGCAGAAAATCTTGGAGCGCTAAATCCGTAGAATCAAACCCTTCGACGACGAATTTTGATCGTCAACAATCGGGACCAAATTCATGAAATCGTTTTCATTCAATGGTCTCGTAACGCTTCCGTAACATGCGCGAGTGCAAGAGTCATCGTGGAGACTCTTGATGAAACCTTTTCGGCCCGCATACTTTGCGGGATATATCCTTTTCTTAACTCTTCTCGCTTGTGGAGGCGGTGGAGGCAACGTCGGTCCCACCATTGAAAACCCGACAATTCGAATCACTTGGCCCGCCAGAACGCGGGACGAAGCCATTCCCGCACCTGGATCTGCCTTGTCGGTTCATGTAGCGATCGAAGGAGTCAATACGGGAGCCAATTGCGATGTGTATATCACCCGTGACGACAATACTAGTCTTCACACAGGTCAAGATCCAATCGGTCAGCTCTGGACTCACGAACCGGCTCGGATTACATCGACGTTTTTTTCTGG